>VFZP01000348.1 GCA_016871115.1 Acidobacteriota bacterium
GTTGATCCTCTGCGGACTGGCTGTGTTGGGCGGCGCGGCGCTGGGGCGCGGCCGCTGAGAGCGCGAGGCCGGCGAGCACCACCACGAGCGAACCGATCGCGTTGTGCCAGAGCAACGCTCCGTCTGGCGCGGGCCGGCGAAGGCGCGCGTGCGGCGGTCTATGCCGCGGCGTCGTTGATCCTCTGCGGACTGGCTGTGTTGGGCGGCGCGGCGCTGGGGCGCGGCCGCCGAGAGCGCGAGGCCGGCGAGTACCACCACGAGTGAACCGATCACGTTGTGCCAGAGCAACGCTCAGTCTGGTGCGGGCCGGCGAAGGCGCGCGTGCGGCGGTCTATGCCGCGGCGCCGTTGATCCTATGCGGACTCGCTGTGTTGGGCGGCGCGGCGCTGGGGCGCGGCCGCTGAGAGCGCGAGGCCGACGAGCACCACTACAAGCGAGCCGATCACGTTGTACCAGAGGAACGAGATGCCGGTGAACTTGAAGAGCGCGAAGATCACCGCCTGACCGGCAAGCACGGCGCTGAACGCCGCGTTACCGCCCACGCGGCGGAAGAAGAACGCGAGCACGAACACGCCGAGGAGGCTCCCGTAGAACAGCGAGCCCAGCATATTGACGGCTTCGATGAGTGAGCCGAGGTTGCGCCCGAAGCTGGCGGTGCCGACGGCATAAGCGCCCCAGAAGACGGTGGCGATGCGCGAGGCGGCGAGCATGTGCGAGTCAATCCCGCCGGGGTTCCAGAAGCGCCGGTAGATATCGACTACGCTGACCGTGGCGAGCGAGTTGATCTCGGCGGAGATGGTCGACATCGCGGCGGCAAAGATGGCGGCCAGGATGAGGCCCACCATGCCCGCGGGAAGGTAGCGCGTGACGAAGGCGAGGAAGATGTAGTTGGTGTCGTTCACACCGGCCGCGGCTTCCTTGCGCACGCGCTCCATCTCGCCATGCGCCTGTTGGAAGGGCAACGGGTTGCCGCTTTCGAGGAACTCGCGGGCTCCGTCGCGGCGGGCTTCGAAGGCTTTGTCGAAGCGCTGCGCGAGCGGGGCGAAACCCGCGCGTTGTTCGATGCGCGCCATCTCTTGCTGCTGAAACACGATGGGCGGCTTCTCAAAGATGTAGAAGACGAACACGATGGCGCCCACCAGCAAAATGGCAAACTGCATGGGGATCTTGGCGACGGCGTTGAAGAGCAGGCTGAGACGGCTTTGCGTGACGCTCTTGCCGGTGAGGTAACGCTGCACTTGCGACTGGTCGCACCCGAAGTACGCGAGCGCAAGGAACATGCCGCCGAGCAGGCCGTTCCAGACGTTGTAGCGGTCGTTCCAATCGAAGCTGGTGACGACGGCGTTGAAGCGGCCGGCCGCGCCCGCGAGACGGAGGGCGTCGGTGAAGGCAACCTCGGCGGGGAGCAGACCTACGGCGACGATCAGTGCCGCGATGAGGCCGATCAGCATCACGATCATCTGCTGAAAGTCTGTCCACGTGACGGCCTTGATGCCGCCGAAGGTGGTGTAGGCGACGACGACCGTGCCCATGATCAAAGTGGTCCACTGGTCCGGCCAACCGAAGATCACGGTAAGCACGATGGCCGGCGCATAAAGCGCGACGCCCACGGCAAGGCCTCGCTGGATGAGGAAGATGGTGCTGACGAGCGCGCGGGTCTTAGCGTCGAAGCGGCGTTCGAGATACTCGTAGGCGGTGTAGACCTTGGTGCGATGGAAGATGGGCACAGCGGTCATAGAGATGAGAATCATCGCCAGCGGCATGCCGAAGTAGAACTGCACGAAACGCATGCCGTCCGTGTATGCTTGGCCGGTGGTGGAGATGAAGGTGATGGCGCTCGCCTGCGTGGCCATGATCGACAGCGCCATGGCGTACCAAGGTATGGCTTGCCCGGCCAGCAGGTACTCGTTCATGGTGGCGTTGCGCCGGCTCTTCCACATGCCGTAGGCCACGATAAACAGGACAGAACTGCCCAGCACTACCCAATCGAGCGGCGTCATAGGTTGAAGGCCTTGGTGAACACAGCCATGGCCGCGATGATGACGATCAGGTACAACACCACGGCGGTGTAGAGGCGGCCCCAGGTACCGAGCAACGGCGGCGGTTCGCGGTGATCGCCGGGCTTCACTGCGCAGTCACCTGGCCGGCACTCAGGAAGTTGGCAAAGATGCGGTAGGCGCCCGGCACGCCCGCGGGCAACTGGCGGAACCAGGCCATGGGCGTGAAGATGTAGACGCCGCGGCCGTGCCGCGCATAGAGCGTGCCGCCCTGCTTCGGCTTCTCGCCGGGCTCGACGATTTCCCACAGCGGCTGGTAGCGCGCATCCCACGACGTGGCGAAGTAGAGGCCGCGCTCCTGGACCCAGTCGGCATAGTCTTCGGCGGCGATGCGATTGGGCGCCTGCAGCAAAAAGTGATCCTGCTTGGTGGGCTGGATGGGCGCGTCTTCGACGGTGACGCGCTCCTGCGAAAGCTCCATGGGGTACGGGCCGATCTTTTCGAGCAGCCGAGGATTGCCGCCCATGAAGCCGCCGGGTGTTACGTTGTACTGCACGATGAGCGTGCCGCCTTTTTCGACGTACTCCAGCAGGCGCGGTTGCGTGGCGCGCAGTTCCTTGCTGACGTTGTAGGCGCGCACGCCGGTGACGATGGCGTCGTAACGGGCGAGGTCCGCGCGAGTGAGATCGCCGGCAGTGAGCATCTCGACTTCAACGCCGAGTTGACGGAGCGCGGCGGGCACGTCATCACCGGCGCCCATGAAGTATCCGACGCGGCGCGCGAGCGTACGTGCATCGGTGCGGACCACGGCGGCGCGCGCTTCGCGGAAAACTGTCTGCGGGGGGATGTGTTCGTAGTCCACGGTGCGAGTGCCGTACCGGACTTCGGTGCCGCCGACCGTGGCTACGGCTTCGAGATTGCCGCGGCTGTTGGGCGCGGCGGGTGGGGTGACCGTGAACGAGACGGTGGCGAGGCCGCCGGCGTCTTCAATGCTGAAGTCGCGCGAGGCGGGCTCGACGCGCCAGCCCGTGGGCGCATCGAGGCGCACCGCGCCGTTTGTCTTGGTTTCCTGCACGCGGACTTCGATATCGACGGTCTTGGCCGCGGCGGAGGGGAACAGTAGCGAGCGGCCGGCGAAGCTGACGAGCACGGGCGGGGCAACAACGATGGGACGCGTGAGTTCGCCGCGCACCGGATCCACGTAGCGATTCACGGTGTCGCGTTCAACTTCGATGGTTTCACCGGCCACAAGCAGACGGAAGCGGCCGCGATAACCGGAGCCGGTGTCGGCGAGGCCGATCAACTGCGGGTCATCCACGCGGTAGCGCGTTTCGCCGGCCGGGGCGCGGAGCCAGAAGGGCTGATTGTAGACGCCCGCGGCAAGCGGCGCTTCATGCGCGATCTGCACGGGGCGGTTGAATTCGAGCACGCGCGGCGCGGGGAGCTCGAGCGGCTTAGCGATGCCGGTGAAGGCGACGCCGAGCAGCGAAGCCTCGACGCGGGAGCGCTTGACTGCATTCACCTGCAGCTTGAGCGGGCCGCCGGCGATGAAGGTTTGCTGGGGAGCGGCGAGGTCGACCCAAACGCCCGCGGCGTCGGCAATCACTTCGTCGATGCCGGCGAGTTTGCGAGTGACCCAGGGTTGCGCGCGGTCTAGCCTGGCGATGAGGCGGCGCGCTTCGATGAGCGCAGGCACGGTGGCTTCGGGTTGATCGACGCGGAAGGCTTTGGCTGCGCCTTCGAGCGCGGCGGCCACAGGCGCCCCGCCGGGCACGCGCGACCATGAGGTGTCGACGCCGTCGAACACGTCAGACTGCGCCTTCTCGCCGCCGACCACGGTGAGGTACTGCGGCTGCGCGCCTTTGCGCTCGGACGCGCCCATGCCCTGGCTGCGATGCTGGCTGCGGCTGATGCCAGCGAGTTCACCGTAGGAGAGGCCGAGCGTGGGATCGTACTGGCCGACGTCGATAGTGAGTTTGTCCGGGATGGCTTCCGCTTGTTTTTCCGCGTCGCGGCCGAAGGTGAAGACGTTGAAGAGAATTCGCTTGGCCTGCCACGGCTTCACGTGTTTGAGTTGCTCGGGGAAGCGCGCCGGGTCGGCAGCGGCGGTGAAGGCTTCCTTGCCAAGGATGGCGGACGATTGATGATGGCCGTGCCCGTCACGCGGGGTGCCTGAGAAGCGGAGCAAAATGACATCGGGCTGGAAGCGGCGGATGACCCAGACGGTGTCGCTGAGGATTTCATTGCGGTTCCACTTGGCGAGAGTCTCGTCTGCGGTTTTCGAAAAACCGAAATCGATGGCGCGTGAAAAGAACTGTTCCGCGCCGTCGACGCGGCGGGCGGCGAGCAACTCCTGCGTGCGGATGAGGCCCATCAGATCGCCTTGCTCAGAACCAATGAGGTTCTGGCCGCCTTCGCCGCGCGTGAGCGAGAGATAGCCGGTACGCATTTTGCGGCCTTGCGCGAAGTAGGCAAGGATCGCGGTGTTCTCGTCGTCCGGGTGGGCGGCGATCATTAAGACGCTGCCGAGGTGCTGGAGTTTTTCGATACCGTACTTCACGCGCAGCGAGCCCGCGGGGGCGCGGTATTGCGCGGAGACGGCGGCAGAGGAAGCGAGTGCGCAGACGAGGAGCGTCGCAAGGCGGCGGCTGGACATCAAATCAAGTGTAGACGACCGTCGCATGGTCACGCGGCTCGCGGCGATTGTCGTAGCGTGTCGGGCAGGAGGATGCCCGCCTTGCAGGCGCGGAGCATGGCGTTGATGTGTTTGGTTTCGCGCTCCATGATGTAGAGTTGGCGCGCGGTTTCCCCGGAGAGTCCGGCGGGAGTGGCGGCGGGCGCGCGCTCGGCCTGCAGGCGGCGGAGGGCGGCGAGATGGCGCGCGGCGCGGCGTTCGAAGTCGCGCTCGTAGCGGTGGAGGCGGGGGAGTTGGCGCGCGATGGCGTCGTTGAGAAACGCGGCGGCGCCGGCGGCGGAGGCGGTGAGTTCGTTTTGCGCGGCGACGATTTCGCGCTTGTGCCATGCGGCGCGGAGGAAGTCAGCGAAGAGTTCGTTTTCGGCGAGGCTTTCGGGGGCGAGTTCTTCGCGCCAGGCGGCGTCGAATTCGGCGTAGGCAAGTTGCTGGTTTTCGGCGACGCGGAGGTCTTGCGAGAACCAGCCGGATTTGCGCGCGTTTTGCGACGAGCATGCTTTGCCTTCGGGCGTCTTCGGGCCGGTCGAGTGGTGGTTGACGGTGTCCATCGCGGCTTCACTATACCTCGCGGGTTCCAAATTTCCCGGCGCGGAAGTTCGTTTTTGCGCGGCGGCGGGCGCGCGGATGTGGTTGCGGGAATTGGGGATGGAAGGAAGTTGGAAAAAGTGCGGCGCGGGTGTCAACGAGATTCGCGGTGAATCAATCAAGCCTGGGAGGGCTCAAAGTCCGCCGCGGGCGGAAGCGGGCCCCACGACGGGATTCCGCGAAGGCTTCTGCCGCCACTGTGTTCCGTTGGCGGTCTGCTCGTAGGTGGTGCTCCAACCGCTCCACCCATCGGAGTAGTTGCGGATGTTCCGGAGTCCCATACGGCGAGCGTAGAGAAACGTGAGGCTGGACCGCCACCCGCTTCCGCAGTAGAAGACGATTTCGCGGCCGTCGAGGATCCCGGCTTGCTGCCAGAGCCGCCGGATCTCCTCGGGGTTTCGGAGGGTTCCGTCCGGCGTCTGGTACGGACCGGCCTCGTCGCCTGCGTCGCCAGCGGGTCTTGCGCCGGGGATGCGGCCTTTGGCGTCGAGATACGAGTAGCCGCTGATCTCTCCCCGATACTCGCGTTCGCTGCGTACGTCGGTGAGGATTGAGGTCTCCCATCGTTTGCGCACGTAGCTGGTGGTGGCCAGCACGTCTGGGCGGAGGGGCGCGGCGAACCGGGTTCGTGGCAGTACGGTTGGCGCCGACTCGACGGGTTGGCCGGCGCGTTTCCAGGCGCCGAGTCCACCGTCGAGGTAGCGAACTTCGGCCACTCCGGCATACTCAAGGATCCACCAGACGCGCGCGGCCGCTATCGGCTGGTTGCCATAGACAACCACGAGCGAATCCGGTGCGATGCCGAGTGCGCCAATGGCCGCGTGCAGTTCGGCGGCCGGGAGTAAATGCCAGCGTGGGGAGCCATTCTCGAACACGTCGGTGTCGATGTGAATTGCGCCGGGGATGTGTTCGGAGTCGTAGGGCCGAGGTTTGGCGGGCGGTTCCCAACTGGCCTCGGCGATCACGAGCCGTGTGCCCAACGAGCGGCGGGCTTCGACGAGCCACGGGGCGGAGACCACCGGATTGACCGGGTCGGCCAGCGCGGAGGTTGGCAGAAGGAGGAAGAGGACGGCGATCCCGCGCATGACCCCTCAGAGTACTGCACGGTCTTGTGTTGTGGAGGAGGGCTTGGGTGGGCGCCTGCGACGGCGTGCCGAGCAGTACTGACGCGGGCGATGGGGCATGCTCGGGAACGCTGCGCGACTACTCACGATCTTGGTGCTCCGCGCATTTCGGGACCACCTTTCGCCCGATCCTGGTCGCGTAGAATGAACGAGTTGGTGCGATGCGAATCACTGGGCAAAAGGGACCCCTTTTGCCCGATGACCGAGAAGCCCCTTTTCGGCAACGCCAAGTTTCTGTGTCAGCTCAAACTCGCATTCGAGCCGGGCGATGCAAACAAATTATGACGTTCAGTCAGCGCGACAGTGGGGCGTTACCTACGCCGGGTTATCCGTATACTGGGGAACGTCAATTTGCGGACCATCGGTGTAGGAACTCTTGGGGCAGTCCAACGCAATGCCTTTGTTCAGCTTCTCACGCTGGACCCACCCTCCAGCCCGTGTAAAGGCGTCCATGTTATCCCGATCAAGCTCTCGATAGGGCTTTAGAAATTGTCTAGAAATTATATTTTCATATAGAAATGTTTTGGCGTATACTGGTTGCAGTGCCTGACGTCGCTGCTATCACCGTTCGCTTCGAAGCTCTGAAGG
>VFZP01000349.1 GCA_016871115.1 Acidobacteriota bacterium
CTTGGCCGGCGAAATAGAGTCGCCGGTTCCGCCCGGTCTCTTTCTGGTGGCCGGGCTCCTGTTTTCGGCTGTGCTGATGGGGCTTTCTCTGTCGCTGTTGCGTATGGCCGGCGACCGGTCAAAGGTGAGGCGCGGGAGCGAATTGCAGTCGTACGGCGTGAAAGCGTCGAGCGATCCGATCATTCAGGTGAACGAACAACTCCAGATCGTCGCGATGAATCCGGCTGCGGAGCGGCGGTTCGGACACAGCCAGGGCTCCATCCGCGGCATGCCACTCAGCTTCCTGGCGCCGGCGCCCGCCCCAAGGCCCCTCCGGCCCTGCCGCCTGACGGTCTTGCCAAGCGCCTGAGCCCGCGCATTGGAACACGCCTGGCGCATCTGTTGCAACCCATGCTCGGGTACACCGAAATCGCCATGGCGTCCTTGCCCGAGGAACACCCGGTCCGGACCGATCTTGCCGAGATTGGCCGTGCCAGTGTCCGGGTGGCGCTGCTGGCACAGACTCTGGAAGTGTACGGCGGCGCCGATCGCCAGAACTCCGAACCGCTCAATCTGTCGGTTCTACTGGAGCGCATTGAACCGGATCTGCGGTTGGCGCTACAGCCTGGCACGCAACTGCGTATTCAGCGCACCGGCGACAATCCGCTGGTGTTGGCCGATGCCGAATTGACGCGCCTTACTTTGCTGCTGCTTGCTTGCAACGCGGAGGAGGCGATGCCCGCCGGTGGCGCGATTGAAATCGGTATCAACGAGGGCCTGCTGACGGTGTCCGATTCGGGCGGTGGATTGCCTGCGGCCGGCAACCTGTTTGAACCGATGTCGATTTCCAAGGATCCCGAACGCGGCGTGGGTCTGGGTCTGCACAGCGCACGCCAAGCCATGCGGCTGCAGCGCGGCGGCCTCGACATACGATCCAGCCCGGATGGCGGTACCGTGGTGGCGCTGCAGTTCGCCGAGCCCGGCTCGACCTTGGCGGCGTAGCAGCACAGCCAGGCGGCTATCCCAGCCACAGGAAGGCTGGATGTTCGAGCCCGGTGAGGCGCGCCGCGACGCGGTCACATACCCTCATGCCGCCGTCCCCGCTGGTGAAGACCAAGAAGCCGGAACCGGCGGCCGGGTCTACAACCGCGCCCTTCGCGAATGCTGGCGTGCCACTCGCGGAGTGCGGGCCGCTGCATCGCCTGCAGCACAAACCGCGCGTAATCCGGCCCGGTCGTGTGGAGCGAAGCGGCGGCATTTGGCGTCATGCGGTTCGGCGCCGGCGGCACTCCGTCCTCGGCCAGCACGCGTTCGCCGTCGGCATAGCGCCAGGACTCGACGGACCGGCCAGCTTCTTTCACCTTCGCCCACAGCCGCTGCAGGGCCGGGCTGCTATGGACCTGGCCACGCTGGTCATGGCCGCTGGCCGGTCATCGCCAGTGGGCCAAAGACGCGCGCCTGAATGAGTTCGCCAAACGCCTGGCCGCTGACCTGTTCGAGTACCCGCGAAAGGTACACATGGCCTTCGCCTGAATACCGGAAGCGCGTGCCGGGCGCGAACTCGGGCGTCAACCATTCGCCGGCCTTGCCGCGCCAGTTGGGCCAACCGGAACTGTGGTTCAATCTGTGGCGCGCCGTGACGAGATTGCCGGTAGCCGGATCGCCGCCTAGGTGGGCGCTCAAGGGACGGTCAAAGTTGAGCCTGCCCTCGTCGCGGAGTTGGTGGGCCAGGTTTGCTCGTCGACGGGTTGCCCGGTCCCGGCGTTGCGACGCCGAAGCCTTGCTGCGATGCCGCGCGGCCACGGTCAAATTTCGTCACCCACACTCCCGGGACCGCGGACGCTTCCATCCAACTTGTCAGTTCAGCGGCAAGCCGCTTGCACGAGAGAGCCGCGCGCAGCAGCCAGGGCGCGCCGGCCAGGGAAAACATCAGCTGCCGGTTCATATTGCCGATGCGCAGATGCGCGCCAATTCTAGTGTCCGGCCGCCGCGTCGAGCTTCACGGCGCGATAGCCTCCCTGCGATCGGTAGTAGAATAAGAGGCCGGCAAAGATCGCCGTCAGCACCATGGGCAGCACGGCTACATATCGGAAGGCCGCCGCCGCGCCCAACTGGTCGTACCATGCGCCCATCATCGGGAGAATGAAGGCGACGGCGAGATTGCCGGTGCCGCCCATCACGGCGAGTGCGAGCGGTCCGCCCTTGGGGAAGCGCTCGGAAGTGACGCCCAGCATCAGCGGCCAGAAGTACGTCTTGCCCACGCCGAACACGGTGGCCGCGAGGAACGCCTGCACGGGTGTGGTGACGGTGCTCAGCCAGTAGAGGCCGGCCGCGGTGAGAATGGCCGACACCGTCAGCACCGCCAGCGGCGACTGGCCATGCGTGATGCCGCTGCCGAAGAACCGCAGCAGGAACATCAAGCCCGCCGTGTAAACCAGGATGAGAATGCCCTGCATGCCGGCGAGGTTGCCGATGACCGAAGCCACCCATTGATCGGGCCCGAGTTCGGCCGACGCCGTCATCCACATGCACACCCACCACAGCAGGAACATGGGCTTGAACATCTCGCCGATCATCTCGCCATTGGTTACGCCCGAGGTCACGCGCTCGGTGGCTGGGAATTTTTCCGTCCACACCATGGCGGCGTAGATCACCGCGGGGATCATGATGAGCGCCAGCTTGATCTGCCACCCGAACGTGCGCGTCTCCGGTGGCACCACGCCCGCGTCGAGCCCCAGCGCTTTGGTGAGCGCATAGCTGGCGAGGCCGCCAATGATGAGGCCGCCGGGCCACCAGGCGTGCAGGATGTTCATGCGCCGCGTTTTTTCTTCCGGATACATCGTGGCGCACAGCGGGTTGATAACGCCTTCGACGAGGCCTTGCGAAAGGCCCAGCACCAGCATGGCGCCGTAGAGCACCGTGTAGGAGCCTTCATTGCGTGGCGCAAAGATGATGGCCAGCGGCCCGAGGAGATAACCTGCGGCCGACACCAGCATCAGCAGCCGCATGCCGACGAAGTCCACGAGCGACCCGCCAATGAGGATCGACAGCGTGAAGCCCCAGAAGGCCGGACTCAGGATTGCGCCCAATTGTTCTTTCGAAAGGCGGAAGTCGCTGCCGAGCGAATCGAGGATGTCGCCGCGAATCGAAAAGACCATCGACGTGGTGATCAGTGCGATGCAACTGGCAATGAACAGCCTGCGGGGGTTCATGGGGCGCTAGTGTAGCATGTCTTTAATGAACCGCAGACAGTTCGTTTCGATGACGGCGGCCTCGATGTCGGCCGCTTCCTACATGCGCGTCATGGGCGCTAACGGCAAGGTGAACCTCGGGCTCATCGGCGCGGGTGGCCGCGGCAAGGGCGTGATGGGCACCTTCCAGAAAACCGAAAAGGTGCAGGTGACCGCCGTGTGCGACATCTACGCCCAGCGTGTGGATGAAGCACTGTCGCGCGCGCCGGGCGCCAAGGGCTACCGCGATCACCGCCAGTTGCTCGCCGCCACGGACGTCGATGCCGTGCTGATTGCCACGCCCGATCACTGGCATACGCAGACGGCGATCGACGCCTTGAATGCCAAAAAAGATGTGTACGTTGAAAAGCCGCTGACGCTCTCGATTGAAGAAGGCCCGCGCATCGTCAAGGCGGCGCGCGTGAATGACCGCATCTGCCAGGTGGGTATGCAGCAGCGCTCGGGCACGGTTTATCTGCAAGCAAAGCAGGACTACATTCAGTCCGGCAAGATCGGGCAGGTGACGCTCGCGCGCACGTGGTGGCACGGCAACGGCGCGCACTTGCAGAAAGCCCCTGCCGCGCTTGCCACGCAGCCTTCGAATCTTGACTGGGCGCGCTTTCTCGGCCCGGTCAAGTGGCGCGACTGGGACCCGCAGCAATTCTGGAACTTCCGCGCTTATCTTGACTTCGGCGGCGGCCAGGTGACCGACCTGTTCACGCACTGGATCGACGTGGTACACATGTTCATGGATCAGGACAACCCGTTGTCGGCCAGCGCGGCCGGCGGCGTGTATCACTACCGCGACGGCCGCACGGCGCCCGATACGATCAACGTGCTGCTGGAGTATCCGGAGACGAAGAAGAACGGTCCGTGGACGGCAACTTTTGAAGCGACGCTCGCGCCCGGGCTCACCGGCGCGGCCGTGGAGATCGTGGGTACCGAAGGCCGGTTGTGGATCACGCGCGCGCGCTCGGAATATTACGCACGCGGTGTGAAGGAGCCCGTGGTGATGCAATCACCGCGCGACCAGACGATTGAGCACGTGGAGAACTTCCTTGCCTGTGTGCAGTCGCGCAAACTACCCAATGGCGACGTGTACATTGGGCATCGCTCGGCCATGGCGTCGCACCTCGGCAACATCGCGTATCTGCAGAAACGCCGCCTGCGGTTCGATCCGGATCGTGAAGAAATTCTGCCGTTGTAGGGGCTAACGAATCTGCTGCCGCGCCTGAAGTTCGCTCATCATGCGGCTGAACTTCTCGCGCTGCTCGGCGTTCAGCAGGTGGACGATGCGCTCCTTGCCGTTGGCCCGCACGTCGTCCATCTGCGCCTGCAGCGTCTGGTAATACTTCATGAAGTCGTCCAGCACCTCGGCTACTTCGCGCGTCTGCTCTTCGGTGAGCGAGAGTTCCTTGCGGAAGCGCTCAACGGAGATGTCTTTGCCGCCTTCTTTCCAAGCTTTCTGCTGCGCCGCCGCCGTGGCGCGCAGAGCGATGCCGCGATAATGCGATCGCGCGGCCACCGCGCCGGCCAGGCCGCCGCAGCCGAACACCAGCATCAGCAGGAAGACGAGCTTGGGGTTCCGCCAGGAATTCGGGGAAGAGGCAGCGCCCAAGCTCATATTGTGTGTGTCCGCGAAACTTCTATTCTATTCCTGATACGTGGTGAGATCGCCGAGTACCACGTCGCGGTTCTGCGCGCCGTCGCTGACGGTGGTGGCCGGCAGGAGCGGCTCGGGTTCACCGGCCATGATCACGTGCAGCGCGTTCTGTGCGTCGGCCGCAATCGTCTCATCCGCGCCGCCTGAAAACAGCATGAAGCCGAGCAGCAATATTGCCGTGGCCGAGGCCATCACGAGCCGCCGGAAGAACAGAGGCTCCAGCAAGGCTGACCAGAACGGCGACGCGGCGCGCTGGGCTTCAATGCGATCCATCACGCGGGCGTGGAAGCCGGGGGACGGTTCGGCGCCGGTGTCGGGCGTACGCAGCGCCGAACGCATGAACGCCGAGTGCTTCTGCATCACATCCACCAAATGGCGCGTGTCGCCGCCCGATGCCTCGAGCGCGGCACGAAACTCCTCGGCGGCTTGCACCGGGAGTGAGCCATCGAGATACGCTTCCAGGTTTTCTTCAATTCGCCGGTTCATGGAATTCATCCCTTCACGGCCTCATTCTGCTTGCTGACCTTACCATACAACATTCCCAACGCTCACCCTACCCGAACAGCGCCATGCCGGAGCGCGGCATGAGCCGGCCGGCAGCCTTCACCAGTTTCTGGCGGGCACGAAACAGCTTCACCTTGATCGTATTCTCATTCATGCCGGTGATGCTGGCGAGCTCTTCCACCGAGTGGCCTTCCACTTCCTTGAGCATGAGCAACTCGCGATCCTCCTCGCTCACCTTGGACAACAGCTTCATCACGAGGTCACGCCGCATAAGATCTTCATCGGCGCCGGCCCGCGAATCGGTGCCCGGTTCGGCGCGTTCCATGCGGTGCGCCTCTTCCTCGGTGAAATCGCTTTCGTAGACCAGCTTGCGCCCCCTCTTCTTGCGTAGGTAGTCGTAGCACGCGTTGACGGTGATCTTGTAGATCCACGTCAGGAGGCTGGAGCGGAAATCGAAATTCTTGATCGAAAAATAGATCTTCGAGAAGACCTGTTGGGCGATATCCTCCGCATCGTTGCGGTTGCGCAAAATGCCGTAGATGAGCGAAAAGACCTTGGACTGATAGCGGTCCACGATTTCGCGGAACGCCATCTCGTCGCCTTGCTGGATGCGGCGAACCAGCGCCGCCTCGTCGGAGGTCTTGTGATCCACCCGGGCTTTCGTTGCCTTCCCTAATAACAGGGGGACCGGAAGGGTTCCGGTTGCCGTCATGGCTCCAGCCATCTCATCTAGTCGGACGCGCGGCTGGCTTTGACGGTTTCATCCGCCCCGATCTCATTCAGAAATAGCAGGGTAGCACCGATCCGGGGAAGCCGTTGCACGGGCTTGCAACTTTTCTCGCCGCAGGGCATCATAAGGGGACTGTTGTGGCGGGCCGGATGGCTTTTGCTGTAAACTATACATGGAAGTACTTATTCCGGGAGGCAAGACGCAAATGATCAATTTGACCGAAACGGCGGTCTCGAAGGTGAAGGAAATTCTCACTTCGCAGGAGCCGGTGCCGGCTGGGCTGCGCATTGCCGTCGTGGGTGGCGGCTGCTCGGGCTTCAGCTATTCGATGGCCTTCGAGAACAATCCGCAGATGCTGGACAAGACCTACAACTATGACGGCCTGAAGGTGTTTGTGGACCAGGCCAGCCTGCTGTACCTCGAAGGCGCGCAGGTGGATTACGTGGAAAGCATCGAAGGCTCGGGCTTCAAATTCTCGAACCCGAATGTGAAGTCGACGTGCGGCTGCGGCAGCTCGTTTAGCGCCTAGTAGTCGAACCGCTGTCTTTGTCCGTCCATCCTCCAAGCGGGCTCGGCCTCTCCTCCAAGAGGCTTCGCCCGTTTTTGTTTTGCCCGACGCTGTTTTCCGATACACTTCCCCTCGAATCCCGCTACACTGCACCCATGACGCAGGAAATTGGCGACGCCATCGAGTTGCTCCAAACGGCTCTGGTGCAAATCGGCAGGATGGACGAGGATAGAGGAATGGCCCGTCTTGCTCCGGTCGAGGAATGGTTCGGCGGCCGCCACTTCGATGGCGAGATCGTGGTGTTGTGCGTCTGCTGGTATT
>VFZP01000350.1 GCA_016871115.1 Acidobacteriota bacterium
TGGTGGGAGAGTGAGCACGGCGGCGCAGCGTGGATCGCTCTTCTGGAGTGAGCTCGATGGTCGAGACAGGGCGTGCCATGGCTAAGTATGGCACAGTTCCTCCGTTATTTACAGGCAATTCAATTACAAAACACTAGCGGCTCTCGAAACTCAGCACCAGACCCACCGCCCCGGTCAGGCGCAGCCAGTGTTCCTCTTCGGCCTTCAACTGCGCTCGGCCCGCGCGCGTCAACGAGTAGAACCGCGCACGCCGTTTGGTTTCCGTCAGGCCCCACTCAGCGCTGATCCAGCCGTCCTGCTCCATCCGATACAGCGCCGGATAGAGCGATCCTTCTTCCACGCGTAGCGCTTCCTGGGAAACGCGTTGGATGTGTTGGGTGATCGCGTAGCCATGTTTGGGCCCCTGCGCGAGAGTTTTCAAAACCAGTAAACCCAAGGTCCCTTGGAGAACATCTGACCGGTTTTTGCCCGTGATTGCCACGCCGCTGTTTTCTTAGACAGCTACCCCTACTTAGCTACATGTAGCTTACTAGGGATTGCCCCTCGGGTCAACAGTTTTCTACCGTGAAGCGTGGCCGTTCGTACCACCACTCCCGAGGCAATCGCCGGGCTGCCGCTGCGGACACGCACGCCCGTGGCCTGGGCCGATGCAGCGCTGGCGGACCCGCTGGCGCTGCTGTTGGACCACGTATTCCTCGAAAAGAAAGCCGCCAACAACGCCATGGAGTTGATGACGCGCTGGCCCAACGACTGGGTGGACGGTTGGGTGGAAACCATGACGTCGGTGGCGCGCGACGAAGCCGCGCATCTCGCGCAAGTCACCCGCACCCAGCTGCGCCGCGGCGGGCGTCTTGAGCGCATTCACAAAAATCCGTACGCCAACCAGTTGCGCCTGCTCGTGCGGAAAGGCTCGGCGGACGAGGTGCTGGACCGGTTGCTGGTCTCTGCGCTCATCGAGGCCCGTTCCTGCGAGCGCTTCTCGGTGCTGGCAGCCTCGGCCGCCGCCGGCGAGGAACTGGCCGCGCTCTACGGCGCGCTGTTTGCGTCCGAAATGGGCCACTATAAGGTGTTCCTCAAACTCGCGGCTAAGGTGGCCGGGCGCGAGGCGGTGGACAAGCGATGGCCGGAAATGCTGGACGCCGAGGCCCGCATCCTGGCCGCACAGCCACCCGGTTCCCGGATTCATTCTGGATGGCCTGCGGAAATAGCGTGATACGATAGGAGCTGTGCCCGATGGTCCAGTCAATTCCAGGCGTGCTAGCCCGCATCGTTGAGCACAAACGTGCCGAGTTGGCGGAACGTCGCTGGCGCCTGAGTTCGCTGCAACGGGCAGCCGAGCGGCGCACTGGCGCGCGCCGCGATTTCGCCGCGGCGCTGACGGCCCAACCGCCTTCGATCATCTCGGAAATCAAAAAGAAATCCCCCAGCAAAGGATTGTTGGCAGAAGCCTTCGATCCGCGCCGCATTGCCCGTGCCTACCATCGGGGCGGCGCGGCGGCGCTGTCGGTACTCACAGATCTGAACTTCTTTGAAGGTTCGCTCGCTGACCTCGAAGCCGCCCGTCAGGAAGTAAAGGTCCCGGTGCTGCGCAAGGATTTCACGCTCGACGAGTTTCACGTCGTGGAAGCCGCGGCTCACGGCGCCGATGCAATTCTGCTGATTGCCGCCATTCTCACCGCGGAAGAGATGCGCATGCTGCGAGAACGCGCCGAGGCCTACAAGCTGGGCGTACTGGTGGAAGTCCACAACGAGGCCGAAATGCAGCGGGCCGTAGCCTCGGGCGCCTGGATCATCGGCGTGAACAACCGGGACCTTACGGACTTCACGGTGGACCTCGCCACCTCCGAGCGGCTCGCGCCATTGATTCCGAACAGCGTCATTCGCGTAGCCGAAAGCGGCATCCACAACGCGCGTGACGTGCAGCGCCTAACCAAGTGCGGCTTCCAGGCCTTCCTCGTCGGCGAGCATCTAATGACCGCCGCCTCTCCGTCGCAGGCAATTGAAGAGTTAAGGAAACCGGCGTGATCGTCAAGGTCTGCGGGATCACTAGCCGCGAAGACGCGCTCGACGCCATCGCGGCCGGGGCGAATGCGCTGGGGTTCAACTTTTGGCCGTCGAGTCCACGCTACATTTCTGCTGACCGCGCCGCGGAGTTTGTGCCCGCGCTGCCCGCCGGCTTGCTGCGTGTGGGCGTGTTTGTAAACGCCACCGCCGCCGAGATTGCCGAAGCGGCCCAACGCGCCGCGCTCGATATCGTGCAGTTGCATGGGGCGTCGGAAGCGCCGGCCGGGTTGCGCCGCTGGCGCGCCGCCGCGGTGAAGCCGGGGTTCGATCCCGCCATCGCACTTTCTGACACGGGCGCTGAAGCGTTCCTGCTGGATGCACCTTCCGGCGACCGCCACGGCGGCACCGGTCAAACGTACGACTGGAATCTGATCCGCGGCTTGCGGCAGAGGATTGTACTCGCCGGCGGGCTCGACGGCGCCAACGTCGCACGCGCGATTGAAACGGCGCAACCCTGGGGCGTGGACGCCTGCTCGCGGCTGGAAGCGGCACCTGGCCGCAAGGACCCGGCCCGCGTGGCGGCATTCGTCCAAGCCGCGCTCGACGCGGCCGCCATCGCACACTCATCATCATGATTACCTCTGAACCCGACACCCGAGGGCACTTCGGTCCCTACGGAGGCCGCTACGTTCCCGAAACGCTGATGTCGCCGCTTGAAGATGTCGAGCGCGCGTGGCGTGAGGCGCGCCAGTCGCCCGAGTTTCAGGCCGAACTCAAAGAACTCCTGCATAACTACGCCGGACGGCCCACACCGCTCTATTACGCCAAACGGCTGACCGAGCAACTGGGCGGCGCGAAGATTTATCTCAAGCGCGAAGACCTGCTGCACACTGGCGCTCACAAGATCAACAACTGCATCGGGCAGGCGTTGCTGGCGCGCCGCATGGGCAAGCGCCGCATCATTGCCGAAACCGGCGCGGGCCAGCACGGCGTGGCCACCGCCACCGTGTGCGCATTGTTCGGCCTCGATTGTGTCGTCTATATGGGCGAGGAAGACATGCGGCGTCAGCGCCTCAACGTCTTCCGCATGCGCCTGTTGGGCGCGAAGGTCGTCGGCGTGAACACGGGCAGCCGCACCCTTAAAGACGCCATCAGCGAAGCCATGCGCGATTGGGTGACCAACATCGGCGACACGCACTACCTGCTGGGCTCCGCGCTCGGCGCGCATCCCTACCCCACGATGGTGAGAGACTTCCATCGCTGCATCGGTGACGAGGCGCGCGCCCAGATTCTAGAGCGCGAAGGCCGCCTCGCCGATACGCTGTTTGCGTGTGTGGGCGGCGGCTCCAACGCCATCGGCCTGTTCCATGCGTTCATCCCCGATGAAGCCGTGAAACTGGTGGGCGTCGAAGCCGGCGGACGCGGCGGCACGCTCGGCGAACATGCGGCGCGTTTTGCGGGCGGCATTCCCGGCGTGCTGCAAGGCACATATAGCTACCTGCTGCAAAACGACGACGGGCAGATCGCGCTGACGCATTCGGTCTCGGCCGGGCTCGACTATCCGTCGGTGGGTCCTGAACACGCCTGGCTTCACGACCAAGGCCGCGCCGAGTATGTTTCCTGCACGGACGAAGTGGCGCTGCAGGGCGCGTTGAAACTGGCGCGCACCGAAGGCATCATCCCCGCGCTCGAATCCTCACACGGAGTGGCCGAGGCCATTCGCCGCGCGCCCGAAGAGCCGGGCAAGATCTACATCGTGAACGTGTCGGGCCGAGGCGACAAGGACGTCGACATCTACCGCGAAAACTTTCCAGAACTGGACAAGGCATGAGCCGTATCACTTCTCTCTTTGAACGGCTAAGCGCCGAAAAGCGCCGCGGCCTGATCGCCTACGTCACGGCCGGCGATCCGGCGCCCGAACGCACGCCGTCACTGGTGGCAGCGCTGGAGCGCGGCGGCGCAGATCTGATTGAACTCGGCGTGCCGTTCTCTGATCCCGTGGCGGACGGTCCGGTGATCCAACGCGCCAGTGACCGCGCCATCGCTGCCGGCTGCACACTGGCCAAGGTGCTGGAGATCGCCGCGGCCATCCGCAAGCAATCTGAAATTCCGTTGCTGCTGTTCAGCTACCTCAATCCCCTGCTTCGCTGCGGCTTCGACAGACTCGCCGCCGATGCGCGCGCGGCCGGCATCGACGGATGCCTCATCACCGATCTCAGCGTGGAAGAAGCCGGCGACACGGTGCCGCGTTTGCGCGCCGCCGGGCTCGACACCGTTTTTCTTGCCGCGCCCACCAGCCCGGCCCACCGCTTGAAACTGGTGGCTGAGTATTCGAGCGGCTTCGTCTACCTCGTCTCACGCACCGGCGTCACGGGCGAACAGGCGCAACTGTCGGCCTCCGTAGGCCCGCTCGTAGCCGCGATGCGTGAAGCCACGTCGCTGCCGCTGGCCGTGGGATTCGGCATCTCGAAGCCGGAACACGCCGCCGCCGCCGGGAGCCTCGCCGACGCCATCGTGGTGGGCAGCGCATTTGTCCGCGTGGTGGAAGAGTGCGGTGCCGACCCGCGCCTGGAGGCCGAAGTGGAGGCACTCGCACGGCGCTTGAAACAACCTCTCCTGGAGCTACCCGCATGACGCCCGAAGAAGTCAGCGCCGGGCTCGACCGCTGCCGCGAACGGATCGATGTCATTGACCGCCAGATCGCCGGGCTATTGAACGAGCGCGCACGCGTGGTGGAGGTGATCGGCGATCTGAAGCAGAACGCGCAGATGAAGGTCTACGAGCCCAAACGAGAAGACGCCGTCTATCAAAACATCGCCTCGGCCAACGCTGGCCCACTCCGCAACGGCTCGCTCAAGCGCATCTACGAGCGCATCATCGACGAGATGCGGACACTCCAGCGCGACCGCATGGCCGCCAAACTTCAGCCGGAGCAACCGGGAGACGCCAAACCATGATCCTCGTCATGCAGGAAGGGGCCACCGAAGAACAGGTCCAGGATGTGATTGACCGCATGGTCGATCTCGGCTTCACCGTCCACCGGTCTACCGGCGTGGTGCACACGGTACTAGGCGGGGTGGGACCCGAAGAAGCGGTGAACCCGGCAGACTTTGAAGAGATGGCCGGCGTGAAGCAGTGCCGCCGTATCACCTCGCGCTACAAGCTAGCCGGGCGCCCGTTCCGGCCGGCTGGCACACAGGTGAAGGCAGGCAACCATCTGGTGGGCGGTTCTGCGCTGTGGATCTGCGTGACCGTGTCCGGCGCATCGCCAGCGCAACTCGAAACGCTGGCGCCCACGCTGGCCGCCGTTGGCGTGGCAGCTCTGCGCGTACGAACGCCGCTTCGGGCGAACGACGAAACTCTGCAGGCTGCGCAACGAGCGGCCGCGGCGCATGGGCTGAGCCTGGTTCTCGAAGTTTCCGAATCAACCGAAATCGGCCTGGCTGACTGGTACGCCGGCATGCTGGCCGTGCCTGGCCGGTCCATGTGGCAGCGCGGACTGCTCGAGGAACTCGGGCGGCTACGAAAACCGGTGCTTCTCGAACGGAGCAACGCGGCCACCGTGGAGGACCTCCTCATATCGGCCGATGCCATCCTCCGGGGCGGCAACTACGACGTCATGCTGTGCGAATCCGGCATTCGCACCTTCGTCACCGCTCAGAACACTATGGACCTCGCGCTCATCCCGGTCGCCAAGAAATACTCACACCTGCCCGTGCTGGTGGATCCCTGCCTGGGAACCGGCCGCCGCGGGATGGCGCCGGCGATGGCGCGTGCCGCAGTGGCAGCGGGCGCAGATGGCTTGTCCCTCGATATCCATCCAGGCTCGGAAAGCTCGGCGGCGGCCCAGGCCCTCCTCCCGGCGCAATTGATGCCGCTTTTGACAGAAGTCCGCGCCATTGCGTCAGCTATCCAACGTTCAACATAAGGTCACACCATGGAACGTGTAGCAATTTTCGGCGTCGGACTAGTAGGCGGTTCCTTTGCTCTGGCGCTGCGTCAGGCAGGTTTCAAAGGCGAGATTCTCGGCGTTAGTTCTACTAGAACTATCAATGAGGCGATCCGTCTAGGTGTGGTTGATCGCGGGGTCTCACTCGATGAAGCCGCCGCGCAAGCAGACTTACTCTACCTGGCGCAACCCATCGGTCAGATCATTACGACCATCGGCGCGCTGGCAGGCAAAGCAAGGCCGGGTGCGCTCATCACCGACGCCGGCAGCACCAAGACGAGCATCCTGGATGAAGCGGGCCTAAAGATTCCGGGTGTGGCGTTCCTGGGTGGCCACCCTATGGCGGGCAAAGAGGTACGGGGAGTTCAGGCCGCTGATCCCGCTATTTTTCCTGGTCGTACCTACTTCCTTTCCGTGCGCAACCAGTCCGTGCTCGACCACCCGGTGGCTGAGGACTTGGTTGAGTACATTCAGAAATTTGGATGCCGGCCCGTATTGCTCAGCCCGGAGGATCATGACCGGCTGGTGGCATTCACCTCCCATTTGCCTCAGATGGCTTCCACGGCGCTGGCAGCTACGCTATCCCGGTTACTAGACCCGGAAAGCGCGCGCAAGGGAGCAGGCCCAGGTCTAATAGACATGACGAGACTGGCCCAGAGCTCATACGATCTGTGGCAGGAGATCGTGTTCACAAACATGCCCGCAATCGACCGGGCCCTTAGCCTCTACATTCGCGAACTGCAGGAGATTCGCGAGTCTCTGCAACAGCGTGATCTAAGTAGCACATTCGATAAGGCTAGCCGATTTTCAGCAATAGTAAGGAATCGGGACTCTTAACTATTGCGAGATTGCTGAGTTGGCTAGAAGCCGGGCTTTCCGTTTTGGGTTTCCCGGAATCCAACAGTCTACACCCGACGCCTCACTCCCGTGCCGGAGTTGATCAGAATCCCCATTCCGAGGGCGGGCCA
>VFZP01000351.1 GCA_016871115.1 Acidobacteriota bacterium
AAGCCGGCGCCGCGGAAGTAGAAGTCTGTCTTATTGGCGTCCACCAGAGAGGCGAAGTTGGTCGTGTCGGCCACGATTTCGTCGACGTCGGTGGCATTGGCGCCCTGCGCCTGCAGGCCCTTCAGCTTCAGGCTCCGCGCATCCACGGTCGAGGCGCTCAAGTCCACCGACACGCTGCCGTTGGAGATCTTCGCCGCGTCGGTCGACCCGCGGACGCCGCCGATGAACACCCCGAAGTTGGCGGCAAACGCGCCGCCCACGTTCAGGCCGATCGCCTGCGCCTGCCGGTCGATTTCCGACACCGTCGTCGCAAACTCGGAGTTCAGCACCGAGCGGTCGCCCGTGAACGTGCCCGAGGCCGATTGCGCGGCCAGCGTGCGGGCGCGATCGAGGAGCTGGGAAATGTTGTTCAAACCGCCGTCGATGGTCTGCAGGGTCGACAAACCGTCGTTGGCGTTGCGAATGCCCTGCGTCAACACGGCGCGGTCGCTCCGGTAGGTGTTGGCAATGGCCAGGCCGGCCGCGTCATCGCCTGAACTGACAATGCGCAAGCCGCTGATGACGCGATTGATCGTCTTCTGTTGGAAATCCTGGGTGACGCGGATGTACTCCTGCGCCTGAAGCGAAGCGATGTTGGTATTGATTGAAAACGCCATTTGAGTTTCTCCTTGTTCGCGGCGCGCCGGGCGTCGGCGTCAACCGGTTTGTTCGTAACCCGGCAAGCGGAATCTTTCCGCGCCGTTCAAAGCGCAGACCTT
Source organism: Acidobacteriota bacterium (assembly GCA_016871115.1). Classification (GTDB taxonomy): domain Bacteria; phylum Acidobacteriota; class Terriglobia; order Bryobacterales; family Bryobacteraceae; genus VFZP01. The sequence continues at coordinate 759 of VFZP01000351.1, forward strand.
CCCCAGAGGCTCAGCCTGCCGATGCCCGGCGCGCCCGCCCCGTCCTGTGAGGGGCTTGGGCCGCCGCGCTCCCGGCTTTGCCAGAGGTGATGTGTCTGCCTTTGACTGTGGGTGAGTGTGGGTATCGACCCGCCGCCCGGGGGCCATGACAAAATCTTGCCGGGCGGCAAGAAAATGTACCGGAGGAGGAAAGAGTAAGGGATCGAGCAAGTTACTGGGAATGGAGTAGGTAGGATGGCCCGGGGCGGCAAAATTCCGGCCATGAGGGGTTGGCCGGGTGCGGGTTGGGGATATGCCCGTGGAACAATACTGCCGCGCCCGCCAGTTGTCGAACTGGCAATGGAGACCGAATGGCATCTCTTACCGACCAGATCAATCGCGGCGTGGCGCTGCTGCAGCAAAACCAGCCCGCCGAGGCCGCCGAAATCTACCGCGGCCTGCTACGCCGTTGGCCGGACGTGCCTGTTGCGCTGCATCTGTTATCGGTGGCCAGTTTTCAGTTGGGCGATGCGGCCGGCGCGGCCGCATCTGCCGAACGCGCGGCTCACCTGAATCCCTCGGCAGCCGACTATTGGAGCAATCTCGGCCGCTACTATTATTCGCTCGGGCGGTTGGCCGACGCGGCGAACTCGCTCAACCGGGCCATTGCGCTCGCGCCAAGCCACCGGCTCGCCTACTTGAACCTCGGCCTGGTGCGCGCCGCGCAGACCGATCGCACGGCCGCGCGCGCGGCGTTTCTCCGCCACCTGGAGTTTCATCCGGACGATCCGGCGGCGCTCCATCAATGGGGCACGCAACTGCTTGACTGGGGTGCCGCCGCCGAGGCCGTGCCCGTGTTGTGCCGCGTTGCCGAACTCAAGCCCGATTCTCCGGAGACGTTCAATAGCCTCGGCAACGCGGTCCAGGCGCTCGGTCAGCCGGCCGAGTCGGTGGTCTACTACCGCCAGGCGGTGCAATTGAAGCCCGATTATGCCGAGGCCGTGGCCAACGAAGGCGCCGCCTGGCTGGCCCTGGGCGACAAGGCGCAGGCGGTGGCCTGCTTTGAACGCGCCTGGGCGATGACGCCCGGGTTGATTGCCGCACGCGGCAATCTCGCCAATCTGGCCGCCGCCGAAGGCCGTCATGAAGAAGCGATCGCCGTCTTCCGCGCCATAGCCGCCGAGTCGCCCGGATCGGCCGAAACCTGGCACAACCTCGGCAACAGTCTGCAGGAACTCGGCCGCCATGAAGAGGCGATCGAGGCCTACCGCGCGGCGCTTGGCGCGCGGCCCTCCTATTATCTCGTCTACAACAATATCGGCAACACGCTGCGCCGCCAGGGCCGGTATGAAGAAGCCGTCGCGTAGTCTGCGCGGGCACTCGAAGCCCAGCCTGACTTTGTCGAAGCGCTCAACAACCAGGCGGTCGCGCTGATGGACATGGGGCGCCCGGCCAACGCCGTGGCACTGTACGAACGCGCCCGGCGTCTGCGGCGTGATTATGTGGATCCGCTCATCAATCTCGCCAATGTGTACCGGGACCGCGGACGGCCGGAACTGTCTATTTCGCATCTTCGCGAAGCGCTCCAGTTGGCGCCCAAGCATCCGTGTGCATGGAATAACCTCGGGTGTGCGCTGAGCGATCAGGGCGAGGCCGCCGAGGCCATTGCCTGCTTCCGCCGCTCGCTCGAACTGGCGCCTTCCAGTCCGCAGACGTATTCCAACATCCTGCTCAACCTCCACTACACCGGCGAGTTGCCGGTTGAGGAGATCGCCCGCGAGCATGCCGGCCATGGCGAGCGCTTCGGCCAGCATGCGGCCGCGTTTCGCGCGCCGCATCGCAATGCGGCCGATCCGGAGCGGCCCTTGCACATCGGCTACGCGTCGGCTGACTTCCGCCGCCACTCGGTTGCCTACTTTGCCGAGCCGGTCATTGAGGGCCACAACCGCGGCTCGTTTGCCGTGTACCTCTATGCCGACGTGGCCCGGCCGGGTGCCATCACGGCGTGCTTTCAATCGCTCGCCGGCCCGGCCGGCTGGCGCGACGTCCGGGGCTTCAACGACGAGCGTTTTGCCGCCCTCGTGCGCCAGGATGAAATCGACATCCTGGTTGACCTCGGCGCGCGCACGGCCAACTCGCGCCTGGTGAGCTTTACGGCCCAGCCGACGCCGGTGCAACTCACCTGGCTCGGCTAGCCGAACACAACCGGGATTGACTCGATCGGCTACCGCCTCACCGACGCCGTGGCCGATCCGCCGGGCCAAACCGAGGCCAGGCATTGTGAAGAACTCGTGCGCCTCGAGCACGGCTTTCTGTGCTTCCGCCCGCCCGCCGGGCGCCCCGTTCACGTTCGGTTCGTCCAACAATCAGGCCAAGCTGAGCGAGGCGTGCGTGGAGGCGTGGGCCCGCATTCTGCATGCGGCGCCTGGCTCACGCCTCGCCATCAAAAACAAAGCTCTGTCTGAGACCGAAGCCCGCGCGAGTCTTCAGGCGCGGTTTGCCGCGCGCGGCATTGGGCCCGAGCGGCTCTGGATGTCCGGCGCCATCGATTCGTTTCAAGGCCACCTGGCCGCGTATGGGTTTGTCGACCTGGCGCTCGACACGTTTCCCTACAACGGCACCACAACCACGTGCGAGTCGCTTTGGATGGGCGTGCCCGTGCTCACCTGGGCCGGCCGCGCGCATGTGGAGCGCTTCGGCGCGAGCGTGCTGGCGGCCGCGGGCCTCGGCGAGGAATTCGTGGCTGCTTCGGTCGACGACTATGTACGCCGGGCCGCCGGCTGGACCACGCCGGCCGGGCTGGAGCGCCTCGCCGCGCTGCGTCCGGCTTTGCTTGAGCGCCTGAGCGGTTCTGCTCTCACCAACGAACGCGTCTTTACCGCCGCGCTCGAACAAAGCTACCGGAATCTGTGGCGGCGCTGGTGCGCCGCGAAAGTGAGTTCACAAGTATGACTCCTACGATCACCCTGAATCGCGAAGCGGGCCTGCACGGCCTTGCCTTCACTTCCGCAGCGCCGCCGCCTTGCCTCGTGTGCGGCGACGGCGGCGCCCAGTTGTTTGCCGATCTCGGCCACACCGCGCTCGCCAACAATCTGACGGCTGAGCCCGCGCCGGCCGGCGAGCCGCGCTATCCGTTGCGCGCCGGCTACTGCCCGCGGTGCTGGCACGTCCAACTGCTTGACCGCGTGCCCCCGGCCGCCATGTTCACCGAGTACTGTTATCTGTCGTCCGCCTCGTCCACGCTGCGTGAACATCTGGGGCGCCTTGCCGCCACGGCAGCCGCGCGGCTCCACCTGGGGCCGGATGAGCTCGCCGTCGACATCGGCGCCAACGACGGCACGCTCCTTGCCGCGCTGGGGCGCCTCCAGCCGTCGGCGCGCCTGCAGGGCATCGACCCGGCGGCGAACCTCGCCGCGCTCGCCCGCGCCGCCGGCGTTTCCACCGAAGTGGCCTACTTCAATCTCGATTCAGCCCGCATGCTGATGGACCGCCACGGCCGGCGCGCCCGCCTGATCACGGCCACCAACTCGTTCCCCCACATTCCGGAGCTCGATTCGTATCTCGCCGGCGTCGCCGCGCTGCTCGCCCCGGGCGGCCGCTTTGTCGTCGAAGCTCACTACCTCGGCGATCTACTAGACCAACTCGCCTTTGACACTATCTACCACGAACATGTGTCGTATTGGGCGCTCGGCCCTATGCGCCATGCTCTGCGGCGCCACGGGCGTGACGTGGCCGACGTCGAGCGGCTTCCGGTGCCTCACGGCCAGTTGCGCGCCTGGATCGGCCATGCCGGCGAAGTGACGCCGGCGCCGGCTGTCGCGGCGCTTGAGCAGGCTGAGATAGCCGCCGGGCTCCGTGCGCCTGCCACCTACACACGTTTTGCCGAGCGCCTCGAAACGCTCGCCCACCAGTTGCGCCAAGCCGTGGCCGGCGTATGGGCGAGCGGCCAGCGCCTGGCTGGTTATGGCGCGCCGGCCAAAGCCGCCACGCTGGCGGCTTATTGCAAACTCGGCCCCCGCGAGATCGCCTGGATTGCCGATCGCAACCCACTCAAGCAGGGCCGTTATCTGCCCGGCGCCGGCATCCCGATTGTGGGCTGCGAACGCCTGGAGACAGACCGTCCGGACGTGTTGTTGTTGTTTGCCTGGAACTTTGCGCCCGAGATCATGGCGCAGCTTGAGCCGTTCCGCCGCGCAGGCGGCCGGTTTCTCGTGCCCGTGCCCGAGCCAAGGCTCGTCGCCTGACGCTTGCGCCCCCCGCCGCCAGGACGGGTTCTTACTTTTCTCCCGCCGCCGGTTTGCGCCCCACGAAATCCACCGACGTGGCGCATAACTGTTCGGGCGGGTAGTGCTGAAACTCGGGTGCAATCTTCAGATCACTCAGGGTGGAAAGTAGTTCGGGCCGCGCCTTGTGGAACATAAGCGGAACGTCCAGCCCGGCGCGCCGCGCCATGTCAACGAAATCGGACGGCAGCAGCCGGTTATGATACAGCAAATCGTTGTCCCAGAAACGCCATTGCGCGCCCGTGTAAGTCAGGTAGTTGATCGCCGTGATCGACTTGTCGAAGCACGCGTAGTGGTCGCCGCAGTTGGCGCTATGAATGGACAATCCCCCGGGTTTGATCACGCGGCGGCTCTCGATGAGGATCTTCTGAATGGCATCGGACGGCACGTGCTCAAAGACGCTATTGGAAAATACGATATCGATGCTGTTGTCGGCCAGGCCCGAACGCTAAGCCTCGGCAGGCGAATGGTAGTCGATCCGCGCGGCCTTCAGCATGTCCGCCAGCGTGGCCGCCTTGCGCAGTTGCGCATAACGCCGCTCGACGTCCGCCAGCGGCGCTTGGCCCACCCGGGCGATCGGGCTGAGAAACGGCTACAGTCCGCGCAGCATCCGGAAACTGATCTCCTGGTTCAGGTGGCGGTTCAAGTCGTAGGTGGCGATGCTCTCCATACCCACCAGACTGACGCACACCGGTAGCGTGTGGCACCAGCCCGTGCCCACCTCCATCAAGCGGAGCCCTTGCACCGGCACGCTCATCCGGTCGGTGTGGGACAGGAAAACCTCCCAGTCTTGCACTTTGTCCGCCAGGGTGCCGGAAAAATCGCGGTTGGCTCCCAGCGCTGTTTGCAGCCAGTCGTTGACCACCACTCCGCCCGGAGTGACACTGAGCGCTTTTTGAATGACCCCTTTGATCCACCAGTTTATGCCGTAATCCTGGGCGGCTACCGCATGAGCGGCAGCGTACTGGGGCTATAGGCAAGACCCACCATAACGACGCGGCGCAACTGGTTCACACCCGGATCCTGGTATGCAATGTGGTGAATCCCCACATTGCCCAGCACATGCAGCTTGTCCGTCAGCCAGTAGCTGATGTTGAAGCTTCCACCATACGATTGAAAGTCGGCGTTCCGCTCCAGTCCTGTCAGTAATGGACGCAGCCGCGACAGGAAGAACGAAACTCCCATGCCCGATTTGCGCGACGTCTGATATCCATACGTCGCCTGCGCGCTATCGCTCACCGAGCACAGCGTCACGCCGTTACCCCCACCCACGCCACGGCGATAGGACGCCAGCCAATTCTGCCGCCGCTTCGAACCTGCCAGAGCCACGTTCATGCCTAGCCCTCGCACACTCTCCTCAAACACTTCCACCGTGTTGGCGTTGCCCGTCAACGAGGCGATGAACGGATCCACCGCCACCGGCCGCAGCCGCTCGGAATCGGCCTGATACGGGCCCGCTCCCAACTGCAAGTTCCAGTTCGGGCCCAGACGCATCGTATAAGTAGCCATCACCATGTGCACGTACGTCTCCCCAAAACCCCGCGGGAAAAAGAAATGATTGAAGGAGTACACCACGCCCACGCTCCGATTCCGCGAATACCAGTAGGCGAGTTCGCCCTGCGCCCGCACGCCCCGCGAACCCACCAGCGCCTGCGACGCCCGCGACACCTGGGAGAAGCCCCATCGAAGGAACCGGACAACTTGCTGCTCTTCTGAAAATAGCCTCGTCGGAGGAATTTGTGGGTAGTTGGGCTAACCCGAACTACTGAGGAAACGACGCGGCTTAGGGCACGTCGCATCGAAAGATCGTTGTTCTTGTTCGTCAACTCCGCCACGCAGGAGCGGCCCGCCTTCGTCGTCGTCGATGGCTTGCTGGAGCACTTGACGGACC
>VFZP01000352.1 GCA_016871115.1 Acidobacteriota bacterium
GGCCGACGAAGCGGGAGCCATTCACCGGCGAACTGCTACACGGGATGGGTCTGCACAAGTTGATGGGCACGGTGAAGTACCCGGCGCAAGCCACACCAAGAAGATCATCGGTAAGCCGTGTGCCCGAAAACGGCGCGCACGGTTTGAAAGGGGAGCTTAGAAACGGGCTGGCGTAAGCCGGTACCGCGCTAACATCTACCAATGCTTCGCCGAACATTCTTCGCCACCGCCGCGGCCGCCGCCGCGCAACAATTGCGTCCGCAGCCAAATTCGTCTGACCGTGATGGCGGCGTCTTCATTGAACGCGCCGCGGCCGGCAAGCCGCATGCGGGCAAAGTGCTGGCGCTCATTCAGCCGCACTCGGACGACATTCCGATTTTTGCCGCCGGCACGGCGTTCAAGCTGATCGATGAAGGCTACACGGCCCACATGATCCGCGTGACGAACGATGACATGGCGGGGCCGGGCTGGTATGCCGAAACGGTGGCGGCGAACGAGCGCGACAGCAACGCGCTGAGCAAGGTGTTCGGTTGCCAGAAGACGTTCGACCTGAATTACAACAACCACATGATGGACAACATCGCGCGTAGCGAGTTGCGTCAGCGATTCATCTTTCTGTTCCGGCTACTTAAGGTGGATACGGTGATCAGCTACGACCCGTGGGGGCATTACGAAGAGAACCCGGATCATTATGTGACGGCAGCGTGTGTGGAGGCGGCGGCTTGGATGGCGGCCGGCGGCAAGGACTATCCTGAGCATTTCGCCGCGGGGTTGAAGCCGCACGCCGTGCGCGAGAAGTACTACTTCTCGCGGTTCCAACAGCGCGTGAACCGGGTGGTGGACATCGCGGCGATGGTGGAGCGCAAGGTGGACGTGAATCTGGAGAATGTCGCGCAGGGTCCGGCGGGTGTGAGCGGCTCGCGGCTCCGCCAGCGCCTTACGCGCGAGGGCAAGCAACTTCCGCTGCTCGGCGCAAGCGATGCGGAGGCGAACCGGAATTACATTCGCGAGTTTGTGCTGGCGCGTGACCGCGAGACGGGCAAGCGTTACGGGTTGGAGTGGGCTGAGCAGTTTCACTACATCGGCCCGGAGGAAGACCCGGTGCAGCGGCGCGTGCGCGAGCAGGCGCGGCCGCTGTAGGAGCTACGCGATACTAAATTCATGAGCAGTAGCGGCCGCCCCGGCGCGGTGTTTCTTGGCGGAGCCTGCGGCGCTACCAACTGGCGAAAAGAGATTGCCACTCCACTACTCGACCAGGCGGGCGTCTCTTACGACCATCCTCAAGTCGGCGTGGGCGAATGGACGGAACTGCATGAGATGGCCGACCAGCACGCCAAGACCGCTGCCGAGGTCCCGCTCTTTGTCATCAACGAGGCGACCCGTGGCGTGGCCAGCGTGGCCGAAGTCGCGTACGTCATCGCCAGCGGGCGCCCTCTCGCCCTCTGCCTCCGCATGCTGCCCGGCGACGCGCCCGAGATACAGGATTTGAACCGCGGCCGCATTTTTTGCGCAGCATGGCTCTCGAACATGGCGTACCGGTCTTTGCTGACGAAGCCGAGGCCACGCGGCACGCCATCGCTCTGGTGCAAAGGCGTTTCGGTCCGATGACCGAAGAACATCTCCAAGCACTGCTCGCCGACATCTCTTGCGGTGACCTGCGCTTTACCACCGGCGGCTTGCGTGTGCGTATTGAGAATCCCAACGGCTGGACCGGCCGCTGGTGGCTGGTGAATCCCACCGACTCGGAGAGCGACGTCATTCGCACAGCCTTCAAGGCCGCCATCACCTGGGAAGAACATGAACCACGCGAGCGCTTCCGCTACAAAGGCACGGCGTTCTTCGGTCCACACTTCGACGTGGAACGTTTGCTGCGCGGCGTATGAACCCGCTCGCTCTGGCCCGCGAATTCTTCGCGCTCCCGGATGCGGATAAGGACCGCGTGCACATCCGGCGATCGCTCCACCTCCGGGGCTACTCCGTGATGAAGAACGAACGCGACTGGCGCGAACAGATCCACTTCGGCCTGGAGGGCTCACCGGGTGCCAGTCTGCTGGAGCGGCCGAACCTGTGGCCCGGCGTACTGGGCGCGGCGTGGCGCGAGCAGACACTTTCTTTTCTCGACGAGGCCGGCCGGCACGGACAGCAACTGCTGGCCAGCCTGGGCCTGCCGGTTTCCGGCGCCGACGAGCCTTATCTTCTGATGAAGATGATCTGCTATCACCCGCAGCCCGAGCCTGATCGCCCCCGCCCCGGTGTCGCCGCGCACTGCGACTGGAGCTGGATTACGCTGCTCTACCAGGACGACACCGGCGGCCTCGAACAGCAGGAGGCTGACGGAACACGGCGCGAGGTGAGCGCGCCGATCTCGGTGACGATCGGTGAACTCGCTGAGATCTACACTGGGGGCCGCCTGCGCGCCACGCCGCACGGCGTGGTGAACCGCTCCATCACTCGTCAGCGCATCTCGATCCCCGTCTTCATCTGCCCGCCTCTTGACGCGGTGATGCGCGGCACGCGGCACTGCTTTAGCGAAGCCCACGGCCACGTGCATCGTGTGCGCAACCCGGCCGAGCCATACGCGGCTGTGAGTTTCGGCGAAAGCGAGTGGCGGCGCAAGGGCCTGGGGCAGTGGTGTTGGCGTTCAAGCTGCTTGGGCTGATGCGGAGGCGACGCGCGCGTGCCGGAATGTCATACTCTCTCTTCATGGCTCGCCCGGTGCACTTCGGACCGTATGAATTCGACCGCGATGCCCAAGTGCTGACCAAGCACGGCCATCGCCTGAAGTTGCAGGGCAAACCGCTGCAATTGCTGACGGCATTCATCGAGAATCCCGGGCAGACTGTGAGCCGCGAGGAACTCCAGCGGCGCTTGTGGAGTGAAGACACGTTCGTCGATCTCGACACCGGACTGAACACCGCGGCCAAGCGGCTGCGGACGGCGTTGAGCGATTCGGCCGATCAGCCCGTGTACATTGAGGCGCTGGCGCGCACGGGCTATCGCTTTATCGCGCCGGTGCAAACGGTGGAAGCGGAGGCAGCCGTGGCTCCGGTTCCGCCGCCGCGCAAGGTTCCCCGCGTTCTGAACTGGTAGTGGACCGCCGCTGCCGCCGCAGCGCTCGGAGCCGATGCCACCGCGTCGTTTCTCACGGCGCGCGCGCCGCACGTGCGGCCGGCCACGTCATTCCGGCAACTCACGTTCGGCCGCGGCACGGTGTTCGGCGCGGCGTTCGGGCCGGACGGCCGCAGCGTGGTGTATTCGGCGAAGTGGGATGCGGCGCGTCCGCGGCAGATCTACCTGAACAACGGCGTGAGCCCCGAATCGCGCGCGTTGGGACTTGCTGGCTACTCGGTCGAAGCAGTGTCGGCCTAAGGCGAACTGGCGTTGTCGCGCTCGGGCGGCACGTTGCCCATCGCGGGCGGTGAGTTGTTTAAGGTGCCGCTGTCCGGCGGCGTTCCGGTAGCGGTGGAAAAGGGGCTCATGGGCGCGGACTGGTCGCCCGATGGCCGCGAGCTTGCCATCGTGCGCGCGGCCTCGGGGCGCAACACGCTTGAGTACCCCGCCGGGCGCGTGCTGCATTCAACCGCCGGCTGGCTTTCGCACGTGCGCGTTTCGCCGGATGGCCAGAAGCTCGCCGTGATCGATCATCCGGTGCGGCATGACAACGCGGGCGCCGCGCGCCTGATGGACCTCGCGGGGCGCACCATCGCCGCCACCCGCCCGTGGACCAGCGTGTTGGGCCTGGCCTGGCGGAGCAACGAGGAGCTTTGGTTTTCGGCCACCGATTCCGATGCGCCCGCGTCGTTATGGCCCGCGGACCTCGCGGGCGAGGCGCGCCCGCTGGCGCAGTTCCCCGGCTCCATCCGCCTGCGCGATGTTTCGCCACAAGGACTGGCGCTGGTGAGCCGTGAGCACCGGAGGCTGGAGTCGATTGCGGCGCAGCCCATTTCGTCGCTCGATTGGACGCGCGCAGTGGAGATCGATAACCGGGGCCGCGTGTTGTTCGACGAATCCGGAGAAGCCGTGGCCAACCGGAGCGTTGCGTTCCTGGCATCGGGAGACGGCGTGGCGCGGTTGGGCGAAGGCATCGCGATGGGGTTTGCCCCGGATGGCAAGTCCGCTTTGCTGCTGGACTATGCCGACCGCACGATGCTGCGCCTGATCCCTCTGGAAGGCGGGCGCGCGGTCGATCTGCCACGCACCGGACTGCACTATCAGTGGGCCCGCGACTTTCCGGACGGCCACCGCCTGCTGGCGCTTGCCAGCGAGCCGGGGAAGAATCAAGCGGTGCGGTTCTGGACAGTCGATCTGCCCGGCGGTGAACGCCGCCCCCTGACCGAGCCGGGCATGGTGCGCCACGCCGCCATCTCTTCGCGCGACGGGGCCGTAGCGTACCTCGCCGCGGACAGCCGCCTGATGTTGAACGCGCGGCCGCTCGGCCACGGCGAACCGCTCGCGCCTATCCAGTGGAGTCCCGACGGGCGGTTCCTCTACGTGCGACATCTGGCGCGGTCGGAGCCGCCGGCGCGGGTTTCGCGTCTCGAACTCGCCACCAGCGAACTTCGGCCATGGCGCGAGTTCACGCCTGCCGATACCGCGGGCGTGGACTACGTAACACGCATCCTGCTCTCGCCGGACTGCGCCCGCCATGTGTTAACCGTGCGGCGCGTGCTCTCGGAACTTTACCTGGCGTCTTGACTCCGGTAACAGGCGCATCGCTAAGTGCCGCGCCGTCAGTGCATCGGCGCGTCAGCAACATGTCAGGCGGCGTCCATTGCGTGCGGCGGCGTCCAGGCGCTACGATCCAGACGGACCATGACACTCAACCGCTTTGCCGCTTCGATCCTGATCTTCCCCGCCACCTTGTTGTGGAGCCAAGCGCCCACGGTGGACCGCGTGGGCTTCCCCACCAACTACGAGGCGCTCTTTGAACGCCTCAACACCTTTGATCGCTCCGACAACCGTACCGTGCGTACGATCTACGGCAACGGCCCCGCCGCCTCGGTGAAGGCCGACACCATGAACTTCCCGTACGGCTCGGTGCTGGTCATGGAGTCGTGGCGAGCGCTGCAGACCGCGCAGGGCGTGCCGATCCTCGGTGCGAACGGGCGCTTTCAGAAAGATCCCGCCGCCGTGCCGGGCCTGTTTGTGATGCGCAAGGAGCGCGGCTTCGGCGAAGCCTTCGGCGCGAACCGGAACGGCGAGTGGGAGTACGTGGCGTATCGTCCGGATGGCACGTATCTGAATCGCCCGGAGACCACCGCGTCGTGCGCCACTTGCCATCTGCAGGCCGGTGCGCTCCCGGATTGGACGTTCCGCGTGCGGCCCCTGTATCTGCAGGAAGGCAGCGGCGCCAATGCCGACGGCGTGATCAAAGACTACGAGTTCATCCCCGGCGAGTTGCGCGTTCGGGCGGACTCCACGGTCACGTTCTACAACAGCGACATGGTGGAGCACACCATCACCGATCAGACCGCGGGCGGCGGCGATACGGGGCCGCTGAAGGCCGGCAATAGTGTGGCGATCCAATTCACCGTGCCGAGTGAGTTCAATTTCCGCTGCACGATACATCCGTCCATGCGCGGGAAGATCGTGGTGGAGTAGCCGCTGTTGTTTAGTCTTTGCCGAAGTAGGCTTCGTCCAGCACCACCGGGTAGCGCGTCTTGATGCCGTCAATCACCTTGCGGCCCATCTCCGGCTTCTGGCGGCGTTCGATGTCGGCGCGGGCTTCGTCAAGCGTCTTTCTCTTCTTGGCCCGCACCTGGATGACGTGATAGCCGAACTGCGTGCGCACCGCCTCGCTCACCTGATTCAGCGGCAGCGCATAGGCAGCCTGCTCGAAGGCAGGCACCATCTGGCCGCGGCCGAAATCGCCGAGCGATCCGCCGGCCGCGCCGGAGCCCACGTCGTCCGACTCTTTCTTGGCCAGTTCGGCGAAGTCCTCACCGGCGGCGAGGCGCTTGCGGATGTCGTTCGCCTTGGCCAGCGCTTCTTCGTCGGTCAGATCCTTCTGCCCCTCGCGCAGCTGAACCTGCGAACCCTTGAAGCGGATGAGGATGTGGCGGCCGTTCACCGTTTCAAACTCACCCTTGTGCTGGTCGTAGTATTCGCGCATCGACGCTTCATCCACCTTGGCATTGTTCACCATTTCGCGCATGAAGGCGCTGGTCAGAGTCTGGTCCAGTTGCAGTTGCCATTGATGGCGGAGCTTGGGGTCTTGCGCCATCTTCAACCGCGCTTCCTGAGCAATCGATTTCATTTCGGCATACTGCTTGGCGAACTCGCGCATACCCTGCGGCGACGCAAACTGCGCCTTGAACTGATCCGGCAGCGATGCCAAAATCTCTTCAAACTGTGCCTTGGTGATCTTCTCGGCGCCTACCGACAGCACGGCGGGCTCACCCGGGGCGGCGGGCTTGGGCTTTACCGCGCCGGCGGCGGCGACCGCTTTGGCGGCTGCGGCCTTCACCGGCGACACGGCTGGCGGCTTGACGGCCGGAGCGACGGGTGCGCCAACCGAAGCGGCGCCAGGCTGAATCTTGACTGCTGCCGGGGGTTTCGGCTGTGCCGGCGGTTTGGGCGCAGAGGCGGCCCGAGCCCAGAGGAACAGTGACAGCAATGCGGACGGTAGAAGGATAATCATGAAATCAGACCAGCTAACAATGTAGCGTGGCTTGCCTTCGCCGTGCCTGAGAAACTCTTTGCGTATGATGTCGATTCTTGGCAAGTAGCTAGTGCTTAGTTGCATAAAGTACTGGCTCGTCAGAAAAATTCGTGGGCAAGTGGCGGCTCGGGCAGCTTTCCAAGTGTGTGATGTAGCGCGAGTTCGAGGATGCGATAGGTGCGAAAGCC
>VFZP01000353.1 GCA_016871115.1 Acidobacteriota bacterium
GCTCCGATGCCGAAGGGACTGCTGGACAAAGTACAAGCCGCCGAGAAGTTCCATCAAGGCTTCAAGACTATGGAGATGACGGCGGCGTCAATCGTCGATCAGGCGTGGCATCAGTTGAAGCCCGAAGAGATACCGGATGACGCCGTAGCGTTCGAAGCCGCGGTGCTGAAAAAACACGGGCTGGATTTCGATTTGGTGCCACCGCGCTACCGCTCCACGTATTTCTCGCACGTGTTCGGCGGCGGTTACGCGGCGGGTTACTACTCGTATCTGTGGAGCGAGGTGCTGGACGCCGATACGGTTGAGTGGTTCAAGCAGAACGGGGGCTTGAAGCGCGAGAATGGCGACCGGCTCCGCGACCGGCTGCTCTCGCGGGGCGGCAGCAAAGAGGCGATGGGCCTATACCGCGATTTCCGCGGTGCAGACCCGGACACGACGCCGTTCCTGCGGCGCCGTGCGCTGGTGGAGTAGGCATGGGCATTTTCGAATGGTTCTGGAGTCCCAAAGGATCTCCAGCCAACTGCAACAGTCCCATTCCCGAAGGCTGGACGGACGACATGCGAGTTCCATTGCCCGTTGGAAAGACTGTTCCTCAGTTGGTGGACCAAATCCTGACTGCGTTTGAGCAGGACCGCGACGACACCGCAATTCTTGAGGGCCTCCAAATTGATCTTGGCGTTGACCGGGTGCGTGGCGGCATGACGAGAGCCGCGACAGGCGACGCCGACAACGCGCCCGATCCGACCAAAGATCCGATCGCGTGGGTTAGCTACCGCCGGTCGCTCGGCAAGCGATAGCTACGCCTCACCCAACGGCAACGGCAGGAAGTCGTAGTCGGTGATCATCTTTTCCTGGAGTGCAATCTTCAGGGCCTTCTCGACGTCAGCAACCTCCGGTTTCCCTGCGAGGTTGTTCAACTCAGACTGATCGGCCTCAAGGTCATAAAGCTCAAACACGGGGCGCGACCTGGTGAAGTACGTGCGATCGATCTCCGGCGCAAGTTCCCCGGCAGCATGTGCCGCCGTCATCTGTTTCCAGCCTGGATCGTTCGCACTGTCCACCGGCGCGTACTCCATGTGCGGCGTGCAATTGTAGATAAGCTTGTGGCGCGCGCTGCGTACACAGCGTGAGAGGTCGAAGGTGCTGGCCTTCGTGGTGGGCGTGAATGGTGCGCTGCCGTGATAGAGCCGTGCGCCGAAGATGTATTGCCGCGCCTCGTACGTCTGCCCGCGGAGGTGCTTCAGGAAACTCCGGCCCGACATCTGCTTCGCGTTGGCCAGGCCCGCCGCCTCGAGCAGCGTGGGTGTGATGTCCTCGCCCGAGATCAGGTTCTTTGAGACCGCGCCAGGCTTCACTTGCCCCGGCCAGCGCACCAGTAACGGCACATGCAAGCCCGGGTCATAGAGGGAACCCTTGCCGTGCGGAAACGCCATGCCGTTGTCGCCCATGAAAACTACGAGCGTGTTGGCGGCGTGGCCCCGGCGTTCAAGCACCTCCATCACCATCTGGAACTCCGAGTCCATGCGGTTGATCTCGTCAATGTGCCGCGCGAGGTCTTCGCGCACGCCGGGCAGGTCCGGCAGATGCTTAGGCAGTTGCAACTTGGCAGGGTCTGTCGCTGCGTCGCCCGTGGCGCGGTCCCACACATGGTGCGGATCGCTGAAGTTCACCCAGAGAAAGAACGGCTTGCCCGCGGGCTTCTTGTCGAGAAACTGCTCCACCACGGCGCCGGTCTTGTTCCGGTCACCGGTGCGGTCAATGAAGTCAATGCGCTTATTCCATGTGAGCGTTTCGTTGCGCGCGAAGATCTCGTTGTTGATGGGGCCGGGCCGACCCGAGCCATCGAGGTGAAACCAGCGCCGGCATACGCCCGTGAAATAGCCCGCCTGCTCGCGAAGTAGTTCCGGCAGCGTCACCACGTCGGCCGGGAGCGGGGAATTGAAGCGGCCCATGCGCGCGGCCACCGGACTCCGCCCCGTCATCAACGCCGTACGCGACGGGACACACTGCGGCGCGGCTTGGAAGGCGCGGTCAAAGCGCATGCCCTCCGCCGTGAAGCGGTCGAGGTTCGGCGTGCGCACGCCGGTGTGGCCGTAGGAGCCAAGGTACGGATAGCTGTGATCGTCCGAAAGGATCACCACGATGTTCGGCTTCGCGGCTTGCGCCGCTGCGGTGGTTGCTGCAGCCAAACCGCCCGTGAATTGCCGCCTGGTCATTATTGTTTTCCCATCCGTTTGGCCTTGTACTCTTCGTACTCTTTCTTCATCGCCGGGTCCTTGGGCGTGGGGTACAGCTCACTCGACTTGTATTTGCCCGTCGCAAACTTTGCCTTCGTCCACTCGTCGTGGATATGCGTTTCGTCCGCGCGATCGACGATGGACTTCAACAGATTCGGCGGCAGGAAGTAGACGCCCGTTCGGTCGCCCAGCACTACATCGCCCGGCAGCACCGTGGCCTTGCCGATGCGGATCGGGATGTTGTAGCCGGTAAGCTGCACGTTGTCGATGGCTGACGGCGTCGCGTGACGATAGTAGATCTGCATGCCCAAAGGCTGAATTCCTTCCACGTCGCGAATCGCGCCGTCCACAATCAGTCCGCCGGTCTTTGTAGCGCTCTGCACAAACGCGGCGAGGTTGTCGCCTACCACGGCGCCCCCCTCGTCCTTGCCAAACATGTCCACCACCAGCACGTCGCCCTCGCGCAGTTGATCGAGGACCCACTGGTGCGGCATACCGGTGTGATTGAATTTCGCCTTCAATTCCGCCACCAGCAGATCGTTCAGGTCCGCGCGCTTCGGCATGAACTGCGCCGTCACCACGCGGCCGACGAGTTTCTGCCCGGGGTGCATGATGCGCCAACCGCCTTCGTACTGGTTTGGATAGTCGGCATGGCCGTGCAACGGGCTCCACGCTTCCTCCACGCTCAGGCCGCGCACCTTTTCCAGCACCTCTCCCGGCACGTTCGGCCGCCCGTCGGCAAAACGCCCATACGGATTCTTTCGGGTGATTTCGATGAGCTGGTCTGGAGTCAGCTTGAATATCTGCGCGGAACACAGTGCAGCACACCACGCGGCAACCAGGGCGATGCGAGTCATCCCCAGGAGTGTACTAAAGACCGAGGCGCCGCAACACATCCGCAGGGAGGTCGACGCCCATGCCAGGCGCTTTGGGCGGAAGATAGTGCCCCTGTTCGAACGGGGCGGCGAGGCGTTGCTAGAGTTCGTTGTTCTCGCCAGTGCCGAAGCTCTCAGCGAGCGGGCAAAGCTTCGACGTGACGATAAGTTGCATCCCAAAAACACTACCGCCGCGATGGGGCATCACCGGGATACTCGCCGTCCGCGCCAAGTCCAGCGTGCGCTTGCCGGTGGTCAATCCGCCAGACCAGGTGAGATCGGGCTGTAGGATATGCGCCGCACGATGGCGGATCAGTTCGTTGAATCAATAGTGCTTGTACTCGTGTTCGCCGCTGGCAATGCGCGTTGATTTCACTTCACGCACAGCTTCTCGTAGCCAGGAATGTCGTCGGGCAAAATGGGCTCTTCAATGAAGTCGAGCCGCACGTCGGCATCGGCAAGACGCGCGGCGATCTCGATGGTGAAGGCGACGGTCCAACGGCACAACACATCGATCATGAGCTTGGAAGCTTTGCCCACCGTACGCCGTGCATTCACCAACCGCTCCACAATGCGTTGGCGCGCGCCGGGTTCTTCAGGCGAAATCTCCATCGGCAGTTTGAAGGCAGTAAAGCCCAACGGCAAGCCGGCTTCGGGTTTACCGCTGGTGAAGTACGTCGGCACGCGCGACTGAACCACGCCGCCGATGAGTTGATGCGCCGGCTTACCCGCGGCCTTGCCCGTCAGGTCCCACAGCGCGAGGTCAATCCCGGAGATCGCTTGGATCGCCAAGCCCTTGCGCCCATAGAAGGACGATGAGGCGAACATCTGGTCCTACAGCATCTCCACGTTCAGCGCGTTCGCGCCGAGCAACAGATCCTTCAAGTGATTCTCAATGACGAAGCAGGCCGCCGCGCCGCCACCGCCCATACCGTATCCGGTGAGCCCTTCCGCCGTTTTGATCTCCACCAATGTGGCGCCGGAGAGTTGCGAGAACGGCCCGAACCAGCGTGAGCGGGCAGGATCCGTATCGCCCTTGAAGCGGTTCGTGCCAAACCGCGATGTGGGAAGCAGTGCCATGGGCACGGCGCGCACGGAATCGATGGTGAGACGGTCTGGGGCAGCCAGCGCGGAGCTGGCTGCGCCCATGATGCTCAGGAACTGGCGTCGCGCTAGGCCCGGGATCATTTCTCGGTCAATGCTACAACACCCGGCAAGTCGATCCCGGAGAGAAACTCAAGCGACGCGCCGCCGCCCGTGGAAACATACGAGATCTTCGACGTCACGCCCGCCACTCTGACGGCCTTCTCGGAATCGCCGCCAGCCACCACGCTCGTAGCGCTGGATTCGGCGACGGCGTGCGCGAGCGCCATCGTGCCGTTGTCGAACGGGGGCTTTTCGAACACGCCCATGGGCCCGTTCCAGATGATGGTTTTTGCCGCAGCCACAGCGGCTGAAAACTTGGCAATGCTCTTGGGCCCGATGTCGAGGCCCATCTTGCCGTCGGGAATCGTGGTCACCACTTCGTTCGCTGCGCCTTCGGCCAGTACTTCGGCCACCACGTGGTCCTCAGGCAACAGGAGTTTCCCGCCGTGGTCCGCCAGCAGTTGCTTGGCGAGATCGATTTTGTCTTCTTCCACCAGCGATTTGCCGGTGGGCTGCCCCATCGCGCGCAGGAACGTATACGCCATCGCACCGCCGATGATGAGTTGATCAACAACCTTGATCAGGTTCTGAATCACCTCGATCTTGTCGGAGACCTTTGCGCCGCCCATAATCGCCACACACGGGCGTGGCGGATTCTTCGTCACCAGCGTGAGGTATTCGAGTTCCTTGTCCATCAGCAATCCAGCGGCGGCCTGCTTGACGAACTTCGTCATGCCCTCGGTGGAGGCGTGCGCGCGGTGCGCAGAACCAAAGGCGTCGTTCACATACACGTCGCACAGCGCCGCGAGCTGCTGCGAGAAGGCCGGATCATTCCCCTCTTCTTGCGCGTGGTACCGGAGATTCTCAAGCAGCAGCACCTCACCCGGAGCGGAGAGCATCGCTTGCACTTCAGCACCGATGCAGTCGGGCGCTACCTTCACCGTGTGCCCGGGGAGCAGCTCCACCAGCCGCGCGGCTACGGGTTTCATGCTCATGGTCGGGTTCGGTTTGCCCTTCGGGCGACCCAGGTGGCTGGCCAGCACCAGCCCCGCGCCTTGTTGCAGCGCGTATTCGATGGACGGTATCGACGCCTTGATGCGCTTGTCCGACGTAATCGTCAACCCGTCTTCGGATAGCGGGACGTTGAAGTCCACGCGGATGAAAACTCGCTTGCCCTTGAGGTCAAGATCTTTGATGGATAGCTTGGCCATAAAGGTTCATGGTAGCAAGTGGTTGCTAAAACTCCGACTGCAAGAGATCGAAAAAAATACGCACGCCGCGTTGGAACTCAGCGATGGGAATGCGCTCGCGGTCGCTGTGCATGGTGCCTGCGGTAGCGAGATCCAGAATCATCGGCGTGAGGCCGTAGGCGATCATGCCGCGCATGCGCAGCTTCACTGAGTCCGTACCGTGGGGCACCAGGATCGGCGTGACAATGGCGGTGGGGTGATGGCGTTGAATCACCTTGGCAATCGCGCCAAACAGCGGTGTGCGGTGGTCGCTCACACCTGCGTCGGTCGGTTTGTACAGGAACTCCACGGAAACCTTCGGGTCGTTGATCCGCGCCTTGATCTCAGACAGAAACTCCTGCGCATTGACCCCGGGCTGCAGACGGCAGTCCACCTGCGCTTCGGCGACCGAAGGAATGACGTTGGAGGCGGGCGGATCGCCCACGCCGGCGCGGAGCGAAGTTAACGCGATGGTGTTCTTCTGAATCGCGTTGGTGTATTTGTTGAGGGCCATCGCGCCGCCGACGTTCTTGCGTATCTCCGCCACAATCGGATGCACCTGGCCGCGCCCCTCAAACGTGAGCACCGGATTCAAAGCCCGCAGGAGCCGTTCATTGGCGTTGTCGGAAATCGGCTGTGAGCCATGGGCAGCGGTGCCGCTCGCTCGCACGCGTATGGCCGCCACCTGCTTCTCGCCCGCCGCGATTCCGAACACCAGCTTGTCTGGCGCCAAAATCTCACGAGAGCCGAAGCCGCCTTCGTCCAGCACATACTCAGCGTCGATATCGTTGTAGTGGTGTTTGATCATCCATTGAATGCCGTACTCGCCGCTCGATTCCTCATCCGCGGTGACGAGCATCACGATGTCGCGCGGCGGCGTGATGTTCGCGCGCTTCATCTCCATTAGCGCAGTGAGGTGCTGGATGCCGATGCCCTTCATGTCGAGCGCGCCGCGGCCCCAGATGAACCCGTCTTTGAGAATGCCGCCGAACGGGTCGATGTCCCACATCTTCGCGTCCACCGGAACGGTGTCGAAGTGATTCAACAGCAGCAGCGGCTTCTTTGTGCGGTCGCGGCCCGGGTAGCGAACTACGAGATTGATCTTTCCCGCCGCCTCGTCCGCTGGATAGAGCTTCGGCTCCAACCCCACCGCCCGGAGCTCCGCAGCGAATAGCGCGGCCGCTTTAGCGATATTCGAGGGCGGATTAATCGTCTCGATCCGAATGTACTTCTGCAGGCGCTCAAGCGCTTCACTCCCGACGCGAGCCCAATCCGGCTCGGCCGCGA
>VFZP01000354.1 GCA_016871115.1 Acidobacteriota bacterium
CGAACGACTACTGCGGCAAGGGCCTGTCGGGCGGGCGTGTGATTGTGTTCCCGCCGAAGGGTTCGAACTTCGTGGCGGAAGAGAACATCATCGTCGGCAACGTGACGCTGTACGGCGCCACCAGCGGCGAAGCGTTCTTCAACGGCATGGCCGGTGAGCGCTTCGCGGTGCGCAACTCGGGCGCCACGGCGGTGGTGGAAAGCGTGGGCGACCACGGCTGCGAGTACATGACCAACGGCCTCGTGCTGGTGCTCGGCCCGACGGGCCGAAACTTCGCCGCCGGCATGTCGGGAGGCTTTGCGTACGTGCTGGATGAAACCGGCGAGTTTGTGGCGAACCGCTGCAACCGCGCGGGTGTGGACGTGGCACCGGTGATGGAAACCGCCGACATCGAGACGATTCGGTCGCTCGCGCAGAAGCACCTCGATCTCACGGGCAGCCCGCGCGCGCAGTGGATCCTGGAGAACTTCTCGGCGATGCTGCCGAAATTCGTCAAAGTGTTCCCGCACGAGTACAAGCGCGTATTAGGCGTGGCGCGAAAAACAGACGGACCTTCGGTGGCCAAGCCCCCATCGACACCTACTGACCCGCGCCCCACTATCGCACACGGAGACTAGATTTCGCGAGGAGAGATTCACCATGGGAAAAGACACAGGCTTCCTCGAATACACGCGTGAGTTGCCAGGGCGCCGCGCGGTGGCCGAGCGCGTGAACGATTACTTCGAAATCCATCACGACTTCCCCATCGCGAGCGTGCAAACGCAAGGCGCGCGCTGCATGGACTGCGGCGTGCCATTCTGCCACACCGGCTGCCCGCTCAACAACATCATTCCAGACTGGAATGACTTTGCCTATCGCGGGCGCTGGCGCGAAGCGATTCGCGTCCTGCACTCCACGAACAACTTTCCGGAGTTCACGGGCCGCATCTGCCCTGCCCCGTGCGAGGCGGCGTGTGTGCTGGGCATCAATGAACCGCCCGTGGCCATCAAAGTGATCGAGCGCACCGTCATCGATCATGCCTGGCAGCAAGGGTGGATCAAGCCTGAGCCACCCCCGGTGCGCACCGCCAAGCGCGTGGCGGTGATTGGTTCTGGACCCGCGGGCCTGGCGGCCGCGCAGCAACTCAATCGCGCCGGGCACACGGTGACGGTGTTTGAAAAAGCAGATCGCATCGGCGGCCTGCTGCGCTACGGCATCCCGGACTTCAAGATGGAGAAGCACCATATTGACCGGCGCGTGCAGCAGATGACCGACGAGGGCGTCGAGTTCAAGACCAACGCGCACGTGGGCGTGAACGTGGCGCTCGATTCGCTACCGACAGATTTTGACGCGCTGGTGCTGGCGGGCGGCACCGAGCAACCGCGCGATCTGAACGTGCCGGGCCGCGAGTTGAACGGCATCCACTTTGCCATGGAATTTCTGCCGCAGCAGAACCAGCGCGTGGCCGGCGACAAGCTAATCCCCGAGCGCGACATCTTCGCTACCGGTAAACACGTCATCATTATCGGCGGCGGCGACACGGGCGCCGATTGCCTCGGCACGTCGCACCGCCACAAGGCGGCGTCGATCACGCAGTTCGAGATCATGCCGCAGCCGCCCACCGAGCGGGCTTCGTCAACGCCGTGGCCGCTCTGGCCGTTGATGCTGCGCCAGGAAAGTTCACACGAAGAAGGTGGAACGCGTGAGTTTGCCATCTCCACCACGAAGTTCGTGGGCGACGAAAGAGGCAACGTCACCGAACTCCACACGGTGCGCGTGAACGCGAAGTTCCAACCGATTCCGGGCACGGAAAAGGTTTTCAACGCAGACCTCGTGCTGCTGGCCATGGGCTTCACAGGCCCCGTGCGCAAGGGCATGATTGAGCAGTTGCAACTTGAAGCCGACGCGCGCGGGAACGTCAAGACCGACGAAAACTACATGTCGTCGCGCCCGGGCATCTTTGCGGCGGGCGATATGCGGCGCGGCCAATCGCTGGTGGTGTGGGCCATCGCTGAAGGACGCAAAGCGGCGCGCGCTGTGGACCAATGGCTGATGGGCGAGTCCAAGCTGCCCACGTAATGCACCGCTGCGCGGCTCGCTCATCCCGTCTCGAAGGCACAATGCCGCCCATCCTTCCGATCGCTACGTTTTGACGCCGGTGTTAGGCTCAAGAAGTGGACGGCTCTCAACCTGCCGGCCGCGATCCTGCCATCGATCACGACCAACTGTTCGAGGAACTGCTGACCATGTTTTTCGCCGAGTTCCTGCTGCTCTTCTTTCCGCGCCTGGCGGCGGCCATCGATCTCGATTAGATTGAGTTCCTCCCCCAGGAGGTCTACGCCGGACTCGTCGAAGGCGACAAGTTCGTGGTGGACATCCTGGCGAAGGCGCGCTTCAAAGACGCCGCCAACAAGACGGCCTTCCTCTTGGTACACATCGAGCACCAGAGCACGGCGCCCGTGGACTTCTTGTCGCGGTTCTTCGGTTATCACCTCGCGCTCATGAATCACTACCGCGTGCCGGTTTACCCGATTGTGGTCTACTCGCATGACTCGCCCCGCAAAGCGCAGCCGCGCGTGCACCGCTTGTCGTTCCCGGACGGCGATGTCCTGCGCTTCACGCCGCGCGTGGTGCAACTGAATCGCCTGTCGTGGCGCAGATTCCTCTGTTCGGACAATCCCGTGGCGACTGCGCTGATGGCTAAAATGAAGGCAGCCTCGCGGGATCGTGTTCGTGCCAAGGTGGAGTGCCTGCGGCTACTCGTGACTGCGAAGCTCGATCCGCGGCGGATGCGTCTCATTGGAGTTTTTGTCGACTCATACTTGAAACTGAACCCCGCGGAGACGGCGCGCTTTGCGCGCTCGCCGGATCGCGCCAATTTGCTGCCGAAACAGAAGGAGAAGATCGTGGAGTACACAACAAGTTGGAAGGAGGAGGGAATCGCGCTCGGGCGAGTGAAGGGCCGCGAGGAAGGCCGAGTAGAAGACCGCGTGGAAGGAAGGCAGGAAGGCGTCGAAGCTCTGCGCACGGTACTCCTCGACATCCTCACCACCCGCTTCGGCAAGACTCCCGCGAGCATCTCCAAACGCCTGCGCCGCATCGATTCACTCGACGAATTCCGCGCGCTCACCCACCGCGCCCTCACCGCCGCCACCCTCGCCGACGTCGGCATTTAGCTCAACACCGCCGTCCATGTTATCCTCAACGGCATGAACCGACGGCATATGCTCCTCGCATCCGGAGCGAGTGCGTTGGCTCTTCAGGCGCAGGCCCCCCCCGCAGCGGGCAAAACGCACCTGAAGGTCGGCGACGCAGCTCCCCAATTCACTAAGCTTCGCTCCACGGCGGGCGGCGACCCGGTTTCTCTGGCCGACTTCAAAGGTAAGAACACCGTGGTCCTCGCATTCTTCCCCGCTGCTTTCACCGGTGGTTGAACGAAGGAAATGAAGGCGTATCAGGCTGATATCGCCAAATTCACCGAGGCCGGCGCGAAAGTGTTCGGCATCTCAACAGACAACCTCCCCAGCCAGCAACACTGGGCCAAGGAAGTGTTGCAGACCGAAGTTCCGATTCTGAGCGATTTCTCGCGCAAGGTGGCCGAAGCCTTCGGCGTGCTCGGCCCGGCCGGCATGGCAAGCCGCACCACCTTCGTAATCGACTCCGACGGCAAGATTGTCCACATCGATGAAGGGGCCGTGGCGCTCAACCCGGCTACTGCGCTTACCGCGTGCAGTCGCGCGAAGCACTGACCGATTCGAATCCATCCAGCAACGGCGCACGCGAAAGCGTCACCGCGGCGGACTGGCGGCTGGTTGCCGCTGCTCTGGCCGCAGTGGCGCTTTCGGCGCTTTACATTGCCAGTAACTACCGCGCCGCGTTTCCCCAAGCCTCGCTCCGCCTTGAGCTCTCACGCGACGCCATCACCACGAGGTCCAAGCAGTTTCTCGCCACGCGTGGACATCGCCTGGAGAGCTATCGCAGCATCACGCTCTTCGACCCCTATGACAACGCCCGCCTCTTTCTCGAACGCGAAGCCGGGCTCGCCGAAGCCAACCGCCTGATGGAGCGCGAAGAGGTGCCCGTGTGGCAGTGGCGCGCCCGCTGGTATCGCCCGCCGCAGAAAGAAGAGTTGAACGTATGGCTCTCGCCGTCCGGCCGCCTCACCGGCTTCGACCACGTGCTGGCCGAGGACGCGCCCGGCGCGCGGCTTGATCCCGCGGCGGCGCGTGCGCTTGCCCAAACATTTCTGGCCTCGCGCGTGAAGTGGCCGTTCTCACCTGTGGAGGAGCAGTCCGAAGACCGCCCGAACCGCCGCGACCATACCTTAACGTTTGAGCGCGGAGACCTGCAGGTGAAAGGCGCACGCATCCGAGCCACCGTAGAGGTGCGCGCGGGCAGGTGGAAGCGTTCCAGGAACACCTGAAAATCCCTGAACAATGGCAGCGTGATTTTGCGGCCCTGCGCTCCAAGAACGAACTCTACTCACAAATCGCGCAGGCCTTCTACGTTGCGCTGATCATCGCCGCCACCGTCGTACTGATCGGCGGATTGCGGCGCGGCGAAATCATCTGGAAACCTGTGGTGCGGTTTGCAGGCGCCGTCGCCGCGCTCAACGTACTCGCCCAATGGAACAATCTTCCGTTCTTCCTCAACGTCCTGCCCACCACCACCGGTCTCGGCAAAGGACTCGTGCTGGCCTTGCTCCAATCGGCAGGCTCGGGCGCCGGCATTTTCCTTTACGTGCTCATCGCCGCCGTGCCCGGCCTGATTGCCTACCGCGACCTGTTGCCTGGTATGCTGCACGTGCCCGCGGCTTTTTCGCCGCGCGCCTGGGCCACGCGCGAGTGGTTCCGCGCAGCCTGGGCGGGCCTCGCCTTGGCGGCGGTCCATCTTGCGTTCGTCACCGCGTTCTATCTCATCGGACAGCGCTTCGGCGTCTGGAGCCCGCAGGACGTGCAGCAGTCAAACTTGCTGTCCACCTTCGCGCCATGGCTCTACCCGATGACCACCTCTCTCCTGGCCGCGTCATCCGAAGAGTTCTGGTTCCGGCTGCTGGCCGTCCCGCTGGTGAAACGCTGGACCGGGTCGACCTGGATCGCCATTGTGGGGCCCGCTTTTGTCTGGGGCTTCCTGCATGCCAACTACCCTCAGCAACCCGGCTACATTCGCGGAGTCGAAGTGGGCATCATCGGTGTCGTCGCCGGCTGGTTCATGCTGCGCTTCGGCATCCTCGCCACGCTCGTCTGGCACTACACAGTGGACGCGATTCTGTTCAGCACCTATCTGTTCGCGTCTGACTCAACTGGCCTCCGTCTCGCCGGTCTCATGGTCAGTTGCCTCGCGCTCTTTCCGCTGTTTCTCACTTGGCGCAGCTATCGCGCGCACGGTGGCTTCATCGTGGAGCCGGCCTGGCTCAATGCAGCTCTCCCGCGCGGCTCCACGCCCACAGTGGACACCGCCGGCGAACCGGAACCCGCCATTCCCCCCACGCTCTCGCCACGTGTGCTCTACGCGCTGGCCGCGATTCTGGGAGTCGCGGCACTATGGTTCCCGCGGGAGCAGCCGGGCCAGTTTGCGCGAGTAGCGGCAACGCGCAAAGACGCCCTGACTCAGGCACCCGCACCGCAGCCGGGCGAACGGCAGGCTACTCAATTCGCTGAGAACCTCGACCCCGAAACCTACGAATACCTGCGCCAGCAGGTGGGCCCGGCCGAAGCCAACCGCATCCTGCGCGACCGTACCACCACCGCCGTCTGGCGCATCCGCACGTTCGCGCCGGAACGTAAGAACGAAACCCTCGACTTTGTGGGCGCAGGCGGCAAACATTTCCGACGCGATCTGATTTTGGATGAAAAAGCCCCCGGCGAGAACCTCACGCAAGCGCAGGCCCGCGCCCTCGCCGAAAAGTACCTCGTCGAAACGCACGCGATCCGGCTCGATCAGTACCAACTCGCCGACGCCGCCACCGAAAAGCGCGAGGCCCGCACCGATCACACTTTCGTTTGGGAAGACCGCACGTTCCGCGCCGGCGAAGCGCGCGCACGGCTGTCGCTGGACATCCTCGGCAACCAACCCTCAGAGTTCCAGCGTTTCCTGAAACTCCCCGAGCAGTGGCAACGCGACTATCGCGGACTCCGCATCGCCTCACTCATTCTCCCCGCCGCCGCCGGCGGTTTCGTCTTTTTCATCCTCGGGATCTTCATACGCTCGCTGCGCCGCGCGCCGTTCCGCCCGCGCCGGTACGCGTTCGCCGGCCTCGCCGCCGCCGTCATCCTGCTCGCCATGGAGGCCAACGAGTGGCCCCAGTTCTACCTCGGCTATTCCACCGAACAGCCGCTCACGGACTTTCATGGCGACTTCGTGTTGTCGCTCTCCGTGCGCACGCTGCTCGCCGGCGGCGCGGTGTTTCTGATGGCGTACATGCTGGACGTACTGTTGCACATCCTGCAGGGTGACCGCCGCACGCAACGATTGTCGCGTCTCCAATCCGCCGCGCTCGTCATCACGGGTGCCGGCGCGCTGCGCATCATCGGCGCGATGGAGCATTGGATTCTTGGCGTGCGACACTCGCAAGCGATGTGGAGCGCACCGCCGGTCGATGCGTGGTCCCCCGCGCTCGCCGTCCTGCTCAATGCCGGCCTCGCCGCGCTCATCGGAGCCATGGTCGTGCCGCTGGCCGTCATCGCCGCCATCGTGGCGTTCCCGCCCTCCATCCGGCCCTACTATGCGCTCGGGGTCGCTGTTGGGTGGGGCCTGCTACGCGGCGGCACGAGCC
>VFZP01000355.1 GCA_016871115.1 Acidobacteriota bacterium
TTACGCGAACCGTCCTGCAGGCGCGTCACTTGCACCACCAACTTGATGGCGCTCGCCAGTTGCTGCACCACCACGCGCGTAGGCAGTTCCAGATCCGCCATCAGCACCATCGCCTGCAAGCGGGAGAAGGCGTCTTTCGGCGAGTTGGCGTGGATAGTGCTCATCGAGCCTTCGACACCGGTGTTCATCGCCTGCAACATATCCAGCGCTTCCGCGCCGCGGCACTCGCCCACGATGATGCGGTCCGGCCGCATACGCAGCGCCGTGCGCACCAGTTGCCGCTGATTGATGCCGCCCTGCTTATTCAGGTTCGGCGGACGCGTTTCAAACTTGATCACGTGCCGTTGCTGCAGTTGCAATTCGGCCGTGTCTTCAATCGTGATGATGCGCTCTTCTTCGGGAATGAAGCGCGACAACGCGTTCAGCGTGGTGGTTTTACCAGAGCCGGTGCCACCGGAAACCAGCACGGTGGACTTGGACTGCACGGCCGCCGAGAGGAACTTCAACATCCCCGGCATCACCGTCGCGTTGGCAATCATTTCTTCGGACGTGATGACATGACGGCCAAAGCGGCGAATCGAAAGCGCGGGGCCATCGAGCGCCAGCGGTGAAATGATGGCGTTCACGCGCGAGCCATCGAGCAAACGGGCGTCGACGATGGGATTGGCTTCGTCCACGCGGCGGCCCACCAGGGATACGATCTTTTCGATGATGTGCAGCAGGTGCCCGTTGTCTTTAAAGCGCACGGGCGACAGTGACAGTTTGCCCTGCCGTTCCACATACACATTGTTGTAGCCGTTGACGAGGATATCGGAGATCGTCGGCTCTTTGAGCAGCGGCTCCAGCGGACCGAGGCCCAGCACCTCGTCCATCACTTCTTCGACGATCTTGTTCTGCTCGGCCGTCGTCATCGGCAGCCGCTCTTCGTCAAGGAGCCGTTCCACCACGCGCCCGATCTCGGCACGCACGCGGTCCTTCGGAATGTTGGCAACCTGTTCCAGGTTGATGACGCCGATCAGCTTGCGGTGGATCTCGGACTTGAGCTCAAAGTACCGGTCCGCGCTGCGCGGCGTATTCGCGGCCGCAGAAGCGGACGGCGCGGCGCTCGGGCGCGAGACCGGTGAAGGCGGTCCGGTGGGCACAGCCGCGCGAGGCGGAAGCGGCGGACGTTGCGGCGGTCGAAAATTGCTGCCCAAGTGAAGAACTCCAGACTATATTCTAACTACGAGTGCGTCGACGTGAATTCCTGCCGGCCGCTTCGGCGGTGGCCGCAACGTTTTCTAACCCGGCTGGGGCTGCCGAGACTCGGCCGCCGCGGCCTAATGTGCTGTTCATCCTGCCGGACCAGTGGCGGCCCCAAACGCTGCCCGCCGCCGGAGACAAAGACCTTGTCGCACCCGCGCTGAAGCGCTTGTCGGCCGAGGGGACGGCGTTCACGCGCTGCTACGTCACCAATCCGGTGTGCTCGCCGTCGCGCGCCACGCTCATCACGGGCCGCTATCCGCACGCTTGTCGCATGCCGCGCAACGGTTTGCAACTGCCGCTCGATCAACCGTCCATCGCCGCGCAACTCAAGTCCGCCGGGTACAGGACGGGCTACATCGGCAAGTGGCATCTTGACGGCGACGCGCGGCCCGGCTTCGTGCCGCCCGGTGAGCGCCGCCGCGGGTTCGACTATTGGGCAGCTTTCAATCGCGGGCACTTCTACTACAAGTCCGAGTACTACCGCGATGCGCCGGATCCGATCCGCCCGGCGGGCTACGAGCCGGACTACCAGACTGATCTCGCTATCGATTTCATCAAACAGAATCGGACAAGCCCGTTTTATCTGTTTCTGAGCTGGGGGCCGCCGCACACTCCGCGCACGCCGCCATCCCGGGCGCGCCGGTATGACCCCGGCCAGTTCCGGCCCGCGCCCAACGTGCCTTTTGCCTACGAGGAGACCGCGCGCAAGAACATGGCCGCCTACTACGGGCTCTGCTCTTCGCTCGACGACAACCTCGGGCGGCTCCTCGCCACGCTCGACGAGTTGAAGCTGGCGGACAACACTCTGGTGGTCTTCAACTCGGACCACGGCGACATGCTAGGCGCGCAGGGCCTGGAGTTCAAGGGCGTGCCGTTTGACGAATCCGCGCGTGTGCCGCTGATCATGCGCTGGCCAGCCGGCGGCTTGCGACGTGGAGTACTCGAAGATGCGCTGATTTCGAACGCCGACCTTATGCCGTCGCTCCTGGCGCTGTGCGGCGCGGAGATTCCCGGCGCCGTGCAGGGCCGTAACCACGCCGAACTCATGCGCACCGGCGAAGGCGACCGTGCGGAGTCCATCTACAGCTACGGCCAACTCGGCACGCCCGGCGAATGGCGCATGGTGGTGCGCGGGCTCGACAAACTGGTGGTGAACACCAAGGGCGAGACGACGCATCTCTACAACCTGGGGCAAGACCCGTTTGAGATGCGCAACCTTGCCACCGAGACCGGCACGCCCGCGCGCACCCGCGACGAGTTGAAGGCGCACCTGCGCGCCTGGGTGAAACGCGTGGGCGATGGAGTGGACCCGTCGAGCGGTCTCAAGGTACGGTAACAGGATGCTCCTGGATCGCCGCGGTTTCCTCGGCCTTGCCTTCTCTCAACTGGCCGCGCCGCGCCAGTCCAACGTCATCGTCATCCTCGCCGACGATCTCGGCTACGGCGATCTGTCCTGTTACGGCGCGAAAGATGTACGCACCCCGAACATCGATGCGCTCGCCCGCGCCGGCGTGTGCTTCACCAACTTCTACTCGAATTGCACGGTCTGCTCGCCCACGCGCGCGGCGCTGTTGTCGGGCCTCTATCCGGATCGCGCGGGCGTGCCCGGCGTCATCCGCACGCATGCCGGCAATAGCTGGGGCTACCTTTCGCCGCACGCCACGCTCCTGCCCAAGCCGTTGCGCGCGGTTGGGTATCACACGGGCATCGTGGGCAAATGGCATCTGGGTTTGTCGTCGCCCAACACGCCGCTCGAACGAGGCTTCGATACGTTCCACGGATTTCTGGGCGACATGATGGACGACTACAACCATCACCGCCGCCACGGCGTCAACTACCTGCGCCGGAACAACGAGCCCATTGATCCCGCGGGCCACGCAACGGATCTGTTTACCACCTGGTCCGTTGACTACATCAACGAACGCCACCGCGGCGGCGCGCCGTTTTTCCTCTACCTCGCCTACAACGCGCCGCACACGCCGATTCAGCCAAAGCCCGAGTGGCTTGAGCGCGTGAAGCAGCGCGAAGCTAGCATCACCGCCAAACGCGCCGCGATTGTGGCGCTCATCGAACACATGGATGAAGGCGTCGGCAAGCTGGTGAACGCACTGAAACGCAATGGCCAATTGGAGCGCACGCTCCTCGTCTTCACCAGTGACAACGGCGGCGAACTCAACGCGGGTGGCACAGCGGGGAATCTGCGCGGCGGCAAGCAGGACATGTATGAGGGCGGCATCCGTGTGCCGGCGATCGCCGTTTGGCCAGGCCGGATCGTGCCTGACACCGAACGCCGCGACGTCGCGATCTCGATGGATCTCTACCCTACCGTATGCGCCGCCGCGGGGGCCACGCCGCCCCCGGACATCGACGGCCGCCCGATCCGCTGGGAAAGCGGCGTGCAGCCGCAGGATCGGGACCTGTTCTGGGTGCGCCGCGAGGGAGGCTCGCGCTATGAAGGCCGCGATTACTACGCCATGCGCCGCGGCGATTGGAAGCTGCTGCAGAACTCGCCGTTCGAGCCGTACCAGTTATTCAACCTTGCCGGCGATCCGCTGGAGACCGCCGACCTCGCCAAACGCGAACCGAAACGCCTGCGCGAGATGGCGGCTGCGCTAGCCGTGCACGTGCAGCGGGCCGGCCAAGTCCCCTGGCAACCGCCGCGCTAAAGCCGGGCGGATGTCCCCCCGGGGGGAAGGGAACGTACAGGATAGAGAGACTCAGGAACAGGATTACTTTCGGCCCAGGCGTCACGGCGCAGCTCGGCACTAACTACGTGCCTTGACAAGCGAATCCAGACAAAGGTCACCGCGTGGAAGCAGCGGCCGTGTCGAGCGCAAGGGTCCTCCGGCGGCTACTTACGGTGCTCGCGGATCAGACCGGCCAACCCGAGGCCGAGGCCGGCTAAGGCGAGACTGGACGGTTCTGGAACCGCCGTGAAGTCCACCGAACGCAGCCGGAAGTTGTCGATATTGCCGTCAGCGCGGAACGCGATCACCGTTCCGATCGAGCCGATACCGCCGGCGCTGCCGTTCACCAGAATGTCGACATCGTCGAACCCGGGCACGAAGTCCGTCAATTGGTAGCCATTGAGCAACACGGGTGCCGAGAACGTCAACACCACCGCTTCATTGCGGGTCAAGCCGTCGATCTGTTGCTGATCCAGAAAATGGCTGTCCACGCCGTAGCCGCCGCTGGTGACGGTCAATACCGGAGCCGGGCCCGCGCCGTTGGCCCACGGCGTGGCCGTCAGCATCACGCCGCCCGCCATGCCGCTGTCGGAACTGCCGCCATTGGTGAAGCCGGCCGTGCCGCCGGTGCCAAACACCACCGTGGTGGCGCTGGCGCCCACCGTCGAAATCAGGAGACATGCAGCCAGAAAAAGCGGCCGCGCAAGGTTGTTCGAAAGCATTGATTACTTCCCTCCCGGCGCAGTGTGAGTCCTCACTGCGTGCTGGAGAAGAAGGACCATTGTTCTGAGCGTCGGGCTAATACTCCCTGGGCTGCGGGTCCCGCGCGGCCATCCGCTTGGCGGCGGCGCGATACGCCGCTCGCTCTATAGGGACAACGGCCAATCCCGGCCCGCGGGTTTGCCGGGGCGAGACCGGCCGGGCGGCAGGAAGTCGAGAGTATCGTGCATCCACTGCGACAGGCGGCGTTCAAGATCCTCGCGCACCGGGCGAAGCGCGGTGCTGGTGGCGAGGTTGTGAAATTCGTCAGGATCCGCGCCGAGGCCATACAGTTCCAGCACCGGACGGGTGGGCGCGAGCATCTGCCGTTGCGCGGCGGTGAGCTTGCCACCGCGCGACTCTTCGAGGATCGACGCCCAACTCGGCGAACCTTCGAGATCCCACGCGGGGCGGTACGGGAAGTGCGGCGCGGCGTTGAAGATCAACCGGTGCCGCGCCGTGCGGATGCTGCGAATGGGGTCGAAGTTGTCATGCCAGTTGCGCTCGCTTAAGACGGCTTCGCGCGGCGAGTATCCACCGCGTCCCTGCAGCAGATTCAGAAAACTCCGTCCCTGCATCTTCGCGGGCTTGGCAAGGCCCGCCGCGTCCAGCCACGTGGCGGGCAAGTCCACATGCGCAATGAGTTCGCTCTTCAACGCGCCCGGCGCGATACGGCCCGGCCGCCAGGCCAGCAACGGCACGCGGACGCCCGGATCGTAGCAAGTGCCCTTGGCGCGCGGAAACGGCATGCCGTTATCGCCGGTGAACACCACGAGGGTGTTCTTCTCGAGCCCGCGTTGCCGCAGGAGATCAAACACGCGCCCGCACTGGCAGTCCATCCGCGCGATCTCGTTGTGATAGTGCGCCAGATTCTGCCGCACCTTCGGCGTGTCGGGCAGAAACGCGGGCACGCTGACCTTCGCTGGATCGTGCGGTGGCTGAAACGCGCCATCGGCATATGGCCGGTGCGGATCGTGGAAGCCGATGTGCAGCAAGAATGGGCGGCCGGCCGGGAGCTTATCGAAGAACGTTTCAAACGCGGCAGGGCCGCCGTAGTAGTCCCAACGCGTTTTGTCGAACTCGGCGCCTTGATGAACCGTGCGAAATGCGCCAGTAAAGTAGCCGTGTGCCTTCAACGGCTCCAGAAACGTCGGCTCCCAGGCGGGCATCGGCGCGTGCAGGCGCGATGTGGATGTCGTGTGTGGCGTGCATCCAGTGAAGATCGACGAGCGGTTCGGGCTGCACTGTGGCGACGAGACAAAGCAGTGATCGAAGCGCATTCCCTCGCGCGCCATGCGGTCGAGATTCGGCGTCTGGATGACGCAGTTGCCGAAACAGCCAAGGTCGCGTGAGGAGTGATCGTCTGAGATCAGGAACACGATATTCGGCGGGCGCGCGTCTCCGGTTTGCGCGAAGACGGCGGAAGGAGCGGCAAGCAGCGTGCGTCGTTTGACGCTCTTCAGTCTCGCACTACGCGCACCGGTGCCAATGGCGTACACTCACAGCATGTCTCAACCCAACCCCGGCCTCGTCTGGGACACCCGCACTGCCCATCAACGCTCGGCCTCGCTGCGCACTGCCGTGGAACTGAACGTCTTCGGAGCCCTCTCGAATGGCCACAAGACCTCCGCCGCCATCGCCCAACACTGCGGAGTTCCGGAGCGTGGAATCCGCATTTTGTGCGACTACCTCACCATCGCCGGACTAATTGCCAAGAACGGCGCCGAGTACTCGCACACGCCCACCAGCGCCGTCTTCCTCGCCCCGGATTCGCCCGCCAGCATGGCGCCTACGGTGCCGTTTCTGCTCAACTCGAAGATCCTCCGCGCGTCAGACCTGTTGACGGAGACGATCCGCCGCGGTCAGACGGCCCTGGAAGAACCGCTAGCCTGACTTTCGCAGTTCGGGGGTATTTTCGCCGTCCGAGCAGGAATATTCTGTTTGCTTGCAACGGCGGTGTTCCAAAAACGCGCAGGTGAAGACCTTGCCTCTTTTCTGAGGCTTCATTGTCTGGCATGCTGCTGCGGAGAGAGATGTTTCTCCGCAGCACCAACCG
>VFZP01000356.1 GCA_016871115.1 Acidobacteriota bacterium
AAGCTGGCCCCGGGCACAGATCCGGCGAAGGACGCGGCACTAGCTGGAGTGCTGGGCGCGCACAGCGAAGCGCACGCGCAGATCATCGCGCGGTGCGACAAGCGCAAAGCCGTGGCGTATCTCGATGCACAGCTCGCGCGCTTTCGCGCGCCCGTGGGCCTGCGTTCGCGCCTCTACAAACAGCGCAACCTGCTCACACTCGAAGGCCAGCGCGCGCCGGAGTTCAACACCGAAGAAAGCCTGACGCCAGAGCCGCCCACGCTCGCCTCGCTGAAAGGGCAGCGCGCGTTGGTGTTCGGCTGGGCGCAATGGTGCGGCGACTGCAAGGCGCAGGCCGCGGCGCTCGCTCGCGCACGGCCGCTGCTGGAGAAGAGCGGGGTGAAGCTGGTGGCACTCACGCGCTTTTATGAGACCGATGCCGCGGCCGAACGCAAAGCGATCCGCGACACGTGGGCGGAGAGCTACCGAGGACTCGAAGGCGTGCCGCTGCTGGTATCCACGGCCGGCATGGAAGTTTACGGCGTGTCGAGCACTCCCACGTTTGTGTTGATCGGCACCAACGGCAAAGTGGTGCGCTACCTGCCGTACCGGTTGACGCAGAGCGCGCTCGAAGTGCTGGCCGTTCCGCCGCAGGGCAAGTAGGGGTGCGGGCTTGTTATCCTGAGGAGGGCGAACTGTAGAGCGATCCCATGGGTTCCTACGCACGGAGAAGCTACGTCTCCAACTACCACAACCCGATGATGCCGCCAGCGGTGAAGTGGCTGCTGATCATCAACACGGCGCTGTTTGTCGCCTACTTCTTTTCGATCCCGCTGGGCTTCGATAACTGGTTCCGGCCTTTCATGCTGCATCCGCGGCAGGTGCTGGAGCGGCTGGCGTTCTGGCAGCCCGTGACGTATCTGTTCCTGCACGACCCGCGCGGCTTCGGCCACATCCTGATGAACATGCTGGCGCTGTGGTGGTTCGGCAAAGATCTCGAAGCGGTGTGGGGCAAGCGCCAGTTCCTGCAATACTATTTCTTCTGCGGCGTGGGCGCGGGTCTGTTTGCGGTGTTGATGAGCCTGGTGTTCGGCTCGCTCGACACTCCGACGCTGGGCGCCTCCGGCGCGATCTACGGCATTCTGCTCGCCTTCGGTCTGTTGTTTCCAGACGTGCAGGTGCTGCTGATCCTGTTCCCGATTCCGGCCAAATACTTCGTGATGATCGTAGGCGCCATTGCGTTTATGTCCACGTTCGGTTCCACGGGCGGCAACGTCAGCCACGTGGCGCACCTGGGCGGGATGCTGTTGGGATTTCTGTACTTGAAGAAGGGCTGGGGCAAATGGGACTTCCTGGCGACGGCGCAAGCCCGGTACCGCGATTGGAAAATGGCACGGGCCAAGCGGAAATTCCAAGTTTACATGCGAAAACATGACCGTGGCCCCGGGCCCACCATCCATTAGAGTGGGCGGTGGGGCAACCAGAACGGGCCGCAAATCGTCTCTATGAGTGGTATAGTCTCGCTGAGGAGTTGGTGTCTTTTATGAAACTGCGCCGTTTGGCTACACTCACACTGGCGGTGCTTGGCGGAGCCGGGCTAATCGCCTTGGCACAGCAAGGCCCCAAGTCCGGCTCTAGCGAAACCGTGGCGCGGCCGCGCAAGAAAGACGGCGACCAGCCGCAGATGGCCGACGAGCCCCGCGTGGATGCGCCAGGTGAGCAGAAGAAGGTCCCGTCGAAGTTCTCAAAAAAAGGTCGTTCCGATTTGCCCGAGGGTTTGGCGACGTTCAGGACAGACACCACGACGGTGACCGTGGACGTCTCGGTGCTGGACAACAAGAGCCGCTTCATTCCGAACATCCCCCGCGGCAACTTCCGCGTACTGGAAGATGGAGTGCCGCAACAGGTGTCCACGTTTGCCATGGGCGAAGCGCCGATGACCGTGGCGATGGTGATTGAGTTTTCCAACCTGTTTCAGTCGTATTGGTCTTGGGGCTGGATGGAGACACTGCAGGCGTCCTACGGTTTTCTTGAAACACTGAAGCCGGAAGACTACGTGGCGGTGGTGGCCTATGACTTGCGGCCGGAGATTCTGTCGGACTTCTCCACCGACAAGCGCGCGGCCTACGAGGCGATGCAGCGATTGCGTATCGCGGCCTACTCAGAATCGAATCTCTACGACGCGCTGGTGGATACAGCCGAACGGATGCAAGACATCGAAGGACGCAAGGCGATTGTGCTGATTGCCTCGGGCATCGACACCTTTAGCAAGCTCACGTTTGACAAGACGCGCCGGGCGCTGCAGACCGCGGGCGTGCCGATCTATGCGATCGGCATCATGCAGTATATCCGCGAGATCATGGACGCGCGGGGCGGCCTGGGCGCGATTGCGCGGCTGGATTTCCTGCAAGCGGATAACCAGATGCGCACCTTCGCGAAAGAGACGGGCGGGCAATCGTTTTTCCCCCGCTTCCAGGGCGAGTTTCCGGGCATTTTCGGCATGATCCAGCAATCGCTGCGCAATCAGTATTCACTCGCCTTCCAGCCCTCGAATCAAGCCAAGGACGGCAAATACCGCAAGCTGAAAGTGGAACTGGTCAACCCGTCGAC
Source organism: Acidobacteriota bacterium (assembly GCA_016871115.1). GTDB lineage: Bacteria > Acidobacteriota > Terriglobia > Bryobacterales > Bryobacteraceae > VFZP01. The sequence goes on from VFZP01000356.1 coordinate 2,590, forward strand.
GAATGAACCGTTGCGCATTGTGGACGAGAAGAACAAACCCATCAAGTACACGATCAACGCCAAGCAAGGCTACAACGCGCCGCGCGAAGTAGAGTAGCGGGATCGCGCAAACCTCGCGCCGCGTGTCAAGCAGAAGATCTCGCCTGCTATGAGGCGAATACGAAATTGGTTGACACCTCTGTTACACCTCTGCTACTTTCACTCAGTCAGAAGATGCCCACCGTCGCTGTCCGGTCCACTGTTCACGTTCTCATGGTCGATGACAACCAACTCGGTTTGCAGGCTCGCAAGGCCGTGCTCGAAGAGCACGGTTATTTGGTGACTGCACTGGGGAGCGCGGAAGCCGCGCTTGATCTTTTGCAGACTGGGCAAGCGAAGTTCGACATTCTCATCACGGACTTTCGCTTGCCGGCGAAGACCGGCACAGAGCTGATCGGCGATGTGCGCGCGCAGAAATTGCCGTTGGTGACGGTGCTTCTGTCGGGCTTTGTGGATGCCATGGGGTTGAACGAGATCAACACCGGCGCCGACGCAGTGCTGCAGAAGAGCTCGCTCGAAGTGCCGCACCTGATCCGCACCTTGCGCAGCCTGCAACGCCGCCGTAAGCCGATGAACGAAGCAGCAGGGGGCGCAAGCGCGCAGGCTTCCAAACGCAAGCCGGCGTAGCAGCCCGTCATAATAGTGGAGTTATGGTTCGCATCACCTGGCTTGGCCACTCCACTTTCCAACTTTCACTCGCCACGGGCGAGACTTTTCTGATCGATCCCTGCATCGAAGGCAACCCGAAGTACCCTGCGTCGCACCGGATTGAACGCGTGGATGCAGTGCTCCTCTCGCACGGCCACGGCGATCACACGGGCTCGGCCGCGGCGCTCGCCAAACAGCACAACGCGCCGGTGGTTGGCATCTACGAGATCTGCCAGTACCTGGCCAAAGCGCACGGTGTGGCAAAGATCGCGCCCATGAACAAGGGCGGCTCGCAGATGGTGGGGCCGCTGAAGGTGACGATGACCAACGCGCTGCACTCATCCTGCATAGGGGACGCCGGGGGCAACATCGTCTACGCGGGCGACCCGGCCGGCTACGTACTGACGTTCCCCGATGGACGCCGCGCCTACTTCGCCGGCGACACGGGCGTGTTCGGCGACATGGCGTTGATTCGCGAGTTGTACTCTCCCGAGTTGTGCTTCCTGCCCATCGGCGATCTGTTCACCATGGGTCCGGACGAGGCTGCGCACGCGGTGAAGCTGCTGCAGCCGAAGCGGGTGATCCCGATGCACTGGGGCACGTTCCCGCCGCTCACCGGGCGGCCCGAAGCGCTGGCGGCGAAAATCGCGGGCACCGGCACGAGCGTGTGGACGCTGGAGCCGGGCGTGGCCGTTGAGTGGTGAGCTAGAATAGCGAGGCGATGAAGATTGCCGTAGCCGGACTCGGCTTCATGGGAAGCACGCACCTCACGGCGTGGCGCAATGTACCAGGCGCGCAACTGGTAGCGGTGGTAGAGGAAGACGCGGCGAAGCGCTCCGGCGACCTCAGTAAGAACACGGGCAACCTGAACCGCGAAGTGGCGAAGCTCGACTTTGCGAACGTGAGCCAGTACGCCAAGCTCGACGAGGCGCTGGCCGATCCCGGCATCGAAGCCATCGATCTTTGCCTGCCGACGTTCGTGCATGAGGAGACCGCCGTGGCGGCCTTGCGCGCGGGCAAGCATGTGCTGGTGGAAAAGCCGATGGCGCTTGACGGCGCCGCGTGCGACCGCATGATGGCCGAAGCGGCCAAGTCCGGGCGCACGCTGATGTGCGCGCAGGTGCTGCGCTTTTGGGGCGACTATCAGCCGATCATCGCCGGACGCCGCAGCGGCAAACTGGGCAACGTACGCTCGGCGTTGTTTCGCCGGCGGTGTGCCGCGCCGCAATGGGGCCGCTGGCTGCAGGACCCGCACAAAGGCGGCGGCGGGATTTTCGATCTGTTGATTCACGACGTGGACATGTGCGTGCATCTGTTCGGCATTCCGGAAGCGGTGTCGGCCACGGGCCACGAGTACATGACCAAGGGCATCGATGTCATCACCGCACAGTTGCACTACTCCGGCATTCCCTCAGTGATCGTCACGGGCGGTTGGCATCATCCAGCGTCGTACCCGTTCTCGATGGAATATACGGTGACGTTCGATGAGGCGACCATCGAGTTCTCATCGCTCACGGGCAAGCCGGTGGCCGTGTTCGGTGACGACGGGCAGGAACGTACGCCGGCCGAAGCAGGCCTCCCGCGCCCGGAAAAAGACGGTTTCCAGGCTGAACTGGAATACTTCACGCAGTGTGTGACCAACGGCGCGGCGCCCACGCAGTGCCCGCCGTCTGAGTCCGCCGCGGCGGTGCGCATTATGCGGCTTCTGGACGAAGCGCGAAAGAACAACGGAGACAAGCTACCTTGCCGGTTCTAAAGCATATGGAAATAGGTGTGATGTTCTGGGCGGGCCGCGACCCGCTGGAAACGATTCGCGAAGTGAAAAGCCTGGGGGTTCGCTGCGGGCAACTCGGCGTGCCCGGTCATGTGCCGATGGATCTCGCTGCCACCGCGCAGTGGAACCAGGCGCTCGACGTCGAGCAATTCACGCTCGTCACGGTGTTTGCCGCCTACAACGGCGAAGAGTATCCGGACATCCCGACGGTGGAGCGCACCGTGGGTTGGGTGCCCGCGGCCTTTCGCGCCGAGCGCTTGAAGCGCACGTTTGAGCTGAGCGACTTCGCCAAGGCTCTGGGCGCGCCCTCGATTGCGCTGCACGTGGGCTGCATTCCGCACAACTACCAGCATCCGGATTATGTCGCCGTGCGCGAGATGACCCGTCTGGTGTGCGACTACGCGGCGCGCAATGGCCAGACGTTTGCGCTCGAGACCGGGCAGGAGCCGGCGACGGATCTGCTGGAGTTCTTCAAGGACGTGAACCGTCTGAACCTGCGCGTGAACTTCGATCCGGCAAACATGATTCTGTATGGGTCGGGCGATCCGATTGAAGCGCTGACGATGCTGGCACCGCATGTGTTGAGCGTGCACGCCAAGGACGGCGACTGGCCACCGGCGGGTGTGGCGGGCGCGTTGGGAACGGAGAAGCCGCTAGGCCAAGGCTCAGTCGGTATGGCCCGGTTTGTGGCCAAGCTTAAGGAGATTGGCTACAAGAACCCGGTGAACATTGAGCGGGAAGCGTCGGACCCGCAACAGCGGTTGACCGATATTCGCGCGGGCGTGGCGCTGCTGCAGAGCTTGATCTAGGAGCGCATGGGACTCGAAGCTCGCTGCGTGGGCCGATGCGGCGCGGAGACGGGCGAGGGGCGATTGCAGTGGGAGGGAGACCGTCTGCTGTTTTGCTCCGGCGCGTGGCGCGGCGATTGGCGCGCGGCCGAGTGGAAGTCTGTCGCGGCCGAGGGCGAAGAGTTGGTGGCGCGATTCGGGGCGGGTAAACCCGCGGCGCATTTTGCGCTGGGTGCTGCCGCCGCAGCGAAGTGGGCCGACAAGATCCTGCATCCTCCGGCGCTGCTGCACAAGCTGGGGGTCTCGAGGAACGAGAGCTTGCGGATCGCGCTGCGCGGCAGCTTCGACGCGCAGTTCACGGCGCTGCTTGGCGATCGCGCGGGCAAGGCGCGCACGAATCTCGATGTGCTGTTGTGGTGCTTTGACGATCCCGGGGAATTGGCGCAGTTGCCGAAGCTCGCCGAGATGATCGGGCCGGCGGGGGCGGTGTGGATGGTGTATCCGAAAGGCGTCAAGAGTGCGGTGAAGGAGACGGCGGTACGCGAGGCGGGCCGCGCGGCGGGGTTGGTGGATAACAAGACCTGCTCGTTCTCCGCTACGCTGACGGCGCTGCGGTGGGTGCGCCCGCGAGACAAGCGTTTGCCGGGTTCTGATACACTGCTGCGATGAATTCCGCCTGCGCCGCAGTATGGCTTCTTTTTCTTGCGGCGCTTCTTGCCGTTTCGCAGAACGCATCAGCCTAAATCCGGCGGTTAGAATCGGCCAGACGAGTTCGAGAGGCGGTCTGGTCGAACGGGAAGCGCCCGAAATCGTGGAAGATCCGTCGCAGGATCGAGTGCCAAAGCGCCAGCCCAGATAACTGCTCCGCACCACTCAGAAACC
>VFZP01000357.1 GCA_016871115.1 Acidobacteriota bacterium
CTCCTGCTTGGCCTGCTTCCAGCGTCTTCCCATCGCCATATCCGCATAGACGTCGGAAACATCTCCGGGGTCACCTGTGCTGGACTTTTACCACGGGCTGCTAGGGGTGCTATAGCGGCTCTGCCTCAAGATCAGTTCCTTGTCCGCCCCGTGCGGAACATGCTCCAGGCGGTGGACTTGATGCAGCTTGAGGCCGACCTGCAGGCAAGCGATCTCGTGTTGACCGAGATTTTCCACGATGTTTGGCCAGCTCTGGTTAACGTGATGAAGGAAAGGGCCGGCAAGCACCTCCAGACGAGATCGGTGTTCCTGACCGCTCTGGATCCAGTTGCCCTCCGGAGTCTGCCAGACAATGGAGCGCGAGCCGAGCAGATCCGGACTGGCGTCGCTGAACTGCTTCGCTTGCGAGGCAAAGACACTATGGCCGACATCACGAGGAGATCTGAAAGTGCGATCGATGAAATTCTGGAAGCGATCAGGCCAGGCGGAGCAGGACTGTATGATAAAGTCATGCACCCTCTCCCGAGAGCGCCGACGGTCTCGACGATTGGACCCGGCCAGGGGGACCAGCTGGCCGCGCTGCTGCGGCAATGGAGGAATTCAAGAGAATTGCTGAGGGGGTGTGGAAGTGACCTATCGCAAGCTTGAGCGTAGAGACGTGGACGCTAAGAGGATTGGTGGACCTGAAGGGATTCGAACCCTTGACCTCTTCCATGCCATGGAAGCGCGCTCCCAACTGCGCCACAGGCCCACTGACTACCATTGAATTATAGTACAGGCCCCCCGGAATCGCCAAGCTTGATTGCTTGCTTCAGCCGCGATCGGTCCAGCGGAGTTCGGCGTCCGAGCTCCGGATGTAGTTGGCGTCCACGGTGGCCGGATCCACGGCGCGGCCGGCGAGGAACTCCTCGCGCGCCAGATGCGCCACGGCGCGGCTCAGGTGTTGAGGCGGCACGGTGAGTACGGGCGCGGGGACCGGCACAGCGTCTCCCGCAGTGATGCGTTCGGCCCCGGCGGGGAGCGCCGCGAGAAACGCATCGAGCCGCGTCACGCATTCCGGCAACACCGGCTCCCGCGCCGCCGAACCGTACACTGCTCCGAAGATATCGCCGCGGCGCCCGTCAGCAATCACGGCGCGCAAAGGCGCCGAGCCAAACCACGCCAGCGCGCGGAGCGTCGACACGGCCACCATCGGGCGGTCCAGCGTGGCCGCGAGTCCCTTGGCCGCCGAGAGCGCAACGCGCACGCCGGTGAATGAGCCGGGTCCGGACGCGGCGGCAAAGCACTCCACCTCGTCCAGCTTCATGCCGGCGCGGTCCAGCAGCGCGGTGATCGCGTCAAAGAGTTGCGACGAGTGGCCGTCCGGCGCGTAGAGGTGCGTCTCGGTCAACTGTCCCGCGCGATCCAGCGCCGCCACACTCGCATGCGCGCCGCCGCCCGTATCGATGGCGAGGATCACGGCTTCACGGCCTGCACGACGCGGTCAATCGCGTAGACTTTGCCGTTGGCGTTGATCCCGTGCACACGCAGGTTCATCACCGCCGGGTACGCGCGCGCGATGGACTCGGGGATCGTGAATTCGCCCTCGCGCGAAGTGCCGATCACGCGGTAGCCCTGCTTGTCGTCGGTCGCCTCCACGGTCCACAGATACAGCATCGCCTTCGACGCGCGTGTCTCCTTGGTGAGCTTGGCGGCAAATTTCAGCGGCTTGCCCACGGCGAGCGCATCGCCCGCGGGAGCGGTCACTTCAAACGGGATGCGCGCGGGGTTCCGCTCCACTTCCTGCTGGAACAGCGGGCGCGACTCGAACTTCCAGCTCTTGGCCATGCCCTCCTTGCGCCCGTCGCGCGACAGGTGCAGCACCCAATCGCTCTTCGTGTCCGGCGGCTGGCCGATGAACTTCTCGCCCTTGAACTCTTTCTTCTCCTGAATCACTTCGCCGTCGGACGGGCGATACCAGTAGACCTCGTACTTCTTCTTCTCCGTCACCACCTCCACCGGCCCGGGCTGCTCCAGATACACCACATACTCCACGCCGCCCAGCGCCAGCGCGCGCCCGGCCGTGATTTCGAAGTAAGGCTCCAGTTCCCAGTGGCGCGTGCGGGCAAAGAAATCGAACCACGCGCTCATCGCCTTGGCGCCGGGCGATTCGAGATACTTCGCGTCCACGGCAAACTTGCGGCCGCCGTAGGTGCCCGTGTTGCCGAACGTGGGGTACTGGCCGTGCATGGCCGCGTTCCAGAGCCGCTTGCGGAACGTGTCTGAATCGACGTGATGCGGGTGCGATTTGCCCGCGCCCGAGTCCTCATACGCAAACTCGGCGTTGATCATAGGCACGAAGTAGATCTGACGTTCCACCGCCCCCAGCGCGCCGGCCGAGGACTGATACAGCGCGTGCGTCATCCAGCGGTCCTCGAGGAGCGGCGCGGAGGTGGCCGTGGTGTGCGTCGAGCGCGGCTGTTTGTAAGGGTCCCACTTCATGATGGTGGTGTAGAGCTCCTGCAGCAGGAGCCGCCCGTTGTCGTACTCTTCAAACTCCTGCACGCCCTGCCAGGTGATCATCATGGACGAATAGCGCGAGGCGAGGTACTTCATGTACGCTTCGCGCCGCGTGCGCTCCGGGAACACGCGCGTGAGGTGGTTGCGGTCAGAGGCGAACACAAGGTCGGCATAGATACCGGCGGTGTTCATCGCCAGGATGCGGCGGTCAAGCTGCTGGAAGTGCTCGATGTTGGGCCGGTCTGGAGCAAGGTATGCCGCGCGGTATTGCGGGTCGTCATGCATCACCAGACCGCGGATGTGATTGAAGCGCTGCCCGGCGCGGAGGCGCACCGTTTCCTCAAAAGCCTTTTCATCCATCCAGGCGAAGCGATACGACGTGTCGCCCATCCACAGGTGCGGCGAGCGTGTCTCCGTGGTGGACCACGCACGGCGGTTGTCCACGCGCAGGAAGCCGGGATGGCCGGACTCGGCGGCGTTGAACGCGCCGGTCTTGCCCTGGATGGACGCGACGTTCGACGTCACGCGGTAGACCCACTCGCCCGGATCGTTCGGCGCCATGCGGATGATAAAACGCCGGCCGCCGTCCCAGAAGCCCGGCATGAGGATGGTGCGATGACGCACCGAACGGAATTCGGCGTGGAGCGTGACGGACAGATACGGGTTGGGGTGCTGCGCCGCTTCGGCGGCCGTCATTTCAAAGACAAGGTCGCAGGGCCTGTAGGTGGCGGCATCGGGGCAGGCGGCGGCGATGAGTGCGGAAAGCGCGGCAAGCCCCAGGAGTCGGAAGACCGTCATAGCTACGTTGATAGCACAGAGGACGGGCGGCCTATTCTGGAGCGGCGATTCTGGCGGCGGCCTTGTACATCTACTCATAGGAGCGCGGAAAGGCGGTGCGCGCCTTGTCGAGGCCGCTGAGTAGCGCCGCGGTGTCGGTGCGGGCCAATTTCGCGCAGAAGCTTTGCGTAGCTCCAGCGCCGTGCCGGGATTGCGGCACCCAAATCATCACCGCCATTTCGGCCAAGCTTTTGTGACTCAACAGCCGTGTCATGGCCACCAGCTCAGGGATCGTCATCCGCTCCGTCCAGGACCGCGGGATGGGAGTGGCATCATCATGCCCGGAAGGCCGCCGCACCTTATCGTCCACGGCGATCAGCTTCACGCGTTCCCGCGTGCGGGCTTCGATCGCGCGTTCGAGTTTGGGCAGTCGCGTGGGGTTCTTCTCACGCGGCTGGCGAAGGATGGACCAAAGCGCGATTCCGCCTGGTGCCAAGCAAAAAGACCGCGACCGTCAGCAGATCCCAGGACAACACTCCACCGGCCCTCGGATACGGTGTCGGCCGGAAGAGGAATGCAAGCAGCGGGACCAGCACCTGTCCCCGGTCGAATGTCGCGCCGAGCATTCCACTACCCACCATGACGAGCAGCAGAAACCATGCACCGCGCCCATGGCCGGCCCCAACAGGCTGCCCGCGACGGTGGGCACATGGCTGAGGAAGCGAAGGGCTTACCACGGCTCCGTCTGGCCCTCGCACGCCAAGGCGGTCGATGCCGCGGCGGTTTGCCAAGCCATCCAGCAGCATGCACCACACCATGATGAGCGGCAGCGCCAGCCACGCCCACGGCCACGCGGCCCCAGGGGGGTGACATCTTTGCCCGCGTTCTCGGGCGGGCCCACCGGCACGACGCCAATGATGAGTTCTTCCTTGCCGTCCGGGGGAGCGAGGAGGGCAATGTCGAGGAATTCGCCCTCAAACCACGCACCGCCAGACCGGCGGTGGTGGAGCACAGGAAGCGTGAATGTGTTCGTGGCCCAGCCCGCTAAATGGAGTGAATCGGCGGGTCCGTTATCGCCGCGCAGATCGAGCGTTACGCCGCGCGCTGTTCCGAACCCGGCGCCTGCGATTCCGGCTGCGCCTGCCAAGCCCGCGCCTGGCGCAGGCAAGTGAGGATCTGCTCCGGCGGCAAACTCACTTCGCTGTTGGCGATCTCCAGACGCGCCTCACCGAACTTCATCCACAACCCGCCCACCGTCAACTGCCGGCCCAGCCGCGCTTCCACCAGAGCGGTGCGATCAAAGCGGTTCACCTTGCGGAACCACATGTAGCGCCACACGTCTTTCACGCCGTCTTTATCGAACTCCAGCACGCGGCTGGAGCCGAAGATCAGCGCCGCCGCCACGAACGTGGGCAAGAGCGAGACGAACGCGAACGTGCCGAAGTTGCCCTGCCACAGCAACACCAGCGCATTCGACATCAGCACCACGTACGGCAACAGCACGCCCAGCCGGCGGCGGCGATTCAGGTCGACGCGCATGGGCAACTGCAGCGTGGGCCAGAACGCCTGGTTCGACAGCCGGTCATGCAGCAGCCGATCGAGCAGCGGGTAGCCGCCAATCCAGCAGTACACACGAATCGTCTGCCCGGCCTTGCCGCGAATCTTCACGCCGCCCTGTGCAAACGAATTCCAATAGGCGGCCGATTCGATCTCGTTCCAGCCAATGCTCACAGCCGGACGAAACCGGTGGGTGAACGTGAGACCTTCCTCGTTGGTATCCAGCTTGCCCATCGCGCGCCACGCTGCGCGGAAACACAGGGCCGAAACGATAGCCAGCAGCCCGAAAACAGGAATCCGCACCGCCACCAGAAACGTCAGTAGACCCACAATCAGCAGCATCGTCGCATGCAGCGGCTCATATTCAAAAGACTGTTTGGCATTCACCGCACCGAGTTCCGGCACCTTGTAGTCCGCCGCATTGACGCCCCACTGCTCATTGAGGTACTGGATGACCGCTTCCGGTTTCTGGTCTACCTCGCTGGCGCCGAGGAACGCCACGCCAGTCTTAAAGCGCAGCAACAGATCCGGCGTTTCACCGGGCTCCCGCGCGATGCGTTCATGACTGAGGAAATCTTCGCGGCTAAACCGGCGCGACCTCCAAAGGGAGAACTTCGTCAGGCCCTCGCGGTCAACCTCGGTGCGGCTGCGCATGCCGTAGACCGCTGGCAAGCCCGCCAGCAGCAGCCCGAGAAAGACGGGAATGTCCCAGAGACTGGGAGCGAAGCTGAGATGCGCGTAGGTTCGCCAAACCACCAGCGAGCAACCCACCATCGGGAGGAACAAGAGCCATTTGGCTCGGGGCGGGTATCCCAGTTTGAGTGTGGAAGCCTCCTTTGCCATCGCGCATCCATCGGCCTGTTTCGAGGGGGGCGGTATGAGCGAAACACCTTAGTAAGGGCCGGTATGCTCAAGAAGAATGCAGCAAAACTCTGTGTATACCAGTAAGCTCAGCATGGCCTGCCCGACGTGCGGATCAGGCGAGATCGTTTATAGCTGTTCGCCGGCCTGCTGCTTCAATCATGTGTGCGCGGACTGCCGCACCACGTTTGAACCGGCCACCGCCGTTGTTTCCGGCAAGCCGCGCCCGGCGGCCGGGTCTATCGTGCCGCCCGACCCGCTGCCCGATTGCACCGAGCCCACGGCGGCGTGTGCGCGATGCGAGTCGACGGCAGTGTATGCGGCGGCGTCCGGCGAACTTGTGTGTGGGGCTTGCGGCACGTGGCTCACGTTGGAACTCACCGAGATCGCGCCGGGCTAATTGCTCCCCGGCGGCGAGATCCCCAGCATCCGCGCATAGACGATCAACTGTCCGAGATGCCGGGCGGCAGCTCCGATCAGCATCGTGTGGACGCCCTGCACGCTGGTCTTCTCGCCGAACGCTGTCACCTCGCGGCTGAGCTGCGCGGGGCGAAGCGGCGTAGCGTGCTGGCGCGCGGCGGCAAAGCTGGCTTCGAGCTCGGCGATCAACTCCGCGCGGGTTGGCGGCGTCAGCCCCTCGTCGGCCGCGGCTACCGGCTGGCCGGCCGCCATCGCAGTCATGCTGCGATTTCCGCCAGCGATCTGCGCCAGCACTTCCCGCACCGTCCGCACGGCCGGCGCCGGCCGCCACGCGAGCTTGTCCTCCGGAATGGCGCGCGCCAGCGCCAGCACCTTCTTTTCATACGTCGCCAGCGCGGTGAGAAATCCACGCGCCGCCACTTCGTCTTCCACGGCGCGCACGGCGACGAGTTCAACATCGAACACCAACTCGGCCCTCGGTGGAACTGGTGCCCAAGAACACCGCACCCCGGTTGGCCGGGGTGTCGTAGATGCCATAAGGGGTCGCCAGGGCCTTGGCCTCGGAGCGAAAATCGTGATCTTTGACCAGG
>VFZP01000358.1 GCA_016871115.1 Acidobacteriota bacterium
AACGTGGTGCGCAAGAAGCCTGAACTCTCGCGAACCCACGATCTGTTCTATCGCGGCGGCCGCTTCCGTTCGAATCAGGTGGGCGCGGGCTCCGGTGGATCTGTCTTCGGCAGCCGCCGGTTGCTATATCGGGCCGACCTGAGTTTCGACGATAGCCGCGGTTGGCGCGATGCGGCCAGCCGCCGCTCCAACGTCTCACCCGCCGTCACCTGGATCGTCAATGACCGCAACCGCGTCACCGTCAACCAAGCTTTCAATCGCGACCGTTTCGCTACGGATGCTGGTATCCCGGATGGCGTTCTCGGCATTTCTGGGTTCTCTCTCGCCACCCGCTTCAACACTCCGCAAGACTTCGGACTGGTGCATGATTCGCAAACCCACGTCCTGTTCAGCTCCAACGTGACTGCGGCGTTCGAATTTCGGAACAGCTTTTTCCACCGCCGCACTGACGATCAATACTACAGCGCGGAGACGCTCACTTTCCGGCCCGCGACGTTTGATGTGGCTCGGCAGTTTCTCTACTTCAAGCACCATCGCCGCCCCGTCCAGAACCAAGCGGATGTCGTGGGCCGATTCACCTTGGCCGGGATGCGTCACACTATTCTCGCCGGCCACGAGTATCAGGACTATTACAACTTCACGCATCGGAGCTCTTCACGGAGCGTCAACATTCCTCCGCTCAGTCTGCGGACCCTGCAGGAAACCTATGTCCCGGTTCCCGACTTTCCGCTGAGCCGCATTGACTACTTCTCCAATAAAGTGAACGCGGTTTTCTGGCAGGATCAGGTGAAAGTCACCGGCAGACTGCAGTTGAACCTGGGTGGGAGATTCGACGCTTTCCGCCGCTCGGCGCGTAACGACGGTATCGCCAACGGCGTGGTCACTGGCGTCTTGTTAAATCAGAAGCGCAGTCAGAATGCCTATACCTACCGTTACGGCGCCGTGTTTTCACCGGTGGAGAACCAGCAGCTCTATTTCTCGGCGAACACGTCGTTTCAGCCGGTCACGCAGGTTCCCGCCGATGGTAAGGAACTCGAGCCGGAAACCGGCCGCAGCTACGAGGCCGGTTACCGCTGGCAGGCTCTGGCGGGCAAACTCAAACTCTCCTCGGCGATGTATCACATGGTGCGCAAAAACGTGGTCATCGCCAGACCCAACCAGCTTTTCGATCAGGCGGGCCAGCAGAGTGCGCGTGGCTTCGACTTCGATCTCAATGGCGCGGTTGGCAACGGCGTACGTGTGATCGCGAACTACGGCTACGCCCAACCCCGCTTCGACAACTTCCTCATCTCCAACGGAGCCGTCAACCTTTCCGGGCGCCTGCCGCGATTCGTGCATAAGCACGCGGCCAATATCTGGCTCACGAAAGCCTGGAATTCGGGCTGGTATGTTAGCAGCGGAATGCGCTATCTCAGCCCGATGTTCGTGAACAACACCAACACCTCGCGGCTGGGCGGCTGGACCACGTTCAGCGGTGCGGCCGGATGGCGGCGTGGCGTCTGGGACTGGAGCGTGAACGCCGAGAATCTTCTGAATCGCCGGCGGTACTTCATCGCGGGAATCTACGATTCGCAGATCTACCCAGGCGCGCCCACCAACGTCTTTACCACCCTGCGCCTCCGGTTTCGTTAAAACGCGATGAACACGAAACTGCGCCGCTGGGCGATACTCTGGCACCGCTGGATGGGTGTGGCACTTTGCATCCTGTTTGCGATGTGGTTCGTCAGCGGCATCGTGATGATGTATGCCGACTACCCGCGCGTAGACCGGCAGCGGCTGCTTGAAACCGCGCAGGCGGTTCCGGTGGAGTCCGTCCGCGTTCAGCCCGTTTCGCTCGCGGCGAGTTTTCCCGAGGCACAGAGCCTGAAGCTCAGTGCCTTGGAAGGGCGTCCGGTGTACCGGGTGGCGATTCCGCAGCGGAAGCAGGCAGTTGTTTTTGCCGACACCGGCGAGAAGCTCGCTCATGTCAGCGCCTCGACGGCGCGGGCCATTGCCGCCCGCTATGCCAAGCTGCGGCCGGAAGAGGCAGAGGATCATGGCCTGCTGGAAGAAGAAGACCAGTGGACTCTCAACAAAGCCGTGCGCCCCTTGCGCCCGTTTCACAAGTTCTACTGGCCGGCCGAGGGTGGCACGGAAGTCTATGTTTCGCAGGTTTCGGGCGAAGTGATGCAGTACACCACCAGGAACCTGCGGCTGGGTGCGTACTTCGGTGCGATTCCTCATTGGTTGTACTTTGCGCCGCTCCGTAAGGACACCGGTACGTGGCGGTCTCTGGTGATCGCCCTCAGCGCGGCGGGAACCATCGCCACGCTGCTCGGCTTGTATGTGGGTCTGTTCATGTACTCGCCGTCAAAACGCTACCGCGCGCGCACAGGAGCGACGTCGATCCCGTATTCCGGGATGAAGCGCTGGCACACGACCGCGGGGCTTCTCTTTGGCCTCTTTACCTTCACCTGGATTCTGAGCGGCATGGCATCCATGAATCCGGGGCAATGGAGCCCGGAGGGCCCCGCACCCCACATTTCGCAGACCCTTGCCGGCCGGTGGACGCTGGCCGCTTTCGAATTCCTGCCATCCTCACTACCGATCCCGGCGGGAACGAAAGAGATTGAATTCAAGATGCTGGCGGGCCAACCGTTCGCTCTTGCACATCACCACCAGAACCGAAGCTTGCTGCTGCGTCCAACCGGCGAGGCGAAGGAACAACTGACAGACCAGGAGATCGCCGCGGCTCTGCAGACTGTGCCTCTTCGCGAGATCAGAAGGGTCTTTGAATACGAATCTTACTATGTGGATCGGCACGGACGCAAGCCACTGCCGGCCGTCGCCGTTACTACCGCCGAAGGCGAGACACACTACATCGATCCGAAATCGGCAACCGTTGTGACCAGCTACGAAACGCGGTCGCGATGGAACCGCTGGCTGTATCACGGGCTGCATTCGTTCGATCTGCCTTGGCTTTACCAGAGGCGTCCATTGTGGGACATATTGGTGATCGCGCTGTGCCTGGGTGGAACCGCGCTCAGCGCTTCGGGCGTGTGGATCGGCTGGCAACGTTTGCGGCGCGCCACGCGTGCAGGTGTGTCATCTCGCAGAGAAAAGCCGCAAACCTCCGCCGCCGTCGCGGACTCAGCTCCAGCCGTTCACTAGCCCAGGCCAGATCCTTCGCCGGCTGTTTCCTGCCGCTCGCGCCTTTCATCTTGAATCCGGCCAAGTCCGGGTGTAGGGTGTGCAATCATGATCGCACTCGTCGCCCGCAAAGAGATCACCGAGATGATTCGTGACGGCCGATTCCGTTGGGCCGCCGCTGCTACTCTATTCCTGCTGACCGGCGCGCTGGCGCTTGGCTGGCAGCACTACCGCGAAGTTGCCGCGCAGCATGATCAGGTGCGGCAGCAGACTCGCGAAGCTTGGCTGAAGCAGGGTGAGAAGAATCCGCACTCGGCCGCCCACTACGGCGTGTATGCGTTCAAGCCGAGGTTGCCGCTGTCTTTAGTGGATCAAGGAGTCGATCCCTACGTCGGTGTCGCCAGTTGGCTGGAAGCGCACAAGCAGAACGAGTTCAAGTTCAAGCCGGCGCAAGACGCCACCGCGCTGGCACGTCTCGGTTAGATGACCGGGGCGACGGTCTTGCAGTTGTTACTCCCGCTTTTGATCATTCTGCTGACTTACGATACTTTCTCCGCCGAGCGCGAACTGGGTACGCTCCGGCAGTTGTTGAGCCTGGGTGTTCCGCCGGCTAAACTGGCGGCCGGCAAGGCGCTGGGGATTGCCGCATGTCTCGGCATGTTGCTTGTGCCCGCGGCGCTGATCGTAGCCGGAGCACTGGCACTGTCGAGCGAGGATGGTTCGTTCACCGCTACAGGGCCGCCCATGGCGCTGCTCACCGCGGCCTACCTCCTCTACTTCGCCGCCTTTACCGGAGTGTCGGTGGCGGTTTCGGCGAAAGCGCGCTCCTCCCGCTTGGCCCTGCTCGCCCTGTTGGGCTTCTGGATTTTCAACGGGCTGATCGCTCCCAAGGCGGTGGCGGACCTGGCCCGCCGCGCGCACCCGAGCCCGTCCGCACTCGAGTTTGCACGCGGCATCGAACACGACATCGAGCAGGGCGTCAATGGCCACGACCCTTCCGACAAACGAGGCGAAGAACCGAAGCAACGGCTGATAAAACAGTACAACGTCGAAAGCGTGGACAAACTGCCGGTGAACTTCGCGGGCATCTCAATGCAGGAGGGAGAAGAGTACGGCAACCGGGTATTCGACAAGCACTATGCCGCGCTGTGGGACACCTATGAACGGCAGCGCCGCATGCATGAGGCGTCGGCGATAGTGGCGTCTGTGCTCGCGGCCCGTTCTCTATCGATGGCGTTGGCCGGCACGGATGTCTCTCAGCATGTGCACTTCACGCGGGCGGCTGAAGACTACCGCCGCCTGATCAATCGCGAGATGAACATGGACCTGGCACGTATCATGAAGGGCTCTGACTACAGCAACGCATACACCAGAGGCCGGGATTTGTGGGAGAAGATTCCGGACTTCGACTACCGCTCACCCGGGCTCGACTGGGTGATGTCGCACCAGTGGTTCAGCTCCGCTCTGCTGGGGGCATGGGCACTGCTCGCCTGCGTGGCCGCTTATGAAATGACGCGGAGGCTCTCGGTATGAGGACGATCTGGCTCATCGCCCGGCATGACTGGCGTATGTTACGGGCCGAGCGGACGCTCTGGGCGATCGGGCTGCTGCTGGCCATTACGATCGGCTACGGTGTTCGGAACGGCTCGGCCTGGGTGGACTTCCAGCAGCGCAACATTAATGGAGCGTTAGACGAGGAACGGGAACGAATCGGCAAGATGCAGCGCGACATCGCCGACCTCAACGCGGGCCGGAAGGGGGCGCCCTCGAGCGATCCGGGGAGCCCGTTCGCGGCTGGCTACACTCTGGCTGCGCGATGGGCGGTGATCCCGCCTGCGCCATTATCGCCCCTCGCCATCGGGCAAAGCGATCTGCTGCCATACTACTTCAAGGTCTCGCTGCGCAGCCGCGACACGCTGATCGGAAACGACGAAATCGAGAATCCCGTGCACTTGTTGTCCGGCTGCTTCGACTTGGCTTTCGTGATCATCTACCTCTACCCCCTGGTGATTTTGGCCCTCGGCTTCAACCTCATCTCCGGCGGTAAAGAAGATGGCACGCTGGCCATGACTCTGTCGCAGCCGGTCCGGCTCCGGACGCTGGCGGCGGGACGAATACTCTTTCGTGGAATCTATGTGCTGACGCTCGCCACGGTTCTGTCCATGGCGGGTGCGCTGCTCGCCGGAGTGGACTTCAGCGCGGAAGGCGCCGGCGTTCGCATGCTGTTATGGACCGGCGTCGTGGCGGCCTACGGCGCTTTCTGGTTCGCGTTGGCGGTGGCGGTGAATGCGCTGGGCAGGAGTTCGGCGGCTAATGCGGTGGCCCTGGCGGGGGCTTGGCTTTTGCTGGTCCTGCTGGCGCCCTCGCTGCTGAACGTCACGATCAAATCCTTGCACCCCTTGCCATCGCGGGTCGAAATGATCCAGGCCATGCGCGTAGCGGGCGATGAGGTGACGGCGCAGCGCTCCAAGCTGGTGGCGAAGCACCTCGAAGATCATCCGGAACTGGTAGGAGCCTCTCAGGACACCATGGCCAAGCTGGCTGTGCGCAACGTGGCGATGATGGAGCGCATGGAGGATCTGGTGCAGCCGGTGCTGGACCGGTTCGACCGGCAGTTGAGGCTGCAGCAGGCGCTCGTCGAACGCTATCGTTTTCTCTCGCCGGCAATCCTCACCCAGGCCGCGCTCTACGATCTGGCGGGCACGGACGCTCTTCGCTACCAACACTTCACGAAGCGGGTAGATGCCTTTCACAAGGAGTGGCGTTCATTCTTCTTTCCGCTGATGCTTAAGAACGTGAAGCTGACCGAGTAGGGTGCCGCGGCCATGCCGCAATTCCGGCTTTGTGAAGAGTCCAGCGCCGCCGTGGCGGCTCGCACGCTGGGAGGGCTGGCGGTTCTGACGTTGCTGGCCCTCACCTTGATGGCGGAGGCCGGGCACTGGCTGACAGGTTATCGGATACCTGCCTGATCCCACATTTCCGTTTTGAGCCGCGCGTGCGAGTCTCTCGGATGCTCGTCCGCATCAATATCCACGAGGGTTTGAAGGCAATGAAGGCCCCTGCGGAGGACAGCACCCAATGGGTGACAAACAAAACCAGCCGTTTCAGCTTTCTTGCAACGGCCTTCTCAAGATCGACTGCCAGGGATCGCGCGTTACTTCCGATGGCGGTCTGATCCTGGTGCGTGAGTTGGACGAACGGCGGGGCTTCGGTGATCTCATTACCCAACACCTGACCGACTCACGGCGCGGCAAGAATACCCAGCTTCCGCTGGCGGACTTACTGCGCCAGTCCGTCTACAGCCGGATTGCTGGCTACGGGGATGTCAACGATGCCGAGCGGCTCTCGCAGGATCCAGCCTTCCGGCTGATTGGCTCCGAAAAGACTTGGGGACGTGGCGCAGCGCTGACCTCGCGGCTGCAATCGTTCGAGACCGAGGTACTCGCCACAGTGGAACTCGATCTTCGCCACCACCCGGCGCGCCGTCTTCCAACTGGCCGCCCGGTACAGGAAGCTCTTTTACCAGA
>VFZP01000359.1 GCA_016871115.1 Acidobacteriota bacterium
CTGCGCGTTTTTGGAACACCGCCGTTGCAAGCAAACAGAATATTCCTGCTCGGACGGCGAAAATACCCCCGAACTGCGAAAGTCAGGCTAGCGCGAGCGCCTCCAATCTTGCAGTGATCCGCCGGAGCCTGCGTCATATATAATTCAGTTAACCATGCGTTTGCGTGTGCTTTTGTTTGGATTTAGTGGCCTGTTAACCGTTTACTTTGGCCAGAGCATCGAAGATGTCAAGGGCGGACCAAAAGTTTCCCACCATGGCGGAGCAAAAGGGGACCACTGTTGGCAAAGGTAAAGAGGACAAATCTCACGATATGGGGGCAGATGAACGAAACGTACCGGCAGCGCAACCTGCTCGACACCGAACTGTCGGCGCGCATTGCTTCCTACGAACTCGCCTTCCGCATGCAGACCCATGCGGTGGAAGCGATCGATATCAGCAAGGAAAGCGCCGAAACACGCAAGCTCTACGGAGTGGACGAAGATCCCACGCAATACTTCGGCCGGCAGGCGCTGATGGCCGCGCGCCTGGTCGAACGCGGCGTGCGCCACGTGCAGATTTTCTCGGGCGGCGGCAACTTCCAGGAGTCGTGGGACGCCCATTGGGACATCATTGAGAACCACGGCATGCACTGCGCCGAAACCGACAAGCCGATTGCCGCGCTGATCAAGGATCTGAAGCGGCGCGGGCTGTTCGATTCCACCCTCATTCTGTGGCACGGCGAATTCGGCCGCATGCCTATTTCGCAGCGCATGGACGGGCGCGATCACAACCCGCTTGGCTTCACCGTTTGGATGGCGGGCGGTGGCGTCAAGGGCGGCACGATTGTCGGGTCGACGGATGAGTACGGCTACAAGGCCGAGGAGAACCGCCGGTCTATTCCGGATCTGCACGCGACGGCGCTGCACCTGATGGGGCTCGATCATGAGAAGCTGACGTACCCGCACCTGGGGCGCAACATGCGGCTTACCGACGTGGGCGGCAACGTGATCAAGGAAGCGCTTGCCTAGCAGGTACGCGATCCTTTTCAGTGCGGCATGGCTGGCCGGCGCACAAACTACGCAACCGAAACCCGCCGTCGGGGCCAAGCCCCGCGCCAAGCAGTCTACGGGCATGCGCAATGAAAACGCCGTGGTGAATCGCATCGACTTCAACGCCGTCAAGGAAGCCAACGTGCGCGTGGGGTCAACGATCACCATCGTCACGGAACCGCGCGTCGAAACCAGTTACTTCGCCACCGAGTTCGGCCGCCCCGCCGCTGCCGCCGCCGTGATGAGCGCGCCGGTTGTGAACCTCGCCTCGTCCTGGCATGGCGAACTCGCGGCTAATCATCAGAACAGCGTCTTCAACGCCCGTACGTTCTTCCAGGTGGGTCGCGTGAAGCCCTCGCGGCGCAACTCCTGGAATGCGCGCGCCACCGGGGCGATCGCGCCATCCACCTGGCTCACTGCTACGTTCTCCCAGCAGAAGATCCGCGGCATGGTGAACGGCAATGTGCTCGTTCCGCTGGCGAACGAACGCACGCCGCTCACCGATGACCCGGCGCTGCGTCCGCTCATCACGCGCTTCCTCAACGCGTACCCCAACGAGCTGCCCAACCGGCCCGACTTCGACGCCCGGGCGCTCAACACCAACGCACCGCAGCGCATCGACGAGATTGACGGCACGCTACGCCTCGACTGCGCGCTTGGCCCGCGTTTTGGCAAATTCTCCGCCTCGCACCAACTTACGCGCCAGCATGTGGACGCGTTTCAGCTTGTGGCCGGACAGAATCCGGACAACGCGATCCACACGCATCGCTCGCAGGTGAGTTGGCGATTCGGCACCGCCGCGGGCACCGAAGCCGCGCTGGGTGTCACCTTCTCGCGCGCCAGGACGGTGCTCGAAGCTGAGCCGAACGCCAGGCCGTTCCGCATCCGCGTCGGTTTTCAAATCGAAGAGCTGGGGCCCGACAGCGAGTTCCCCGTCAACCGCGCCACCAACTCGTTTCGCTACGGCGGCGTGTTTTCGCAGCGCCTCGGCGACCGCCATCAACTCACCTGGGGCGCGGACTTCGCGCGCTTCCAACTGAACGGCATTGAGACGCTCTCCACGCGAGGCTATTTCAGCTTCACCAACAACTTCGGGCGCGGCGCGATCGAGAACCTGCGCCGCGGCACGCCGGCTTTTTATGAAGTCACCCGCGGGCAACTCGCGCGCGGTTTCCGCAATTGGACGGGCAACGCGTTCGTCGCCGATCGCTGGAAGTTGCATCCCCGCGTACAGTTGATCGCGGGCCTGCGCTACAACGCTGTCACTGGACCCACCGAAGCGAACGGCATTCACCCGCGCCCGTACCCGTGCGACTGCAACAACTTCAGTCCACGCCTCAGCCTCGCGATTCAGGCGTGGCGAGGTTGGGTGGCGCGTACCGGCTACACGGTTTCCTACGGAGAGATCCCGCCGGTGACGTATCAGCAGGTCCGCTTCAACCTGCCGGAAGTACAGTATGTGCAGTTGCAGAACCCGCGGCTGATCGATCCGCTGGGGGCGCTGGCATCGCCGTCCTCCGGCCTGCGCAGTTCGCCCACGATTCTTGCGCAGGAACTTGTGTCGCCCTACGCGCACCAGTATCACTTTCTGCTTGAGCGCAAACTCTCGCGATCCGGAACGATGCTGCGTATGGGCTACACCGGTAGCCAGAGCGTGAAGCTGATCAACGGCTACGTGCTCAACCGCGCGCAGCCGGTGCCGGGCATTCCGCTCACGCTCGATACAGTGGACCGGCGCCGGCCTGACCAGTGCTTCTACGAGACGCGCCACATCGTCAATGGCGGGCGTGCGAGGTTTAACGCCGCACAGGCGTCCGTGGATCTGCCGGATTGGCGCGGCCTGCGCGGGCAGATTTCGTACACATTTTCCAAGTCCATTGACGACGGACCGGACTACACCAGCACCGCGGCCAACCGGGACATGAGCCGCGCGCGCAGCCAGAGCCAGTACGAATCGCTTCGCGACCGCCGCGGTCTGAGTGCCTTCGACTCGCCCCACGCGCTGGTGGCCAACTACACATATGATCTGCCGCGCCTCGGCCGCGCCAACGCCTGGACCGGGCGCGTGTTCAACGGCTGGCAAATTTCCGGCGTTTCGATGCTGAAGAGCGGCACGCCGCTGACGTTATTCATTGGCTCCGACGCGCCCGGCTTCGGCAACGTGGACGGCTCAGCCAGCGACCGTCCGAACATTCTCGATCCTTCGATCCTCGGCCGCACAGTCTCGCACCCGGACATCGCGCCCACGCTGCTCGCTCGCAACCGCTTCTCCTACATCATGCCCGGCGAGCCTCGCGGGAGCCTCGGTAGGAACACGCTCCGCAAGGCGCGCATCGCAAACTGGAATGCCGTCGTCGAGCGGCAGTGGGTACTGGGCTCGGCCTCGCGCGAGTGGCGCGCGCAGTTCCGCGCCGAAGCCTACAACGTGACGAACACGCCGCAGTTTGACGAGCCGCAGCGCAACCTGTCATCGCCCGCGTTCGGCAAAATCACGAACGCATTGAACGACGGGCGGGTGTTGCAGTTCACCGTGCGGCTGGTGCTGTAACGTAACCTACAACCCGAGCAAACAGACCCGAAGGGCGGCGACACGTCCGGCCCGCCGTTGGCTGCTTGCTCCAGGGATAACCGCAGGGCCGCCCAGTCCGCCAGCACGGGCTGCCACATCGCGTGAGGAACGTCAACGAATCCGTAGTGGTTGTAGCCATCATTGCGCCGTTCCATAATGCCCGCGAACAAGCAGAACGCGTAGCTGAGGAATTGTGCAGCCGGAAATCAAAGGTGTGTACCCGCGTGCTCATAGCGTCCGCAGCAGAAAACGGCACATCGCAAACCCATCCATCCACACAAACGGCCACTTGGCCGTTGTGTAGTGCCCGCAAGGCAGATAAAACACTTTGTGGGGTATCCGGTGCCGCGCAAAGCCGTCCAGAACCTGCCTCGAAAACTCGGGGCGGAACGTGGTGTCGTGTCCGGCCCAGATCAGCAGGCTCTGAAACGACGGCCGGCCCGCGAGCCGGTGCAGGTAGGCCGACGGGCTGATCACTCGCCAGTACTCGCGCATCTCGTCCTGCGTCACGTGCGCGTCCAGCGTGGACCGGATATGGCGGCACGACATGCCGGTCCAAACCACATCCGAGAAATTCATCGAGACATGATTGAACACTGCCGATTGGATCCGGGGGTCATGTGCCGCTGTAAGCAAAGCTACACAAGACCCCAGGCTCGTGCCCAGAATGCCGAGCCGCGTGTAGCCCTGCGCGCCCAGCCAATCGAGGCACGCCCGCGCGTCCACCACCGACTGCCGCGTGGCGTGGATCGTACGCCCCAGGTTCGCCGAGACATGGTAGTCCGCGCGCATCGTCTCGGGCGGCATGCGGCGGTGGTGATAGGCCTTGCTCATGCGCAGCGCTGACAGCCCCAGGCGCTGCAGTAGCCGGCACAGTCCGATATGACTCTGGTCGTCCGAGTTCCACTGCGGTAGTACCAGCACGGCGCGCCCAGCGGCGCGCGGGGAAGGGAAATACTCGCCCCATACCGTATTGTTTTCCTCATACGGCGTGACCATTTGGCTGGGGAAACTCAGCGTGGAGCCCTGGAGCCGCGCCCCTGCCGGCATCTGTTGGCGGAAGAACTCATCCGAACATTCAACGTATCGTCGGTTGTATTGTTGGAGAACTGTGCGCGGCGCGGGCTCGGAGTCGAAACCCAGCCAATCGAGGCCCCAATCGAAGGGCCTTTCGACCCGGTTCTGATCCAGGTTGGCCAGCCTGGTCTCCCAGCCGTCCATCCAGCGCGAGTACAAACCCATGGAAGTGGAAAAGAAACCTCAGTTTAGCAGCCGCGCCCGAAAAACACCCGGCCCTCGCTCTTCCCCAACCAAGAGGGGCGAAGGCGGGGATGTAAGGGCAAAACTCACGAACAGACTACGGGGATTTGCGTATGCACGGCGGAGGCCATCTGCTAATATCCTGAATCTGCGTTTGGCATGGCCACCGCGATTCGGAAAACGGGAGCGAGCGCTACCGGAAATGGCAGTACAATGCCATAGTGGGAACCGTTACGGTCCGTTCGCCCGCGCCGGCTGCGCCACCTGGCCGGGATGACTGGCATGCGCCGTCGGCCCGCAACGGCCTGACCGTTTTCTTCGTGTCGGGGATGCTGATGTCGTTCCTCGGCGCGGTATTGCCGGTGTGGGGCTATCACATCCGCGGGAATCTGGTGGAAGCCGGCAGGTACTTTTTAGCGATGGCGCTGGGGTTGGCGCTCTCTTATCCGTCCAGCCGGCTGTTGCTGGCGCGCCATGGCGTTCGGATCTCAGTCACAGCAGGGTGCGCACTGGCGGCTGTGGCGTTCCTATGGTTGGGCGCGGCAGCGCCGCCCGCGGCCTGGGGTTGGCGCTCGGCGGGCTTGTTATTGCTCGGCCTCGC
The DNA here is from genome assembly GCA_016871115.1 of Acidobacteriota bacterium. GTDB lineage: Bacteria > Acidobacteriota > Terriglobia > Bryobacterales > Bryobacteraceae > VFZP01. Next base: position 5,460 of record VFZP01000359.1, read on the forward strand.
GGCCGGGTGGCTCAACGCGTCGGCGTTTCAATCGATCTCACGAATCTACGAACACGACCCGGCTTCCACCGTCAATATGGCAGGCACCCTGTTCGGGCTCGGTTGTCTGACCACCGTGGCCGGGCTGCGCTTGGGCTATTACGTCTATGACGCTACCAGTCTGATGGTTCTGTTGGCCGTGCCCTGCGCCTTCGCGGCCGGCCTCTATTGGCGCTCCGGTTTTCTCGCGCCTGCCGCGCACGAGCCGCGCCCGGTGAAGGGCGTGTTTCAGGAAGTGCGCAGTCCCGGGGCGGTGCTGTTCTCGCTGATTCTGTTTTTTCAGTTCGGCAACGAGTGGAGCATCGCCGGCTGGCTGCCCGTGTTTCTGGTGCAACGGGTTGGGCTGAGTCCAGACCGCGCCATTCTTTTGTTGGCGGCCTTCTGGCTGGCGCTCACCCTGGGGCGTGTGCTGGCCCAAGGCTTGCTTGCGCAGACGGGCCACGGCAAACTCCTGATTGCGAGCGTGGCGGCCAGTTTGATCGGTTGTTTGATTCTGCTTTCCACCAACAACTACTTCGGCTGTTGGGTGGGTATTCTGCTGTGCGGTACCGGCTCCTCGGCCGTTTACCCGCTGGTGATTGAGAAAATCGGCAGCCGGTTCCCGGACTACCATCCAGGCTTCTACAACGGGCTGCTGTCGCTCGGAACCGCCGGCGGACTGGTCGTGCCTTGGCTGCTGGGCTATGCCGCCACCTGGATTGGGCTGGGTGCGATTGTCGCCATCCCGGCCGCTGGAATCGTGATGGTATTCGTTTTGCTGTCGATTCTTTGGTTAGAGGCCCGGCTGTCGGGGGCCGTGACCAATTCGTAATACAAAGAGCATGCATTGACTGATTACTTGTTCGACTTCGGCCTTGCTTTATTGGCCCTGTTGCTGCTCAAGCTTGGGCGCCACGGCTTGTTTGGCCGCTACCCCGCCTTCGTTGGGGCGATTTTCTTTATGTTGGTATCAGCCCACATTTCCGTTTTGAGCCGCGCGTGCGAGTCTCTCGGATGGTCGTCCGCATCAATATCCATAAGGGTTTGAAGGCAGCGAAGGCCCCTGCGGAGGACAGTACCCAATGGGTGACAAACAAAACCAGCCGTTTCAGCTTTCTTGCAACGGCCTTCTCAAGATCGACTGCCAGGTATCGCGCGTTAC
>VFZP01000360.1 GCA_016871115.1 Acidobacteriota bacterium
ACTCGTAGAGTACGGAAGCCCATCCAGCGCGGATCGTAGTAATCGGCAAAGGAGAAACTGAAGCGGCTATCGAGCCACCCGTGGTTGGCATGGTCGCGTTCTTCGGAACGTCTGATCTCAATCATGGCAGTGGAGGAGATGAAGGGAAGGCGAAAAGGATTCAAGCGAGCGGGAGTTGGGTGGCGGCGCGCGAGAGGCGGTCGTGGAGTTGGACGGTGCCTTGCACGTCGAAATGAATGGAATCGGGGCCCAGTGCTTCCACAAAACGGCAGGCAGCAAAGTCCGCGGCGATGCGTTCGTCTCGATCCACCCATGCCTGACGTACGGGCAAGCTGGCTGGGGTAACGGGCCATACGCCAGGACGCGGGCGGAGATGCTCCAGCATGCCCGCGCGCCAGGGCTTGGCGGTGAGGCGCGCGCGAAAGCAGTTTTGGCGGAGGCACAGGGTGCGGTAGACAGGATCGACCTCCCAGGCATCGAACAATTCGGCGACTGCGGGCTCAGCTGGCTGAAACCGACGATGGGTGACAAGTACGCGGAGCCCGACGGGCGTCGTGTAAATGCGGAGTCGCCAATCCGGGTGGCTATTTGAAAACCGGCGGACTCGCTTCCAGGCCACCGCTTCACGTCCGGGGCGCAAACGGCGGAAGACCGCGGGCAGAAGAATCAAGAGCGCCAAGGCGGCCAGCTTCCTCCAGAAAACCAAAGTCAGGGCGGCAACTGCCACCGCCAGCAACCATTCGAGGTTGGGGTTGGCCGCATCGGCGAAGTCCACGTCCGCGATCAACACATTGGGCGTATTCAGACAGTACACGCCGTAAGAGTTCCGCGTGATCACCACGTCGCCATGCTGCGCCAGGATTTCTTCACGGATTGGCACGCCCTCGGCGCCATTGTAGGGGATCTTCGGTTCGTGGCGGCTCAGCTTTGATTCACCCGCGAGAATACGAGCCAGCGCTTCCGCCGCGCGCCGGTCCGCCATTGCCTGCGCATCGGCCTCGCTCACGTCGGACCAGCCGAAGCGTCGCACCGTCACCTGCCTACCGCGCTCTTTGCGCTGCACGCGGCCTTCGGCCCAATGGCGTGGAACGATCATTCCCAGGGCTGCTTCGGCCGGATGCGCTGCCAGTAGACCTCGGGGCGCTTGTCGGCGGAGAGATGCGGATTTGGCTCGGTCATGGCGCTGTACAGATCCGGGCGCCGCGCGCGGATGTAGCTCGCACCGGAAGCCAGCGTGCGCGCCCCGCGCGGCAGCGTCGCCGTCACCACCTCATCATTGAGCGTTCGGCACTCGGCCACCACCTCACCGTACGGATCGAGGATCATCGATCCACCCGGCTTGATCGTGCCGCCATCGACGCCAATCACGTTCGAGTAGACGACATACACGCCGTTCTCCCACGCGCGCGCCGGTAGCCACTTCATCAGCCACCCGCGCCCCTTCGGCCCGTCAAACTCCATGCGACAGCGCACCGGATCGCGATGGCGGTTGTCCCATACCTCCGGTGCGACGACGCCGCGGCCTGGCGCGGGCGACGGCAGACAGCCTGTGACGTGCGGCGCAAGAATCACGTCCGCGCCCAGCATCGCCGTCATCCGCGCGTTCTCGGGCAGGTTGTTGTCGTAGCAGGTGAGAATTCCGAACGTAGCGCCGAGGGCAGGGAACACCGTGTGCTGGTTGCCCACGGCAAGGTGCGGCGAGACGAACTCGTGGATCTTGCGATGCGCGGCCAGCACCGCGTCACCCGACACGACCACCTGGCAGTTGTAGCAGCCGGCCTCGTCGCGCTCGACGAAACCAGCCGAGACGAGCAACCCGTGCCGTGCGGCCATCGCCCGCAACGCCCGCGTCGACTCGCCGCCCACGGGTTCGGCCAGCGCTTCCACTTCATCTCGCGTGAGGCGCTCCAAAAACGTGTAGCCCGTCACCGACAGTTCATGAAACAAAACGAGCTGTGCGCCCTGGCTTGCGACCCGAGCACACAGCTCATCGATTCGCGAAAGATTGTAGGACTTGTCACCGTCGCGCGTTTCAAACTGCGCGGTGGCGATGTGCAAGTCCTGCTGCATGGCCTACTGCTTCTTCTTGCCCTGCGCGGCCACGGCGTCCATCGCGGCCTTCACCTTCTCGGGGTCGCCGAGATAGCGCCCGCTGATGGCCTTCAGATCCGCGTCCAGTTCGTACACCATCGGCATGCCGGTGGGGATGTTCAGCTCCACGATGTTATCGTCTGAGATGCCGTCAAGGAACTTCACTAGCGCGCGCAGGCTGTTGCCGTGCGCGGCGATGATGAGCTTCTCGCCCGCCTTGATGCGCGGTGCGATCTCGCGATCCCAGTACGGCACCACGCGCGCAACCGTATCCTGCAGGCACTCGGTGAGCGGGAGTTCAGCAGCCGAAAGTCCCGCATAACGCGGGTCGTTCCCCGGCGCGCGCGGGTCCGAGGCTTCGAGCGGCGGTGGCGCGATGGCATATGCGCGGCGCCAGATCTTCACCTGCGCCTCGCCGTGCTTCGCCACCGTCTCCGCTTTGTCGAGCCCTTGCAGCGCGCCGTAGTGGCGTTCGTTCAACTGCCAAGCCTTGGTCACCGGCAGCCACATCAAATCCATCTCATCGAGGATCGTATGCAGCGTGCGGATGGCGCGCTTCAGCACTGAGGTGTAGGCGCGGTCGAACGTGAAGCCTTCGGCCTTCAGTAGCCGCCCGGCCTCGCCTGCCTCCTTGCGGCCCTGTTCGGACAGATCCACATCCGTCCAGCCGGTGAAGCGGTTTTCTTTGTTCCAGACACTTTCGCCGTGACGGACGAGTACGAGTTTGTGCATGTCGTCGTCCTATCGTGCCTAGCGCTTGAACGCCGCGCGGCCCGCGTACTTGGCGCGCGTGCCGAGTTCTTCTTCGATGCGGAGCAGTTGGTTGTACTTCGCCATGCGGTCCGTGCGCGATGCTGAACCCGTCTTGATCTGGCCCGCGTTGGTGGCCACGGCAAGGTCGGCGATGAAGGAGTCTTCGGTTTCGCCGGACCGGTGCGAAGAAATGTTCGTGTAGCCCGCGCGCGCGGCCATGCCCATCGCTTCGAGCGTTTCGGTGAGCGTGCCGATCTGGTTCACCTTGATCAGAATCGAATTTGCGATGCCCTTGGCGATGCCTTCGCTCAGGCGCCTGGTGTTGGTGACAAACAGATCGTCGCCCACGAGCTGGCATTTGGCGCCCAGCTTGTCAGTGAGATTCTTCCAGCCGCCCCAATCGTCCTCGGCCATGCCGTCTTCAATCGAAACGATCGGATAGCGCGCGGCCCAGTCGGCCCAGAAGTCCGCCATCTCCGCCGGCGTGCGCTGGCTGTTGTCGCTCTTCTTGAATACGTACTTGCCGGCCTTCTTGTCGTAGAACTCCGAGGCCGCGCAATCGAGCGCGAGCGAAATCTGCTTGCCCGGCTTGTAGCCCGCCTTGGCGATCGCTTCGAGAATCACTTCGAGGGCTTCTTCGTTCGACTTCAGGTTCGGCGCAAAGCCGCCCTCATCGCCCACCGCCGTCGAATAGCCCTTGCCCTTCAGCACGTTCTTCAGGTTGTGGAACACCTCAGCGCCCATGCGGATCGCTTCGCGGAACGAGTTCGCCGCGTGCGGCACGATCATGAATTCCTGCAAGTCCACTGAATTGTCAGCATGCGCGCCGCCGTTGATGATGTTCATCAGCGGCACCGGCAGCAGGCAGGCATTCACGCCGCCCAGGTAGCGGTAGAGCGGCATCTGGTGCGAGTTGGCCGACGCGCGCGCGGTGGCGAGCGAAACGGCGAGCATGGCGTTGGCGCCCAGCTTGGCTTTGTTGGCCGTACCGTCGAGCTTGATCATCGTATAGTCGATGTCGGTCTGCGCGCTCGCGTCCATGCCCACCAGCGTTTTTTGGATCGCCGTGTCGATATTCTTCACGGCCTTGGTGACGCCTTTGCCGAGGAAGCGCTTCTTGTCGCCGTCGCGCATCTCCAGCGCTTCATGCTCGCCCGTGGACGCTCCCGAAGGCACTGCCGCACGGCCAAAACTGCCGTCGGTGAGCAATACGTCGGCTTCCACCGTCGGGTTGCCGCGTGAATCGAGAATCTCTCTGCCAATGATTTTGATGATTTCCATGATGTGTCGAGGAGGCTCCCATTTTCGCACGGCGCGCGCTGCGCGGGCGGGTTGGGTTACACTAAAAGTTTGTGAAACTGACCCGGAAGGTGGTGACCGTTCATTGGCTGAAGTTGTTGTTCAAGATGGAGAAACTCTGGAAAGCGCGTTGCGCCGGTTCAAGCGCAAGGTGCAGCAGGAAGACATCGTCAAGGATATCAAGCGTCACTCCTACTACCTGAAACCGGGTGAGAAGAAGCGTACCAAAGCGGCTCTTGCGCGCAAGCGTAGCCGCAAAAAGCGCTCCAAGGACGTTGAATAGATTCCTTTCGATCGCGCAAGGGCCGGATGCTGACTGCCAGCGTCCGGCCCTTCGTGTTTTATCCTCGTTGATGTTTTGCGCATCACTGCCGTTGAACTGATCCACTTCTATCGCGGCATTCGTGTTCACGCCGGCACGATGGACTGGTTGTGGGTTCGGCTCCACACCGATGACGGCGTCACGGGGCTGGGTGAAACTTACCCTTGCTCGGACGCCGAAGCCGCCGTGGCCGTGCGTTCGCTTGCGCCGCTGCTGCTGGGCCGCGACCCCAGCCAGATCGATCGCCTGTGGGCCGACATGCTGCTGGCCACCAGCTACCACGGCTGGGCGGGTGTGGAAATGCGCGTGATCAGCGCCATCGACATTGCTTTGTGGGACCTCGCTGGCAAAGTGGCGCGGCAGCCTATTTACAAGCTCCTCGGCGGCGCGTCGCGCGAGTCCATCCCGATCTACAACACTTGCTACGACCGCGTCGACTTTCTCACCGAGCCCGTGCGGCTTGCCGAAGAACTGCTCGCCTCGGGCGTAACGGCGATGAAAATCTGGCCGTTCGATTCGATTGCGCTGGCGCAGTGCGGCGGGCGTGGGCACTCGATCTCGGCGGCGGAGTTGCGGCAGGGCCTTGCCCCGCTTGAGAAAATCCGCGCGGCGCTGGGCGACAAGATGGACTTGGCGATGGAATTTCACGGCTATTGGAATTTGCCGTGCGCGATTCGCATCGCCCGCGCGCTGGAGCCGCTCGCGCCGATGTGGCTCGAAGAAATGCTGCCGCAGGACAACCTCGCGGCGTACGCCGAACTGGCGCGTCACACGCATCTGCCGTTGACGATCAGCGAGCGGTTGATGACGCGCTGGGGCTTTCGCGAAGTGCTCGCCAATCGCGCAGCGCAGGTGATCATGCCGGATCTGTGCTGGTGCGGCGGACTTTCGGAGGCGAAGAAGATCGCGGCGATGGCCGAAGTGGAATACCTCCCGGTGGCGCCGCACAACTGCGGCGGGCCGGTGCTGCATCAGGCGTCGGTGCATCTCGCCGCGAACGTGACGAACCTCGCGATTCTCGAAACCGTGCGGCGTCACTACCTTGATGAATACGACGGCATCCTCACAGATTTGGTGAAGCCGGCGAACGGGCGATTGCCGCTGCCTGCGGGCCCGGGTTTGGGCGTAGACCTTACGCCTGGTCTACTGCAGTGCGACAACGTAAGAGTGGAGTTTGTGCGGCCCTAGCGCACGCGTACTGGGACTCTGTTGAGTACCAGAACCCGAAGGGCTCCGGCCCCGGTACAGTTCCGGGAAAAGTCCTCTATTTTCGGCCTCAAGTCGCGCGGATACGCTTGCTAAATGAAACCCGGACTTCTCCTCAAACCGATTGCGCCCGCCAAGGCCGAACAAGACATTCAACGTCCGGTGAACCAGATGCTGCTGTCACCAGAGTTGCGCCGTCCCCAAGTGGGCGGGCTGACGTCACCGGCCCCCGTGCAGGCGCCGGACATGACGTTTAAGCGCGTGTTCAGCCATTAATCCGTCGGGGCGCCAGACCCGCGTTTCACGGGTGCTTGCGGCGGAAATCCGGAGCTTGCGTGGCGTGGGATCCAGAAGCGCAGCGGGCCTTTCGCTTTGCCCACGGCACGCGTGTTGCGGCCGGGCGCGTCGCCGTCGCCGAGGTCGGCGCGAGCGGCTGTGAAGTGCTGCTGCAGCCGCCGCACAACGTCAGGATGCGGCGCAGCTACGTTGGTCTTCTCGCCGATGTCTTCACGGAGATTGTAAAGCTCGCCCGAGACGTGCAGCTTGCAATCGCCGGTGCGCACGGCGCGGAGTTGGTTGACGTGGTAGAAATAGCACGCCTCGTAGCCCGCACGCTTGCCGAGGCGTTTACTTTGCGAACGTCGGCAGCCCTTCTATGTTTGAAACAATTTCGTCTGACGTCGTGCCGCCCTTGATCCGCCCCGGCCACCACGCGAGCGCCGGCACACGCATCCCGCCTTCCCACCTGCTGCACCATCAACATCAATTTCTGCACAGATTCGTCTAAGCCGGGTTTGGGTTCTTCGGCCCCCTCAGCATACACCCCGGCGCCTCACATCGGTGCAGGCGATCCTCTTCAACCGGGATTTCCGTTTTGGGTTTCCCGGAACCCAATAGTCTACACCCGACGCCTCACTCCCGTGCCGGAGTTGATCAGAATCCCCATTCCGAGGGCGG
>VFZP01000361.1 GCA_016871115.1 Acidobacteriota bacterium
AAATACCAGCGGACGCACAACACTACGATCTCGGCATCGAAGTGGCGGCCGCCGAACCATTCCTCGACCGGAGCAAGACGGGCCATTCCTCTATCCTCGTCCATCCTGCCGATTTGCACCAGAGCCCCAGCGCGCTACTCACCATGATGTTATCCCGGCAAGGTGCGGGGCAAAAGTCAAAAACTGCTTGACTTTCTCTTTTTATTCGCCAATGATAAGGCATGGCTCTCACGCCCCGGCAAAAGGAACTCCTGGACTTCATCGCGGGCTTTGTCAACCAAAATGGGTACTGCCCCAGCTATGACGAAATTGCCCAGGGATTAAGCTTGGCTTCGTTGGCCACCGTACACAAGCACGTCTCCGCTCTCGCCGCGAAGGGATATCTGAACCGTACTGAAAACCACAGTCGCTCCCTGGAGGTCGGCTCGCGATATTACGATGAGACGCGGGGCTCGCGCACTGAGCGGCCTCGCCTTGAAGTCCCGCTCGAGGGGCGCATCGCGGCCGGGCTGCCGGTTGAGTCGTTTGCCGAGCGCGAAGTTGTCAATTTCGGCGACTTCACGAATGCAGTCGGCACGTATGCCTTGCAGGTGCGGGGCGAATCGATGATCGAAGACCACATTTGCGATGGCGACTATGTTCTTATCGAACGTACCGGGACGGTCCGCAATGGCGACGTAGTGGTGGCGCTGGTGCGGGGAACCGAGAGTACGTTGAAACGCTTTTATAAAGAGGGAGATGGCTCGATCCGGCTTCAGCCCGCCAATCGGACGATGGAGCCGATCCGCGTGCCCGCATCGGACATCGAGGTTCAGGGCCGATTACTGGCCGTCCTCCGGAAATATCGCTAACCCCTTCTTTGCAGGCACTTAAGGGCCCCGCGAGCGGCCTCCACCCCTTGAAACTGGGCTTCCTCCAGAATCGAGAGACCGCTCACGTCCGAATTGGCCAAGTAGAGGCCTGGCAGGGGAGAGCGCGGCAATAGGGTCTGCAGGAATCCTGGCGTCGGACGTGCCATGGCATGGCCGAAACGCATTAGATCGATCCGGCTCACGCATGCACGAATGTCCGGGTGGGCTTGTGAGAGATCGGTCAAGATCGCCTCACTCCATGATCGCCAACTTCGTTGCAGCAACTGCCGGCGACCCTCTGCGGGATCGCGGCCCGCAAGAGCCCAATAATATGTCCACACTGTCTGGTCCTGCCGCTGCCGCAGGTTCTGATGGGTCGCTACCACGTAGCCCAAGGCAGGGGAGCGGTACAACAAGTTGTCCCAAGCGATGGGCAGTCCGCGTTCGGTGGGCCAACGGTCAAGCCAGAGGTTCGCGGTGAGCCAAGGCGCGTAGGTGCGTCGCGGCAATGCCGCCACCGCCGCTTGGCTTGGTATCAGGTGGGGCAATAAATAGGAGGGCGCCGCGAAAATCACGATGTCCGCCTCGTAAACCGCGGTCGATCCGGTCACACGCCAACGTGAACCGCTCCGTGCCAGGTGGGCGACGAACTCGCCGGTGCGAAGCCGGGCTGCACCTACCCGATCGATCAGCCGTCTGGCGATCCATCCGTTTCCTTCGGGCCAGGTGAGCGGGCCCTTTTCGTCGGTCTCACGCCGTGCGGCAAAGTAGTGGATGCCCGCCCAGGCGGAGGTGTCGGCGGCTTGCATCCCGTAGTCATCGCGGCAGGCATAGTCGGCATACCAGCGCAGGTACGGTGACCGGAATCCTTCGCGGTCGAGCCAAGCAGAAAAGGTAAGCTGGTCAAGGTCCACTCGGCGGCGCGCCCCGGCGGCGAGCGGAATGCGGAACTCGCCCGACGCCGCGAAATCGTTGAGGAGTTGCTGGAACCGCCGGTACTCGGCGTGGTCGGTCCGGGTTGCGCCCAATTCCGGTTCCAGCCCATCCTGCCAGCTGCCATGTAAGAACAAGCGCTCCTGGGGTGAGTGGCAGAGGTAGCGCTCTTCGAATTCGCCATTGTGCAGTACGCCCAGTTCTTCCAGTAGCGTGCGCAGCAGCGTAGCGCCGCCTCCGGGCACGGGCACGTAATGAGCGGCCCATGGATAAGGCCCGCTGGGAGATTCGCCCCAGCGGGAGTTGCCTCCTCCGGCGCTTTCGGCATCCAGCATCAGATAGTCGCGCATCCCTTGGCGGTCTAGCCACCACGCCGCGCTCAGCCCCGCCATGCCCGCGCCCACAATGAGCACCGGCGCCTTGACCACGCGGGACGGGACGGCAAAGGCGGCTCGATCGCGCAGCCGGTGGCCCGTTTCGTGCGAGTCGTTCACAAACCCTCCGCTCAATCGGCGTTCGGCTTTCACGGAGAGGCCGATCAAAGCGGCGCTGGCTTGCCTGCGGGTCAAGCCTTGACACTAACATGGGCGGATACACGCTTGCGTTTCGCCCTGCGCATGTGATGTAGTACTCGGCTTCGGCGTCACTTTCATGGCACCTGCACCCATTGACAGCCTCGACTATGACCGCTTCTGGCGGCGCCTGCAGCAGATTGGGCTCAACGCCTATGAATCGCGCGCATATCTCGTATTGGTGGGGCATCCCAAGTTCAAAGCGTTGGAACTGGCCGCGCGGGCTGACGTGCCCCGCCAGAAGATCTACGAAGTGCTCGACAGCCTCGTGGAGAAGGGCTTTGCGCAGGTGGTGCAGGAGAAAACCAAGCTGTTCTCCGCGATTGAGCCGAAACTGGCCGTGGCCCACTACATCACGCGCCGCCACGAGCAACTGCAGATCGAGTTGAGCGAGCAGAGCCGCGCCGCCAATAATCTGGTGGAAGATCTGAATCGTGTGCACCGCGAAGGCAAAGACGGGCGTGGCACGCTCGACTTCCTGCGCATTGTATCGGACCCCGGTCAGACGGCCGCGCAATACCGGCGCATGATCTCCTTCTGCGCCGAGGAGTATCTGGAGTTTTCGCGCCCTCCCTACGCGGTGAATCCGCTCGACGAGCAATTGGTGAAAGAGGCGCGGCTCCGTGGGGTGGTGTGCCGCATCCTGCTGGAATCCACCGAGCCTGACGAGCCGACCCGCCGCCGCCTCAGCGACTATTGCGCCGCGGGTGTGGAAGTGCGCAACTCGCCGCACTTGCCGATGAAACTCGCGCTCTTCGATGGACGCCGCGGCATGATTGCACTGCTCGATCCGCTGGTGACCAAGCCCACCTGGACGGCCGTGACGTTCGATCATCCCGGTATGTCGGAGGCGATGCGCGGGCTGTTTGAAGATTACTGGAACCGCGCGGTAGAACTGTAGCGGCGCGCGATGCGCTACCTTGAGCGGTATGCGCATCATCGCTTCCGGGCTTCTCCTTGGCCTGACCTCCTCCTGCGTGCTGGCGGCGGCTGCTTCGCCCGTGGACGTCGAGGTCACTCCTGATATTGTCTACGGCCACAAGTTAGGTATGGCGTTGACGATGGACCTGTTCCGTCCGAAAGCCAACGCCAACGGCGCCACGCTCCTGTTCATGGTGAGCGGCGGATGGCGCAGCAACTGGACTGAGCCGGCCAAGGCCACCGCGTTCTTTCAGCCGATGCTCGACCGCGGTTTTCAGATCTTTGCTGTGCGTCATGGCAGCAGTCCGAAATTCAACATCCCCGAAATCACCGCCGACGTGAAGCAGGCCGCGGCGTTCGTACACGCCAACGCCGGGCGCTATCAGGTTGACCCGAAGCGCCTCGGCGTCTATGGCGGCAGCGCAGGCGGACACTTGTCGTTGCTGCTTGGAACAACGGCGGAGGAGAATTCGCGAGTGGCCGCGGTGGTGGCCTATTTTCCGCCCACCGATCTGCGCGCCTGGGTGAGTGAAGACCCGGCTTCCAACAGGAGCTTTCCGGCGTTGCGTTTTCCTCCCGCTCAGGCCGGCGCTTATTCGCCGATTTTGCACGTCACGCCAGACGATGCTCCGACGCTCCTCGTCCACGGCGACAAAGACGCGCTGGTGCCGCTGTCGCACAGTGAGAACATTCTCGCCGAGTTCAAGAAGCAGAACGTTGCGTGTGAACTGGTGGTGATCCCGGGCGGCGGCCATGGATTCAAGGGCGATGATGATGTGCGTGCGCGAGAAGCGATGATCGCCTGGTTTGAGAAGTACCTGGTGAAGCGCGCGGAAGGGGCGCGCTAGATGCGGCCGATTCTGGTTGGGTTGGGTTTGTTGGCCGGCGGTCTGTGGGCGCAGAAAAAGCCGGTGAGTCTGGAGGCCGTCACCGCAACTCCGGCGCGCGGCCCGGCTGCGCCCGTCTGGTCGCCTGATAGCAAGCGGTTCCTCACGGTCACGGGTACGCAACTGTCGCTTTACGACGTCGCAGCGAAGTCGCAACGCGATCTGCTGGATCTGAAGAAGCTGGATGATGCCGCTTCGACCCCTCCGCCGTCCGCGGCGTTTGCGTGGGAGAATCGCGGCGTGGCCGAGCAGCCCGTGCAGTGGTCTGCCGATGGCACGCAGGTGTTGCTTGCGCGGCAGGGGGAGGTGTTTTTGCTGGATGTGGCCAGCGGCGCGCACCGGCAACTGACAAAAACCAAGGAAGCGGAGCGCGACCCGAAGCTGGCACCCAACGCCAAGAGCGTGGCGTTTCGAGTGGCGCATGACCTCTATGTGATGGATGTGGCGTCGGGAAAAACCAAGCCGCTCACCAAGGGCGGCACCAGCGATGTGCGCAACGCGGAGCTCGACTGGGTGTACCCGGAAGAACTCGCCGTGCCCACGGCCTACTGGTGGTCGCCCGATTCGCGCCGCATCGCGTATCTGCAGTTTGACCAGACGAACGTGCCCATCTATCCGCACGGCGACGTCACGCAGGTGCGCCCGGTAAGTGAGCCGCAGCGTTATGCACAGGCGGGCACTGAAAATGCAAAGGTCCGGCTTGGCCTCGTGGCGGCCGGCGGTGGCGCGACGAAGTGGGTGGACCTGCCGGAACTGGAAGGGCGTCTGATTGCGCGCGTGGATTGGTTGCCGGACTCTTCGGCTCTGGCCGTGGCCCTGCTCAATCGCGTGCAAAACGAACTGCGTTGGGTGCGCGTGGGCGGGCGCTCGGCGGCGGTGACCTTGTATGAGCAGAAAGATCCGGCCTGGATCAACTTCACTAGCGACTACCGGTTTCTCAGCAAGTCCACGCGCCTGCTGATGACGGCCGAGCGTCCGGACTTCCGGCATCTGTATCTGGTGGATATCGCGCAACCGGGCGCGGCGCCGAAGGCGGTGACGCAGGGTAAGTGGGAAGTGACAGCGCTCAATTGCGTGGACGAAGCGGGGGAGTGGATCTACTACACGACGAGTGAAACCAGCCCACTCGAACGGCACCTGTATCGTGTGAAGTTCGATGGCTCGGCAAAGCAGCAACTCACACAAGGCCGCGGCACGCACAACGCATCGATGCCCGCCGGGTGTGGCGCGTTTGTCGATTCGCACTCCAGTCTGGTGGACCCGCCGCGCCGCTCGCTGCACGATGGCGCGGGCGCGGTCCTGGCCGTCCTGAGCGAACGCGATACCAAGGTGGCGTCGGAGTACGAGATCCTGCCCACCGAACTCGTGCGCTTCCGCGGCGCGGACGGTGCGGAGTTTCATGCGCGGCTGATCAAGCCGGCGGGCTTCGATCCGGCGAAGAAGTATCCGGCGATTGTGCAGGTGTACGGCGGGCCGCACGCGCAGTCCGTGCGCGATATGTGGAAGGGCGCGGATTTCGATCAGTATCTGGCGCATCGCGGCGTAGTGATCTGGCAGGTGGACAATCGCGGGTCGGCCGGGCGCGGGCACTTGTGGGAGTCAAAGCTCTACCGCCGCTTCGGCAAGCAGGAACTGGAAGACCAGGTGGAAGGCGTGAAGCACCTCTTGTCGCTCGGCTTTGTGGACCCAGCGCGCGTGGGGATCAATGGCTGGAGCTATGGCGGCTTCATGACGCTCTACGGCCTCTTCAACGCGCCGCAGACGTTCGCCGCCGGAATCGCCGGCGCGGCGGTGACGGATTGGCGGAACTATGACACCATTTACACCGAACGTTACCTGGGCTTGCCGCAGCAGAACGAGGATGGTTACAAGGCCAGTTCGCCGGTGTTTCAGGCGGGGCAACTCAAAGGGAAGTTAATGCTCATTCATAATTTTGAGGATGACAACGTACTCTTCCAGCACGCGCTGCGCATGTCGGACGCGCTGCAGCAGGCGGGCCGGCCCTTTGAATTCATGCTGTATCCGCAGAAAGCGCACGGCGTGACAGGCGTGGCGCGGCGGCACATGCTGGAGGCGCAGGCGTCGTTCTGGGAACGGCACCTGAAGCCCTGAGCGCAAAGTTTTGTGAACCGGGTTCACAAACTCGGCATTCGCCCGTAGACTGTATTCGTGTACTACGAGGAGCGATTCGGGGCGCGGAAAGCAGAGTTCCTGGTCACGTCCCGGCAGGCTGCGGCCAATCAACCTAAATCCGGCAGATGGAATCGGCCAGACGAGTTCGAGAGGCGGTCTGGTCGAACGGGAAGCGCCCGAAATCGTGGAAGATCCGTCGCAGGATCGAGTGCCAAAGCGCCAGCCCAGATAACTGCTCCGCACCACTCAGAAACCGTGTTAGCCACTGGCTGATACTCGTCAGTAAGTTGGC
>VFZP01000362.1 GCA_016871115.1 Acidobacteriota bacterium
GCGCCAAGGTCATTTCGATCATAGCTTGCCTGCGCCTGTTCCTCCTGTCGGGATGCCCGATTCCGGGCGCCCGGTGCTCGCAGAGTTTCTGGGACAAAAAACGCGCCTCGCCCGTTGGCGCTTTAGTCCCGCCATTGTGTTGTCAAATCCCGCTATACCAAGCGTAACCCCGCTCCGCCGCAAACGACCCCATCCCCTTGCCAAACCCCTCCAAACTATCAGTAACTGTCAGCCGAGTTAGATATTTCACGCTCTTATACCCCAGCTGCCGCGGCACCCTCAACCGCAACGGCGCGCCATGCCCCACTGGCAGCGTCCCGCCGTTCATCCCACACACCACCAGCGTCTGCGGATGCAGCGCATCGTACATATCGATGCTGTCCCACCACCGCGGCTGAATCGAGTGATACACCACATACTTCGCCTTCGGCGTCATCCCCACGCGCTCCAGCAGCGCCGTCAGCGGCACGCCCGTCCATTCGGCAATATAAGACCAGCCTTCCTCACACGCCACCTGAGTAACTTGGCTCCGCACCGGCATCGCCCGTAACTCCGCCACGGAAAACTCACCCGGGCGCTCCACCATGCCCTCAATCCGCAAACGCCAATCGGCGAAGCCACTCTCTCTGTGCCGCACATACTCAGCATCGGAGGGCGGCTTCCCATTCGCATGCGGTGGCCGTGAAATCTGATCCCGCGTGAACTCCCGCGCCGGCGCATCACCAGCCAGCAACCGGTGCGACGCATAGTTCAACGTATGACCCGGCGCCCAGATGCCCCGCGCATCCGGCGGCACCAGACCGTATTGATCCGCCACGCGCGCCGCCACCGCCGCCGAAGTCGACCCGCCGGCCAGCAGCAAGCTCCGCCGCAGCCAATTGCGTCTCGTCGTTGTTGTCGTCGTGCTGTCGCTCATCGCTCGCTCCTCCCCGCTTCGTGCCCCGTGATCATCGCCCGCGTCCTCTTGCTGAACCCCGTGCGATACACCATCGCCACATGGCCAAATACAAAGATCAACAGCAGTGCCGTCACCGCGAAGTGAATCGTCCGCGCCGACTGCTGCCCGCCCCACACTCCCGCCACCCACGGATACCCTGCCACGAAGCCCGGCGCCATCGCCAGGCCGGTCCAGATCATCAGCGGAAACAGCCCGAAGACCACCGCGAGATACGTGAGCCGCTGCACCGCGTTGTATTCCCAGCGCGGCTTGTCCCGCAGCGCTGCCGTCATCCGCCGCCATGTCAGATCACCGGCCGCCGGCAGCAGATTCCGCCGGAAGTGTCCAGACTGCAATCCATGCAAGCCATAGCTAATTGCCGCGAACACCAGCAGCCAACCCGCCTGGAAGTGCAGCGAACGGCTCCACGAATTCTGGTCCTTCAACACGAAGTTGTACCCGGAGTTGACCGAGCCGCGCGAGGCCGGAATCGGCAGCGTGAACCACGGCTTCATCTGCACATTGCCGGTTTCGCCCCAATAAAAACGAGGATGCGAGATCAGAATCTCCACTCCGGTTACCAGCATCGCGAGAAAACACAGCGACGTGATCCAGTGCGTCACCCGCACCGTGGCCGAGTGCCGCGCCGCCGCGTTCGCCACTCGCGTTGCGCCAGTTCGTGCCTCTGTCGCTTGCGCCCCCGCCCCGGGCGCGCAGACCGTCGTCTCAGCCATTCCGGTTCTCCTTGTTGAAGGAGAATACCACGGCCCAACGCCGTTCACACGCGCGTCCGCCCCGCCTGCCCCAATAACTCCCCAGTGCCTTCTCCGTCCCACCGATCCACCTTGACGAAGCGCTCGACGGCCTTTCGCAGTTGATCCTGGGCGCAGCTTCGGGCCAACTGCAACCCAAGAATGCTAGATCTCGAATCTATAGAGTAACTGTAATACCCCAGGTGTTGATCCACTTCGATGAGGCGACTCTCCAGGCCATTGACCGCGTTGCCCCCGCAGCCAAACGCCAACGCGCCGACTTCATCCGCCGCGCCGTCAAGGATGCGCTCTTTCTCCTTGAGAATCAGCGCATGCGCGAGGCCTATCGCCTGCAACCGGATGTCGACGAGTCCGCTGAAGCTTGGGAGCAGCCGGAGGAATGGAAAGATTGAAACAGTTCGAGATCTGGTGGGCCGACCTTCCGGCGCCCGTGGGCCGGCTCCCTGTCTTGCCGCCGAGATCCCTTGGACGAAGCCGAAGGACTGCCGAAGCCGTGCGTAGCAAACTGCGATAGCCTCCGCCAGTCCCTCACCCGCTGCACCGGAAGCCTCGCGCCACACCGCTGGATCGAGGTCAAACGTGCCCTCGGTACCGCGCTCGGATGGCGCGAACGAACTGATCTCGACTAACTAACGCCGCCGCATCATCCGTTCACGTGCGCTCAAAATAAATCCTCGCCGCTCTAACCCGCCTCCCGTCAACCACCTGCCTCGCCGCAACCCAACGCGGCCGCGTCCTTCCCAGCCCACCCCGTGCCACCATCGGCACCGCAAGGACCCACTTACACCATGACTAACTCAGCCCCCACGGCCGCTGCCACCGGCCCCCGTACCGCCGCCGGCAAAGCCATCTCCTCGCGCAACTCACTCACCCACGGCCTCACCGCCCGCTCCCCGCTCCTGCCCACCGAAAACGAGCAGGAGTTCTTCGCCTTCCGCGCCTCCGCCGCATTCCAACGCACGAAGCCAAACTCATCGCGCTCGAACTCATCCGCATGCGCACGGACCCGTCCATCGCAGACCTGCTCGCCGGCCTCGCTGAACTCGCCCTCGAAGCCCTTGCTCTCGAGCGCCTCATGCAGTCGCACACCCTCACCAACCTCCACCGCCAGGAAGCGCGCCTCACGCGCCGCCTGGCCGCGCTCAAGCCGGAACTCAACCGCGTCCTCGAAGCCCAAGCACTCCGGCAGGCCGCCGCGCATCGCGCCGCCCGCAAAAACGCGCTGGTGCAAAACGAACCTACCGCGACGGCACCGGCACAGGACCGAACGCCGGCAACGCCTGCCCGCCCCGCGAGTCCCGCAACTCACAAACCGGATTCAGTCCCCGGCAATAATACAGTTCCCCCTCCTTCGTCCCCGGCGGCGCCAGCAACACAATGTCCCCGGTCTTTGGATCTTGCTCGGCATGAAACACGGTAGGCTTCGCAAAATCGAAACCCACCAGCCGCGTCCCGTCGGGCGATGCCAACCGCTGCGTGAACTTCAACCGCAACCGTCCCGGTGCGTCCCAAGCCATCGCAGCGAGTGCCGGCGCGGGGCCATCCAGAATCCGCCGCGCGAACCGCTGCCCGGCCACGGTGAGCGCCACCGCGTCGAGGTGAACCGGATCGGTCAGCGGCAAGTCGATCGTCGCAATCACGCCCGTGTGCGGAATCGCGGCCTCGCTCAACCGCTGCGCCTCGCGCACCACATCCCAGCCTTCGGAACCTTTATCGATCGCATAACGCGAGAGCTGCGCCCAATAAACGGGCAACTCCGGCTGACCCAGATCCGTACGCATCGCCTGCACCAAGGCCGCGAACCGCTCGCCATACGTGCGCGCGGTGTCCATCGCGGAAGCATCGGCCTCGCCCTGATACCACAACACCGCCTTCACCGGTCCGCCCACCAGCCGCGCGCGCACCAAAAAGTTCCCGTACAGCGATCGCCGCATCTGGCTCTTCGCGCGCTCCGGATTCCATTGATCGAGCGACGTGCCGCCCGCCGCCGTTGGCACCAAACCCACCGGCACGCCGGTCCGCCGCACCATCTCGCGCGCGAACGCAAGCCCCAGCCCCACGCCGATGCGCCGCCCGTCGCGTTCAATCGCTTCATGCACCGGCTCCTGCCCGGGCTCCCACACATCGGCTGGCGTCAGCACGCGGATGCGCGCCTCCGGTGGCGACGCTGGTTTCTCCGGCAGCGGCGCGCGTCCCGCCATGTTCGACTGTCCGGCCAGCACGTACACATCGCCCACCAGGAGCCCCGTGCGCCGCAGCACCTTGCCGGAGCCGTGCTGAAACTCAAGCGTGTACGGCCCGCCGGTCGCGAGGCGCGGCAGCGCCGTCTGCCAGGCGCCGCCGTTAACGCGCACGCGCAGCGTACCGGGGCCGAAAGTCTTCGGCGCGGCCAACACGGCGAACCCCGTCTTGGCATCGCGCGCCAGCAGTTGGTCGTTCTGTGGAATCGTGTTCGGATCGATCCCCGCCTCCGCTCGTTGATGTGTTTCGAGCCACCGTACGGCCGCCGGAAAATCGGCCTCGTGCCCGCCTTCGAAAACGGTCACACGCGCCAGGCCCGACGTGCGACGCAGCAGTACCGCCTTCTGCCGCTCTTCGAACACGGCCTTCGCCACAGGACGCAGTTGTGCGGGGATCTGTTCCGTCGCTGTAATGCTCGCAATGTCCGTCTCAGCGATGCGATCCGCCGCATTCACCACCAGTTCATTGAACGCGCGCAGCGTATGGTTCACCGGTACGGTCCCGGTGTGCCCGTCATGAATGCCCGTTTGAATATCGACGGGCAGCACGCCGCGCGCCAGCCGCAGGAAGTGAATCGGCGAACGCCTCCGGTACTGCTGCACCGACATGTTCGAAGCCGGCGACGTACCCGACAAACACGCATCCATCATCTTCGAGTACCGCGTGCCTTTGGCCTTCGAGAACGTATGCCACTCTTGCAGATCCGAGATGGGCACCCACGCCGAGACCGCGGCCCACAAGCCTGGTGCGCGGCCCGCCATCATCAGCGCCATGTAGCCGCCGCCGGAAACGCCCGCGAGATAGATGCGCCGTTCGTCAATCGCGGTGCGCTGCTGCACCCAGGCGACTGCGTCCAGCACATCCTGCACGGCAAGCTCAGACCCGCACGCCTCGGGATGATCGTTCGCGCCGCGAAAGTCGGGCGAGATCAAAGCCCAGCCGCGCTTGCGCGCCTCCGCGTGAATATCCTCGAAATTGGGCGACGTGTTGAACCGGCTGGACCACGAGTGCAAATGCACCAGCAGCGGCACTGGCTTGCCCTGTGCCTCCGGCAAATCCACCAGCGCGGGTTGCGCCGCGCCGTCCAGCGACGAACGAATCTCAACGGTGTCGATTGCGCCCAATGGAAGCGCGAAAAGAAAGAATAGAAGCAACATGCTCTGCCAGCATACGATGGAAGAAGATGAGCATGCAGATCGCCGTAGTGGGCGGCGGAATCATTGGGGCCACCGTGGCGTGGCGTCTGGCGCAGCACGGCGCGCGCGTCACGATCTTCGAAGCGCGCCAGTGGGGCGCGGAAGCAAGCTGGGCCGCGGCCGGGATGCTCGCGCCGGGAGCCGAGGTCACGGCGGTGTCGGCGTGGGCGGAAATGGCGCTCGCCAGTGCGCGTATGTATCCAGCATTCCTGCGCGAACTCGAAGCCGCCTCCGGAGTACGCATCGGCTATCGGCCCACCGGCGGACTCGAACTCTTCGCCGGCGAAGCCGAACTCGCCGACCTTGCCTCGCGCGCCGAACCGCAGCGCCAACTCGGAATCGCCTCACGCGCTGTCACGGCCGCCGAGGCCATGGCCCTCGCGCCGTCCTTGCGCGCGCCCGCCGGCTCCGCCGAGTATCGCTTCTATCCGGACGATGCCACGGTGAATCCGCGCGACATCATGGAGGCCCTGCGCGTCGTCTGCGGGAACGCCGTGCGCGAACAGTCGCCGGTGCGCGCCGTGCTTTGGCGCGATGAACGTGCGCATGTCGAACTCGAAGCCGGCGGTGAGCCGCTCGTCTTCGATGCGGCGGTCCTTGCCGCCGGAGCCTGGAGTTCGGAAGTGGATATGGCCGTGCCCGTGCCGTCGACCTTCCCGGTGCGCGGCCACCTGCTCGGCTACGATCTTCCCGCTGGGTCGCTCGATCCCATCCTCCGCCGCGGCCACACGTACCTGCTGCAGCGCACCGGCGGCGCGTTCCTCGCCGGCGCATCGATGGAGCACGCTGGCTTCGACCGCGCCATTGACCCGGCCATCGTCGAAACCCTCCGGCGCAACGCCGCCTCGCTCTTCGGCAAGCTCGAGGGCTTGGAGCCTCGCCCGTGGGTCGGCTTCCGCCCCGCCACCGGTTCGGGACTCCCCGAGATCCGTCCGTTGAGCGGCCAAGCCCCGCGCATCTGGCTCACCTGCGGACACTACCGCAACGGCATCCTGCTCGCCCCCGAAACCGCCCGTCGCGTCAGCGCGGGGCTGCTCGCGTAACAAACTCTTCTACGACCCTGTTCATCCACTCCGCGCGCTCGGCAAACGTCGCGTGCCCCGTCCACGGCACGATATAGGGCTGCGCTTTCGGGATTGCCCGAAATACCCGCACCGCCTCTTCCACGCCCGATGAATCCCGGTCCCCGGCGGCAATCAATACCGGCCGCGCGACCCTCCCCAACTCCGCCGCCGTGAAGCCCCAAGTCGCGTCGGCCCACATCGCGCGGCACTTCTCCCCCAACACCTTCCAATGCGCCGCGCCATCGGGCGACACCTTCGCATACTCCGCCTGCGCCGCTGGAAAGAACGCCGTCACATCCGCCGCCGCGAGCCTCGCGCGCATCGCCGGCGACGCGCCGA
>VFZP01000363.1 GCA_016871115.1 Acidobacteriota bacterium
AGGTGTTCCACAAGCACAGCTCTCCCGCTACACCCGCGGATTTCCAAGCGTGGTGGTCTACTTTTCGACCGCCACAATCCACCGCTCAAGCGGCGTTTCGTGGTCTATTATTGCTCCGCCGTTTATACGCCGCGACAAGTTTCATGGCGATTGGAACTGCGAAATCCAGCCCCGCAATCCATCACACTGAATATCTTATTTCTAGACAGCTAATAAGTAGCGACTCGACGGTGAACCCGTTGGCGGTGGCCGGCGCAGTCGCGGCGCTCCATTCGCATACGCGCGAGCTCTGCGCACTCACACTCGCCTGCAGATTATCGCGGTAGGCGTCGAGCCCGGGCGCGTCCACACTCGCCTCCACGGCAGCGCGCAGGTTGCCCGTCCAATCCGCCGCGACATCGTAGCCCAGCAGCACCGGAGCATCGACTCCCAGGCCCGCGGCGATCTGCGTGCCCGGCGCGGTGACCACGGGCGGGTTCAGGCGAAACCGCGAAAACTTCGGTTCCGCACCGCTACACGAAATCGCCGGCGGAACCGGCAGCGGCCGGCCCGGCGCCAGCGATTCTTTGCGCGCCGCCGGTGCCTGCGGGACGCATCCCTGCGTTACTTCAATGTCATGCGCCACCAGTTGCGCCACCGCGCGGGCGGCGGGCCCTGCGCCAGCGCCTCCGCCGCAGTCAGTACCAGCCAGGCCAGACCAGTCCTGATCCCTCGATGAAAATACGGTTGCATGGAGTGGTTACGACTATGGTACTCTGAAGAAGAACTTTACAAGCGATTAGGAAGACGAGGAGTTCGTAGTTTCGAAATGGCACTGGCGACGGAAGCAAAGCAAAACGTTATTAAGACGTACAAGACCCACAAATCTGATACGGGGTCGCCAGAGGTCCAGGTTGCGCTGCTCACGACCCGCATTGTGCAACTCACCGAGCACATCAAAGCCAACAAGAAGGACCACCACAGCCGTCGTGGACTTCTGCTGATGGTGGCCCGGCGGAAGCGGTTGTTGAACTATTTGAAGCGCCACAGCCCCGAGCGTTATAAGACGTTGATCGATAAGCTCGGCTTGCGCCACTAGTCTCAGGCGGCTGCCCCACAGAAACCTCCCCGGTCTCCCTTGATCGAAGAATCAAGGAGAACTGATGCTACATTCCGTTAGCGTCGACCTCGGCAATGGCGCCGAGATCACGATTGAAACAGGCAAGCTTGCCAAGCAGGCCAATGGCTCGGTCGTTGTCCGCTCTGGAGACAACGTTGTACTGGTCTCGGCCTGCTCCAGCGCCAAGCCCAAGCCCAACGCGGCGTTTTTCCCGTTGACGGTGGACTACCGCGAGTACACCTACGCCGCGGGTAAATACCCCGGCGGCTTCATTAAGCGTGAGGGCCGCCCGAGCGAAAAAGAAGTGCTGACTTCGCGCCTCATCGACCGCCCCATCCGTCCGCTGTTCCCCGAAGGCTTCATGTGCGAGACCCAGGTCATCGCCATGGTGATGTCCGCGGACCCGACGCGCGACCCTGCCCCGCTCGCCATTGTCGGCGCGGCGGCGGCGCTGGCGATTTCTGAAATCCCCTTCCATCATTTGCTGGCCGGCTGCCGCGTGGCGCTGGTGGAAGGCAAGTTGGTGGCAAACCCCGCCTACGCTGAAGAGAAGGCAGCCGAATTCAGCATCATCGTGGCCGGTACCGCGACCGGCATTGTGATGGTGGAAGCCGGCGGCAAAGGCGTCAAGGAAGACAAGGTAGTTGACTGCATCGAGTTCGGTCACGATTGCTGCAAGAAGATCGTGGCTGCGATTCAGGAGCTGGTGAAGAAGTGCGGCAAGCCGAAGCGCGCGTATGTGCCGCCAGTGCCGAACGCTGAGATGGCCGGCAAGATCGAAGCGCTGGTGCGCACGGATCTCACCGACGCCCTCGACACGAAGAAGTACGGCAAGCTGGAAAGCTACGCCAAGGTGGATGAACTGCACGAGAAGGCCGTGACGGCGATGACCGCCGGCATCACGGACGAAAAACTGAAGGCCGCCACCGGCAGTGAAGCCGGGGGCCTCTTCAGTGCCCTCAAGGAAAAAATCTTCCGCGACGAAATGCTGGTGACCAAGCGCCGTCCGGACGGGCGCGCGTTTGACGAAATCCGCAACATCGAGTGCGAAGTGAACGTGCTGCCGCGGACTCACGGTTCGGGCCTGTTCACGCGCGGCGAAACGCAGGCGCTGGTGACGACGACGCTCGGCACCACCGACGACGCGCAACGCATTGAGCTGCTCGATCCGCAAGGCGCCACCGAAAAGCGTTTCATGCTTCACTACAACTTCCCGCCGTTCTCGGTGGGCGAAGTGGGCTTCCTTCGCGGCCCCGGCCGCCGCGAAATCGGCCACGGCGCGCTGGCCGAACGTGCGATTGCAGCCGTCCTGCCCGACGACAAAAAGTTCCCCTACACCATCCGTGTGGTGAGCGACATTCTCGAATCGAACGGTTCGAGCTCGATGGCCTCGGTCTGCGGCGGCGTGCTCGCGCTGATGGATGCCGGTGTGCCGATTGCGGCGCCGGTGGCCGGCATCGCCATGGGCTTGGTGTACGAGGATGGCAAGTACGCGATTCTTACCGACATCGCGGGCGCCGAAGATCACTACGGCGACATGGACTTCAAGGTGGCCGGCACCAAGGACGGCATTACCGCGCTGCAGATGGACCTCAAGGTCACCAACGTTTCGATGGCGGTGATGCGCGAGGCGCTGGAGCAGGCGCGCCGGGCGCGGTTGCACATTCTGGATAAGATGACCGCCGTGATCGCCCATCCGCGTCCAGACCTTAATCCGAACGCTCCGCGCATCCACACGATGCAGATTCCGGTGGATAAGATCCGCGAACTGATCGGACCGGGCGGCAAGATGATCCGCTCGATCGTGGACGAAACGGGCGTGAAGATCGACGTCGAGGACGACGGCACGGTGAAGATCTTCTCGACGACGGGCACGGCCGCGCAGGCCGCGATTCAGCGGATTACCGACATCTGCGCTGTGGCTGAGATCGGCAAGATCTACCTCGGCAAGGTGGTGCGGATTGTCGACTTCGGTGCGTTCGTCGAAATCTTCCCGGGTACCGACGGCTTGCTGCACATCAGCGAGATCTCCGAGACGCGCGTGAAGACGGTGACCGACGAGTTGAAGGAAGGCGACCAGATCCAGGTGAAGGTGCTGGCGCTCGAAGGCAACAAGATCAAGCTGAGCCGCAAGGCCGTGCTGAAGGAGTTGCGCGAGAAGATGAAGGGCGGCGCGGGGAAGACGGAATAGTTTTCGCTCGGCGACGTGTGAAGTGCGAGAGGCCCACCCTGCGGGGTGGGCTTTTCTTTTCAGGGTGGAACGTCGACTCAGGCGGCGAAGCGGACCGCTTCCAACTCCGCCGATGAATCCATGCGTGCCAGCAATTCGTCCACGTGGGCCATGACGGAGTCTTCCATCTCAGTATCGCCGCATTGATTGCACTGCAGGACCGGGAGAGCCTTCACAATGACGATCGACTGTTCGGCGATCTTGAAAGGAAGGTCAGTGACCCGGGGCTCCATCGTCCCTCCACATACTCGGCATTTCATTCTTTAGACCTCCTGGTGTGGCCGTCCGGCTGCCAATCATGGGGTGACGGAAGATACATCGTCACCAAGCAAACATTGCCTCCGGCCTCGATATCGACTGCAATCTGCACGTGAAACACAACACCGCCATTATCGCCCCGCAGCAGGAAACTGGGCAGATGCTTGTCGACTTCATACCGCTCGATGATCTCCAAGGAGTCGGCACTCGTCAGCAGCATCTCGTGCGTCCATCGAAGATTTCCGCCCTTTGTTAAAGCCTTCCTCGACCCACTAGCGATCACGTTCCCGGACCCCGACCGCTCCGGCCTGGAGCAACGCGAGATCACCGTCGGCCATACTGAGAGAGGGCGAGTGGCGTTCGCTTCCCATTGCGAACGCGGACGGCGAATCCGGATCATCAGCGCCCCCCAATCCACGGTAACCGAGCGGAGGCAGTATGAAGAAATTGACAAAGCAGCCAGACGAGCTGCGGCCGGAATACGACCTATCGAAGCTCAAGGCGCCCGTACGCGACAAGTACCATCGCCGGGCCGTTGCAGGGACCAACTTGGTCCTGATCGACCCCAATGTACACAAGGTTTTCCCGAAGCCCCAAGGCCGTGAATGACGCGCCCCGTTTAGTCATTGAGCTTCAAAAGATGAGATGAAAATCTCATCCACGCCAGAACCTCACTCAGAGACTTCGCCCACGCAGGCCATCTGGATCGCGGCTCAACGGCAATCAGCGGAGGCCCGCCCGGATCGCAATAGAATAGAGAGTTCATGCCTTCACCGAAAGACGCCCCGAAACTCGCCGCGCAGGAAGCGGCGGGACTCCTGCGCTCACGCGCATGGTTCAACAATCCAAACAACCCGGAGATGACCGCGATCTACATCGAGCGGTATCCCAACTACGGCATCACGCGCGAGGAGATGCAGTCGGGCAAGCCGATCATCGGCATCGCGCAGACGGGCTCGGATCTGTCGCCCTGCAACCGGCACCACCTCGAACTCGAAAAGCGCGTGCGCGACGGCATTCGCGACGCGGGCGGTATTCCCTTCTCCTTCCCCGTGCATCCGATTCAGGAGTCGTGCCGGCGGCCCACGGCGGCCATCGACCGCAACCTCGCCTACATGGGGCTCGTCGAGATCCTGCATGGGTATCCGCTCGACGGCGTCGTGCTCACCACGGGCTGCGACAAGACCACGCCCGCTTGTTTGATGGCCGCGGCTACCGTCAACATCCCCGCCATTGTCTTCTCCGGCGGACCCATGCTGAACAGCTACTACAAGGGCGAACTCGCCGGCTCCGGCATGGCGCTGTGGGACGCGCGGCGGCTTTACGCGGGCGGCGAGATCACGCTACAGGGCTTCATGGAAATGGTGGCGGCGTCGGTGCCGAGCGTGGGCCACTGCAACACGATGGGCACGGCCACATCAATGAACTCGCTGGCCGAAGCGCTGGGCATGTCGCTCCCCGGTTGCGCCGCGATTCCCGCGCCCAACCGCGAGCGCGCGCAAATGGCCTACTGCACCGGGCAGCGCATTGTGGCGATGGTGCATGAGAACCTGCGCCCCTCCGACATCCTAACGCGCGAGGCGTTTGAGAACGCCATCGTCGTGAACTCCGCCATCGGCGGCTCCACCAACTGCCCGCCGCATCTGATCGCGATTGCGCGCCACATGGGCGTGGAGCTCAACGTGAAGGATTGGGAGATCGTCGGTCACGACATTCCGCTGCTGGTCAATCTACAGCCGGCTGGCAAGTATCTCGCCGAGTCGTACTACCGCGCAGGCGGCGTACCGGCGGTGATCACGGAGTTGATCAAGGCCGGCAAGATCCGCACGGGCGCGATGACGGTGTCGGGCAAGACGATTGGCGAGAACAACGCTGGGCGCGAGTCGACGGATAAAGACGTGATTCGCGATTACTCGAATCCGCTGATGGAAAAGGCCGGGTTCCTCGTACTCGGCGGGAATCTCTTTGACGCCGCGCTCATCAAGACGTCGGTGATCGGCGACGAGTTCCGCAACCGGTTCCTCTCGAAGCCGGGCAGCGAGAACTGCTTCACGGGCCGCGCGATTGTGTTCGACGGACCCGAGGATTACCACCACCGCATCAATGACGCGTCGTTGAACATCGACGAGACGTGCATCCTGGTGGTGCGCGGTGCGGGCCCGGTGGGATATCCCGGTGCGGCCGAAGTAGTGAACATGCAGCCGCCGGATGAGCTAATCAAGGCCGGCGTGAACCAGTTGCCGACCATCGGCGACGGACGGCAAAGTGGCACGGCGGCAAGTCCGTCGATCCTGAACGCGTCGCCCGAGTCCGCCGTGGGCGGGAACCTCGCGATCCTCCGCACCAACGATCTGCTGAAGGTGGACCTCAACGCGCGGCGCGTGGACATTCAGGTCTCTGACGAAGAGATCGCACTGCGCCGATCCGAAATGAAGATCGAGATCCCAGACAATCAAACGCCGTGGCAGGAGTTGTTCCGCACGCACGTGGGTCAGCTTTCCACGGGCGGGTGCCTGGAATTCGCCGTGCAGTATCACAACGTGGGCCAGGACATCCCGCGCCACAATCACTGAGCAGACTGCAGGTACTCCAGCGCCTTTTCCAGCACCTCGTCGCGCCCCTCGCGAATGCCGCGAATGGTGGGCGTCACCGGTACGTCCGGCTGCAGGCCCACGCGCTGGAGTTGTTTGCCGTCCGGCCAACGCACGTTGTGCCCTGTCAGGCTCTGGTGCAAAATCCTAGTCGGGCCAAATTCGGTCGCTGCCGATGTCTCGATCGAACCCGATGCCGATCACGCTGCCAACGCGGCTCGCCAGATCTCCGGCATTGTCGCCCTGGACCCGCCCAGTTTGCCAAATTTGAATTGCCCTTTCTTGATCTTCTCCGCCAGTTCGATACCGCTGATCACAATGGGCGCCGACTCAAAGCTCTTGAGTCCCAGCATCGGCCACAATCGCTGCT
>VFZP01000364.1 GCA_016871115.1 Acidobacteriota bacterium
GGTGTACTCGCATCCGGACTTGGTACGGCTGATTGTCGAAGGCCAGTTGCGTGAGCTGCTGATCGGCGAAGATCCGCTGGACGTGGAGCGCCTCTGGGCGCGGTGCTACGGCATCACGCGCTGGTACGGACGCAAGGGCGCGGCGATGTCGGCGCTCGGCGGCATCGACATGGCGTTGTGGGATCTGCGCGGCAAGGCGGCCGGGCTCCCGCTCTACCGGCTGCTGGGCGGCGCGCCTCGCGCGAGTGTACCCGTGTACGCCAGCGCGTTGTTATGGAAGCCGGACACCGCGCTCCTGGGAGAAGAAGCGCGGCGTCACGCGGCGCGCGGTTTTCGCGCGATGAAGATGCGCCTGGGCCGCAACTACGCGTATGACTCGGCGGCGCTGCGCGTGGTGCGCGAAGCGATCGGCCCGGAGCGCCGGCTGATGATTGAAGGCAACGCGCGGTATCCGCTCGAGCAGGCCCTGCGGCTTGTCCCTGAATTTCGCGCGGCCGGCATCTTCTGGCTGGAAGAGCCGTTTCTGCCGGAGAATCCAGACGGCTTCCGGCGTCTGCGCGCGCAACTCGCGGGCGGGATTCCACTCGCCGCGGGCGAAAACGAGTTCGGTTTGCAGGGCTTTAGCGAGTTGATGGACGGCGAGCCGGTTGTCGACATCGTGCAGCCGGATGCGTGCCGGTGTGGCGGCGTCACCGAGAGCATGCGCGTGGCTGAGCGTGCCGGCCGGCAGGGGCTGCGCGTTGCGCCGCACACGTGGAGCGATGCGGTGGCGCTGGTGGCGAACATGCATGTCGTGGCCGCGTCGCAACCGCACGCCATCACGGTGGAGATGGATCAAACGGGCAACCCGTTCATTGAGCAATTGCTCAAGGAAAACCTGCGGCTGGTGGACGGTGAACTCGCGCTGCCGCAAGGCCCGGGGTTGAGTATTGAACTCGACGAAGCCGTGGTGGAGCGCTACACGATGCCGGGTGCGGTGCCCGAGGGCAACTACTCCGACATGATGTTCGGGCGTGGCCAGTATGTGCCGGCAGGAGCGTACGAAGCGTGAAGCGCATCGCCTCACAGGGCTTGCAGCCCGCGCGGCGCATCGGCTATTCCCGGAGGTTGATCGTGCCGCGGCAGTTCTTCGCGCCGCACTGGCAGGGCACCCTGTCGCACTTCTTGTCGAAGCGGTAGTCCACGGTGAGCTCTTCGCCCTTCTTCACCACGCGCATGCTCATGTAGAGAATGTGCCGGCGAATGATCACCGTCTTCAGGTTCGGCTCGCAGCAGTGATTGATGTACTCGGCGCCGCTGCCGCCTACGGTGCCGTCTTTGCACCAATAGTCGTCCACGGTGAACAGGTAGATCATGTCGCTTGCGTCTGCCCGCCGTTTGGTTTCCCGGCGGCTGATGAGTTCGCCGGTATACTCAATGACCTTGCGGTTGGCCGGGATCGCTTCGCCGGCGAAGATGCCCCAGCGATGGATCCTCGACGGAGCGATGATCAGTTTAAAATTGGCGTACTTTTCGTTGATGACGGGTTTGGGACCAGGAATATTGGCCATGCGGGTGTTCAATTAAGAAGCCGCGCCGACACGCCAAGGAGTGTGCCTGCGCGGCGGTTGAGGCTGGTGTTCCGGAGAGTCTCTGGTTAAAAATCGTCTTCGGCGTTGTTCTTGGGCTTGCCCTTGCGGCGCATCACAATAATACCCACACAAGCCACGGCCAAGATCGCCGCGACGATTTGAACGGTTTGTTGATCCATGTATCCCCCTTCGGGCCGGACGCCGCTTAGGCCGCGCCGGTTTTTGCTTTGAGGACGTCCACCAGTTCCTTGACGGCGCCTACGCTCTTGTCGAGCATGGCTTTTTCGTCGGGCTGAAGGCCTACCTCGTAAATCTTCTCCACGCCGGCCGCGCCCAGTTTGCAGGGCACACCGAAGAAAAGGCCGTTGATGCCGTACTCGCCTTCGAGCAGCGCGGCGCACGGCAGCACCTTCTTCTTATCCTTGAGAATCGACTCGACCATTTCCACGGTCGCGGCCGACGGTGCGTAGTAGGCGCTGCCCGTTTTGAGCAGCGACACGATCTCGGCGCCGCCCTTGCGCGCGCGCAACACCATCGCGTCGATCTTTTCCTTCGGCAGCAGTTCGCTCAGCGGAATACCGGACACGCTTGTCAGGCGCACCAGCGGCACCATGTCGTCGCCGTGGCCACCGAGGACCATCGCCGTGATGTTCTCGACGGAGACGCCGAGTTCCATGCCGATGAAGGTGCGGAAGCGGGCCGTATCCAGCACGCCCGCCATGCCGATCACGCGGTTCTTTGAGAAGCCGGAAATCTTGTACGCCACCCACGCCATCGCATCCAACGGGTTGGTGACGAGGATGAGGATCGAATTGGGCGAGTACTTCACCGCCTGTTCGGTGGCCGCCTTCACAATCTCGTAGTTGGCCATCAATAAATCGTCGCGGCTCATGCCGGGCTTGCGGGGGAAGCCGGCGGTGATCACTACGATGTCGGAGTTGGCCGTCTGCTCGTAGCTGTTGGCGCCCACGAGATTCACGTCATAGCCCTCAACGGGGCCGGACTGCGCGATATCGAGGCCTTTGCCCTGGGGCACGCCTTCCATGATGTCTACCAGGACGACGTCGGCGAGTTCCTTGCCCGCGATGCGGAGGGCGCAGTTGGCACCCACATTGCCTGCGCCAACAACCGTGACTTTCTTTCTCATTTGCTACTCGTGATGCCCTTTCGGATGGTCTGCAATCCAACCCAGGAATTATAGCCCGGGTTGCGCGGCTACGTAAACACTGCGGCGGCCGGTGAACCGGCGCAGCCTATTTCACTTCCACTTGTTCGTAAATTGCCCGTGCCTGTTCAAGCGTCGGGAACGAGATGCCGGGCAAGCGCGCGGTGGCCGTGCCGGCGGCCACGGCCCAGCGGACGGCGTCGCGGAAGTCGCCGCTGTTCTGTTCGAGAGCCCAGACGTAGGCCGCATTCAACGCGTCGCCCGCGCCGATGGGGCACACCGAATCGATGGCCGGCGGTACGGCTTCTACAATCTCGCTGCCGCGCACGCCCATCGCGCCCCGCGCGCCTAGCGATAACACCACGGACTCGGCACCCATCTCACAGATCCGCTGCGCGGCGGCGCGGAAATGCTGGCGCGTAATCAGCGCGCGGTTCAACAGCATGGACGCTTCGTTGCGGTTCGGCGTCACGGCGGCGGGGTGCTCGAGCAACACATCCTGCAGCGCTTCGCCATCGGCGTCCACCAGCACCCTCACGCCGGCCTCGCGGGCAACGCCCACCAGGCGGCGCAGGTACGAAGGCGCAACGCCGGGTGGAAGACTGCCGCACAGCAGCAGCCACTTGGCGCCGGGCAACTGCTTCTTTACTTCTTCCTCGATGCGCTCCAGTTCAGCCGCAGTCAGCGCCGGCCCGGGCTCGTTCAACTTCACCGTCAGTCCGCGGCGGTCCGTAATGATCAGGTTCGAGCGCACGTTCTGTTCGGTGGGTACGGCGACGAAGGGAAAGCCGAGGCGCTGCAAGTGTTCTTCGAGGCGCGGCCCACAGGCGCCGCCCGCGGGCACGATGGCGAGCGTGGGCGCGCCCCAGGAGTGCAGCACGGCAGATGCATTCAATCCGCGGCCGCCGGGCGACTCGCCTCGCGAGAGGATGTAGGCACGATCCTCAAACACCAGGCGGTCGGCGGTCACCGTGCGGTCGATCGCCGGATTCAAAGTGACTGTGACAAACAAGTTTTCATTGTAGCGGTGGCCCGCGCCGGAGCAAGCTACGCTGAGAGATTGAGAAATCACCCCGAGTTCAAGGCTTACGCGGCGCTGGCGTCGGTCTGCGTCTTTTGGGGCACCACGTACCTGGCCATCCGCATTGCGCTGGAAGCCTTCTCGCCGGCTGTGCTGGTTTCGCTGCGCTTCTGGCTGGCTGGGCTCGTCATGCTCGGGCTGGTGCGAGCGCTGGGCCACGTGTTGCCGCGCGGGCGCGACCTGTGGTCCACCGCGCTGTTCGGCGCGCTCATTCTCGGCGGAGGCAACGGTGCGCTTGTGTACTCCGAGCGCATTATTCCCTCCAGCCTCGCGGCGCTGTTCATCACACTTTCGCCCTTCTGGTTTGCTGCGATCGAAGCGGCGGTGCCGGGTGGCGAACCGTTGCGTGCCCCCGTGCTCGGCGGCATCCTTTGCGGCTTCGCCGGTGTGGCGCTGCTGATTGTGCCGGACCTTTGGCAGCAGGGCGTTTCGGGCTCGGTGTGGAAGGGCTTCCTGCTGCTGCAGTGCGGCAGTGTGAGTTGGGTGCTGGGCTCGGTGCTGCAGAAGCGCCGGGCGGTTCAGGCGCATCCGTTCGCGGTGGGTGCGGTGCAGCAATTGGCCGCGGGAATTGTGTTCACCGTGCCGGCGCTGATGGAGACGGATGCGCGCGCGGACTGGTCTTCCCCGCAGGGCGTCTGGGCTGTGGTGTACCTGGTGACCTTCGGTTCCATCATCGGTTTCAGCTCCTATATCTACGCACTGGAGAAGCTCCCCGTGGCGATGGTTTCGCTGTACACCTACATCAATCCCGTGGTGGCGGCGGCGCTGGGGTGGCTGGTGTACCGCGAACCGTTCGGACGGGTGGAACTGGCGGCGATGAGCGTCATCTTCACGGGCGTGTGGATTGTGAAGCGTTTCTCGGCCAGGCGATAAAATCAAAGGTTGAGACGCAGAACCGTTCTTTCGGCCGCGGCCATGGCAGCAGCAGCCGCGCCGGCCCAAACCGCCGCACCGTCAGGCTACTGGAGCATCACGCCGCAACGCATCGCCGCGCACGATGCCGGCATCGACAGTCTGCTCTCGCAGCAGAGTGCGGACCGCGGCAGCCGCTGGCATGGCGGGCTGTTCGATGAATACGGCCTGCCCAATCCCGCCGGCACGGCCGGGATCCTCGTCCACGCCGTTACCGGACTCGTGCTGCCCGGCTCGCGCCACCACAGGAGCGCGCGGGCACGTGAACGCGTGCAATGGGCGGTGGACTATCTGGGCCGCCATCTCACCGCCGAAGGCAACGTCGATTCGCTGACCACCAACTTCAATTCACCGGCCGACACCGCTTTCGCCATGCACTCGATCGCACCCGCCGTGGCGATGGGCGCCAATACAGCAATGGGGAGCTTGAGCGTCTTCTCGAACCCGCGCTGAAGCGCATAGCGGGCGGCGTCGCGCGCGGCGGCGTCCACACGCCGAACCATCACTGGGTGATGTGCGCCGCGCTTGCGCAGGCACACGCGCTGTATCCCACCCCCGCGTGGCTGAAACGGATTGACGGCTGGCTGACGGAGACCATTGGTATCGATGCCGACGGCCACTGTTCCGAGCGCAGCACCGCCGTCTACAACGGAATCGTGGATCGCGCGCTCAGCACCGTGGCGATGCAGTTGAACCGCCCGGCGCCGCTCGATCCTGTACGGCGGAACCTGGAGTCCACCGTGTATCTGCTGCATCCGGACTACGAAGTGGTAACCGAGGTTTCCACGCGGCAGGACCGCAACGCGCGGTCGGGCCTCGGAAACTTCTGGCTACCGCTGCGGCTGCTGGCCGTACGAGACAACAACGGCGTCTACGAAGCGCTGGCGCGCAAGACGGACGCCGGTCTTTGGGAACTTATCCTTCATCCTGAGCTTTCAGGCACGGCCGGGCCGGCGCCGCAGCCCGTGCCGGACAACTACGAAAAGCAGTTCCCGGCGCTCGGTGTGTCGCGCATCCGCCGCGGCCTCACCATTGCCACGCTGATGACCGGATCCGGCGGCTCTGCGCGCCTGCTGACGTTGCGGCGCGGACAGGCGATTCTGAATGCGGTGCGTTTTGCCGGCGCCTTCTTTGGACGCGGACAATTCAAACCTGCGGCGGCCGCTACGCGCCACCATGACGGCACTTACGGGTGGACGCAGTCGCTCGAAGCCGGCTACTACCAGCCGTTCGGCGACGGCACCAAACAACCGGTGGGCGTGGACGAGTGGTACCGGCTGCGCGCGCGCCGGCAGCGAACCGAGGTCTGCACGCTGCGCTACGATGCCGAACTGCGCGAGACTTCAACGGGCTTTCGCCTGCGTATCCGCGCGGCGGGTACGCGTGACGTGCCGGTGGCGATGGAGTTCAATCTCGGCGGGCGCGACGGGCGTCTCGAAGGCGGCGCGCTGCTGGTGGCGGGCAAGGCGGACGTCTACATCCTGGGCCCGGGGGCCGACGCCGTGTGGCGGGTAGGGTCCGACGCTGTGCGCATTGGGCCGGGCCACGCCATCGAGCATCAATCCGGGATTTCCGTTTTGGGTTTCCCGGAATCCAACAATCTACACCCGACGCCTCACTCCCGTGCCGGAGTTGATCAGAATCCCCATTCCGAGGGCGGGCCAGTGCCTTGCCGATGGCTTCTTCGGACCATCGCACAAAAACGAAAACCGAGAACGTGCCTGTTTCCAACAGCTCTCTCGACGCCTCTTCCGCCCAGCCTCCTTTTTCTCAAGATTTCCATCTCTCCGGCCGTTCTTCACCCCATCGGCGCC
>VFZP01000365.1 GCA_016871115.1 Acidobacteriota bacterium
GCTTTCACCGAGTGCACGTCGGTGTGCGGGCCTGAAACCGTCTGTGGCGCGGCCCACGCGCGGCCATCGTAGCGCCGCGCTACCACGGCGTTCTTGCCGTTGCCCTGATACTCCACCCACGCACTCCACAGCTCTCCGGACGAATGCGCCAACAGCGTGGGGAAGTCGGCGTCACGCTCACCCGAAGCTGTCTCGGTGAACGGCACACGATCCACCAGCACGCGTCCACCCAAGTGCCGCTCGCGCTGGCCGGCTTCGAGCGCAAAGGGGGAAACTTCAAACGTGCCGTGCTTCGTCTCCACGCGCAGGCGCGCTGTGCGTGCGGACTTCACATCCACGATTACACCCGGCGTCAGCAAGTACGGCGACTCGGGCCGCATCGGGAAGTTCTCCCACGGCCGAAAAACAAACGGGACGCCCTTGCGCGTGGTCACCGTGAAGCGCGCGCCTTCGATCCGGTCGCCGGGCCGCGGACGCCAATGCCGGAGCCCGGCGAGTTCCCCGCCGCCGGCCACAGAAACCTCGCCGCTCCAATCGGCGGGGTCCGCGTCGTTCACGCCGAACTGAATTCGCACGGAGGCCACCGTGTCCACCACGCGAGGCTCCGGCTGCGAGCGCACCGTGAGGGGTGAACGCAAGGCCAGCGCCGCGGCGACAGCCGTCAACGCGATCAATAAAACATGTTTTGACTTCATTTCGATTGCACCCATTCGAAGATCGTGCCCTGGCTCTTGAGCCGCGCGCGCAACGCGGCCGTATCGACGTCCTGCACCGCTTTGCCCACCGCCAACTTGGCGGCCACTCCTGCAGCTTGCCCCATGATCATATACACAGGCTCTATCCGCAGCGTTGAATGCGCCACGTGCGACGAAGATACACACACGGGCACCAGGAGATTCTCCGCTTCCTTCTTCTTCGGCAGCAACACACGGTACGGGATCTGATACGGCGTCACGCGCACCTCCATGTTGCCTTCGTTCTGTACGGTGCCGTCCGCCTGAATGTAGCGCTGCACGTTGCGCGAATCGCTGTTGTAGGACCCCATGCCAATGGCATCTTCTTTGGTGAGGTCGGTCTGGATATCCCGCTGCGTCATCACAAAGTCGCCGATGAGGCGGCGCGCTTCGCGCACGTGAAGTTGATGGGGCCAATGATTGGTTGAAGCGAACTCATCGGCGGCCAACCCCCAAGTAGCCATCTCAACGCGCAGACTCTCCGGCACGCGCTCATCGGTGCGGAGGAAGTAGAACAGACCGGCGGTATAGTCGATATGCGCTTGCCAGATCGCTGCGCGGCCCGCGTAGTCCGCCTCCGGATAGTCCCAACTCGCACCGATGTAGTCTGTGGAAACCGGCCCGCGATTGTTGAAGTCTGTCTTGCCGTTAGGCATCACGCCCACCAGAAACAGATCCTTCATCTCGGGCACGCGCTTCTTCTCGCGCGCAAACGCCTCGAGGTATCGCGCGGCCAACGTCCAGCGCGCCGGATCGTAGCCGTTGGGCTTTGGGATCTCCACGCGGTTCGCGGGGTTGCGCGTGAGGCACAGGCGAAAATTGTACGCCTGCACCTTCTTGTCGGCCGCACCGATTTCGCCTCGCGGAGCCAGGCCGATATCCGCCAGCGGCTTCTTGGTCACCTCGCCGATGCCTCTCACCGCGAAGTCGAACTGATGATTCCGATCCCTGGGCCGCACGCCGGCCAGCGTCTCGTCATAGTGCGTCACGCCTTCGCGCCCCACGGTGTACTTCACCTTGGCCTGATTGAGCAGGTCACCCTCGTAGGCAGCGTCGATGAACAGCGCTGCCTCAATCGCCGTGCCGTTTTCAAAGAACAACTCGCGGATGCGCGCGCCGCGCTTGCGGACGCCGCCGCTCGCACGGAGGCGGCGCTCGGTGAACACATCCACTTTCGCTTCGGTGAGCATTTCTTTGAAGACAAGTTCAGCCATGTGCGGTTCGAAAAACCAGGACACGGGCTCGCCATATTTCTTGCCTAGCCGCTGATAGAACTCGAGCGAATAGCCGCCGATTGTTTCTTTCTTGCCGTAATCCGTGCGGCCCAAGCCGCTGGTGGTCATGCCGCCGAGATAACGGCCCTGCTCGGCGAGCGCCACGCGCAGGCCTTCCCGCGCCGCGGCCACGGCGGCGATAATGCCACCAGATGTGGCGCCGTAGACGAGTACGTCGTAGCGCTTCGGCGGCGGGGCGGACTGAAGTCCGCCGCAAGCCAGAGCTTGCCCTACGAAGAGACGGCGAGTCATTGGCGGACTGCGGTGTACCATGCGTGAATTGCGCTAGTGAGTTCATCCACCACTTGCGGATGCGCGCGGCGCAGGTTGGTCGTTTCGCTTGGATCTTTCGACAGGTCCGCAAGAAACACGGAGTCTTCGCCCGCGAGCGGCTTATTGTCTTGCGGCGTGCGATCGTAGGCGTTGCCATCGAGCACCAGCTTCCAGTTGCCCTTACGCACCGCGCGTTGCTTGCCGTTCTCCCAGAAGATGGCGAAGTGCACCGAAGAGCCGGCGCTCAGGAGATCGCGGCCATCGATGACGTGGCCCTCGGGAATTTTCACGCTTGCCGCCGCGCACACCGTGGGCAGAATGTCCATCGTCATCGACACTTTGTCCACTACCGTCCCCGCCGGGATTCTGCCCGGCCAACTCAGGATCGCCGGCACGTGCATGCCGCCGTCAAAGAGGCTTAACTTGTAGCCGCGACACGGCTCGTTGCTGCCCGCCGTGGCCGGCTTCTGATCGAGCCCCGCGCGGGTTTCGGTGGTTGCGCCGTTGTCGGCCACAAAAATGAAGAGGGTGTTTTCGAGTTGCCCCGCCTGGCGTAGCGCGCGGCGGATGTCGCCCACGCCATCGTCCACGGCGGCAATCATCGCGGCGTAAACGCGGCGCTCGCGGTCGACGATTTGCGGAAAGCGATCGAGGTAGCGTTGCGGCGCGTGCATTGGATAGTGCGGCGCATTGCAGGTCACCGTGAGGAAGAACGGATCACCGGCGGCGCCGCGAATGAATGAGCACGCCTCTTCACTATTCCGCGTGGTGAGGTACTCGCCGTCTTCGAAAATCTCCCGGCGATCGCGAAACAGCGAGTGGAAATTCACTTGACCCGCGCCGCGCTCTCCCCAGTAGTAGCGATGCGAATAGAAGTCGACGCAGCCCGGCAGGAAGCCGTAGAAATAGTCGAAGCCATGCGCGTTCGGTAGCGTATCCGGCGTGTCGCCAAGATGCCACTTGCCGATCAGCGCCGTGCGGTAGCCGGCCTGCTTCAGGAGCGTAGCCGTGGTCTTCTGGTGGGGCTCCAAGCGCTGCCCGTTGGTGACCACGCCCGCGCGCGCTGGATAACTCCCGGTCATCAGCGCGGCGCGCGACGGTGCGCAAACCGACGCGTTCGAGTACCAGTTGGTGAAGCGTGCGCCGGCCGCGGCCAGCGCGTCCAATTCCGGAGTGCGCAGATCCGTCGCGCCGTAGCAGCCAAGGTCGTGCGAACCCTGATCGTCGGTCATGATGACCACGATATTGGGGCGGGGGACTGCGGCTGCTGTATTCCCCGCAGCCGATGCCGCCGCCAGCCCCATCCACTGGCGCCGTGAAAAGTCGCCCATGGGAGGCTACTCTACCACTTATAATGACCCCAGGATGACCAGATTGCACGCTGTTGCGCTTGCCGCCTGCGCTGTCGCCGCTGCCGCGGCCGCCGCCACGATGGGAGACAAGGACGATGCGTGGGTGGCGCCGCGCAAGAACTGGTGGTCTTTCAAACAGCCCATGCGTCCAGCCGTGCCCGCCCTCAACAACCCGTGGGTGAAGACGCCGATAGACGCATTCATTCTCAAGGCGCTCCAGGCCAAGTCGCTCACGCTCGCGCCGCGCCTGAACAAGGAACAACTCCTTCGCCGCGTCACCCTCGATCTCACCGGCTTGCCGCCCTCTGCGGAAGACCGCGCGCGCTTCCTCGCCGATACTTCGCCCAAGGCTTACGAAAATCTCGTCGACCGCCTCATGGCCACGCCCGAGTACGGCGAACGCTGGGCGACGAAATGGCTGGACGTGGCGCGCTATGCCGACACCAACGGCTATGAGATCGACGCCGAACGTACGCACGGCTGGCGCTTTCGCGACTATGTGGTGGCCGCGTTTAACAACGATAAACCCTATGACCGGTTCGTGCTGGAGCAGGTAGCGGGCGACGAACTATTCCCTGGCAATCAAGAAGCGCTCATCGCCACGGGCTTTCATCGCGCCGGGCCGATTCACCTGGTGAGCGGCAATGTGGACAAAGAAGAGAGCCGCC
Organism: Acidobacteriota bacterium; assembly: GCA_016871115.1. Taxonomy (GTDB): domain Bacteria; phylum Acidobacteriota; class Terriglobia; order Bryobacterales; family Bryobacteraceae; genus VFZP01. The sequence continues at coordinate 4,302 of VFZP01000365.1, forward strand.
AGGAAGTGCTCACCGAGATGACCAACGGTATGTCCGCGGCGTTTCTGGGGCTCACCGTGGGCTGCGCGCGCTGCCACAATCACAAGTTCGATCCGATTCCGCAGTCTGACTACTATCGCCTGCAGGCCACGCTTGCGGCCACCGAGTTCAAGGACTTGCCGCTGGCGAGCGACGCGGAAAAGAAGGCGTACGAGGAAGCGAAGAAGGCCTATGAAGCGAAGCTGAAGCCGATCCAGGATCAAATCAAGGAGATCGAGAAACCGTATCGTGATCGTTTGATCGCAGAGCGCAAGACGAAGCTCGAACCGCAGTTTGCCGCTGCGCTCGCCGTGCCCAAAGAGCAGCGCAACCCGGAACAAAAACGGCTGGCCATGGAAGCCGACTCACAGATCAAGCCGCGGTGGGATGACGTGCTGGAGACCATCCCCGCCGATATGCGGGCGCGGCGCGCCGATTTGCGCAAGCAGATGCACCGCATTGAGTACGAAGAACCCGATCCGCCGGCCGCGGCCTTTGCGGTGACGAATCTGGAGCAGGCGCCGGCGTCGCACATCTTGAAGGTCGGCAATTTCAAGATGAAGCAGGATGAGGTGGGTCCGGGGACGCTGCGCGTGCTGGGCGCGGGTCCGGGCACGACAGACGTAACGAAATCGCCCGCGGGCCGGCGGAGCGAAGTGGCGCGCTGGCTGGCGTCACCGGCGAATCCGCTCACCGTACGCGTCATGGTGAATCGCATCTGGACGCTGCGCTTCGGTCGCGGCATCGTTGCCACGGGCAACGATTTCGGCGTGCTCGGCGCACGGCCCACGCATCCGGAGTTGCTGGACTGGCTTGCGACGGAGTTCGTCGCGAGCGGTTGGAGCGTGAAGAAAATGGACCGCATGCTGCTCGTTTCGAGCGTCTACCAGATGGCCGTGCAGCACAACGAAGCGGCGGCCAAGGCCGACCCGGAAAACAAGCTGTTGTGGCGCGCCAACCGCCGGCGTCTCGAAGGCGAGTTCCTGCGTGACGGCGCGCTGCGTGTGAGCGGAGCGCTGAACTCGAAGCGCGGCGGCAAGCCGGTCAAGACGCCGCTTGAACCCGAGATCTACGACCTGATCTTCACCGAAGGCGAGCCGGACAACCTGTGGCCCATTGCGCTGGACAAAACCGAACACGACCGCCGCAGCCTGTATCTGCTGAACAAGCGCACGGTCCGGCTACCGTTTCTGGCGAACTTCGATCAGCCCGACAACATGAGTTCCTGCCCGCAGCGCCCCACGTCCACCCACGCATTGCAGGCGTTGTCGCTCATGAACAGCGACATGATGCACGGGCTTGCCAAACGCTTCGCCGCGCGGCTCGGCACCGAATGCAAAACCGCCGACTGCCGCGTCCGCCGCGCGTATCTGCATGCGCTGGCGCGCGAACCGAAGCCGGCGGAGTTGGCGATGGCACGCGGCTTCTTTGCCAAGGGCGGGCCGCTGGAAGACTTCTGTCTGGCGCTGCTGAACCGCAATGAGTTCGCGTATCTGCCGTAGCGGCTTGCTTGTACTCGCGGCGAGCGCGGCCGCGGCAGCGCAGGTCATCGAAGGTCTCGCCACCAATTACGACGGGTCCGGCATTTACTTCAGCACGTCACTGCGGCAGCGCGGATCCAACCAGTCAAACGGCAGCAAGGTATTCTTGCTGCGAGGCCGCGAGCTTGAATTCATCGAAGACACTGGCGCGATTGTTCATCGGGCCACGTCGCTGAACGATACAGGCACGGCGCGCGCTCTCAACCGGCGTTCCATTTGCCAAAGCCCCAGTTACTGCCTGTTCCGCGAGTTGTTGTCCACCAAGATCGAAACTGGCGAGCGCAGTTTCAGTTTCGCTGGCAACGCTTCCATCAGCCGCAACGGACTGTTTGGCGTGGTCTACGGAAATACGAGCCACACCGCGGACCTACCTAGCGGCTCCGTCCGCCGCATCGACATCCGAACCGGCGAGGTGACCCTGCTCGGGCGGCAAGTGGCGAGCACCGGCCACTTTGTCGCGAACGATGGGGCCGTCCTCGTAGCCGGAGACGGCGGGCGGCCCCGGCTCGGTGGACCAGCCGGAACCATAAACCTCCAGCCAACGCCGATCATGTCGCACGCGGTGCTGGCAGCCAATGCCGCTAGTGTCCTGTAACGGAATTAGCCTGCAATAGCGGCAGCCAGGGATTCCCGCGCCCTGGTGATTTTTCGGAGGATGTCTTGGCCGTTGGCTTTCCATTTAG
>VFZP01000366.1 GCA_016871115.1 Acidobacteriota bacterium
AGAGGTACTCGGCAAACGGCGTCGCGTCCCAATAACGGTAGAGGTCAGCGGTTTCGCCGGCCACTTCAAGGCGCCCCGCTTCGTCAAACGCCGAGACGATGTGCGGCGCAATGGAGCGAGAGTAACCCGCCAGGACGCGGTCATAGGCGCGGCGGTCGCGCGCAATCACGGCCGAAACTGGCAGGAGCGCTTCGCGCGGCGTGAAGCCGGCGCGGGCCAGCATGTGATGGATCAGGAAGCGGTGGATGCGCCCGTTGCCGTCCTCAAGCGGGTGGAGAAACACAAAGCCAAAGGCGGCGGCCGCGGCGGCGCACACCGGGTCGATGCCGGGGGTGGCCAGTTGGGCCACCAGCGTCATCCAGCCGCGCATGAGTTCGGGGACATCCGCGGGCTGCGGGCACACATAGTGGACGTGCTCGGTGAAGTCGCTGCGCGTTTCGCCCACGAAGTTCTGCACGGTGCGCCACCCGCGTTCGGCGTAGCGCGGGTCAACAATCGCGTTTTGCAGGCGCACGAAGGCGGCGGGGTCCTGCGGATTGAACTCTTCGGCGCGCGTCAAAGCGGCCACGAAGCGCTCGGCGCGGTCCGGCGCGGGAGACTCGCCTTCGATCGCAAACGACGACTTGGTCTCCTTCGTGTAGAGGTAGTTCACCGCGCGCACCAGCACGCTCGGGTCCGCGCCTTCGATCAGTGTTCGGGCTTCCCGGTCGAGGCCAAATCGCGACCATGCCGCCAGTTCCTCCGTGCGACGGATCACCGGTGAGTAGGCCGCGCTGCCCAACAGATTGTCGTTGATCCGCTGGCGGCGAATGCGCGTGGCCACCGGCGCGGTGACCTGGAGTTCCGGGTCGACTAGATCGACGTAACCCGTTGGCGGTACGTCCGGCAGATCGAGCGTTTCGCCCAGCAGGATTTCATAGAGGTACCAGGCGCGGCGGGCGTAAGCCCCGGTTGGTTCGTCGCGGAGCCATGCGAGAATCGGCTCACGGCCCAGCGCTTTGAGCACGGCTTTCAGAATGCCGGGATGGCAGGGCTCGTAGCGCAGCGCAAATTTGAGGTGGCCGATGATGTCCCGAGGGCCGTAGCTACGCGGGTATTGCTCCCAGACGATGCCGTCGGCTTCTTTGGTGCGACGGCCGGTGGGGACGATGTAGGAGCGAACGGCCGGTTCGGGAATGCGGAGACCGAGGGCGTGGATGAGGCCGTCGAATCCGGTGGCGCCGAGATAGCCATCAGAATCTTTATCGGCCATACGAAATTAGTATAGCATTGCACGGCACTTGGAAATTTAGTATCGTATCTTCGGTAAATTCGTTATCTTATCGGTTGAAATGATATTTAATCTGCCTTGCGTGTGAGAAACGTTATCGTCCGCTACAGCAGCGTCGTGTCTATGTCCGCATCGGTCGGCTCGTCCACCGGGGGCGGGGGAGCCGGCGGAAGGGAGGCGCCCGGCCGGTCCAGGTACCGCCGCAACTCATCCACGGACCCGTCGAAATACGTCTCCGCCAGCTCCTTCACGGCCAGCCGCCGCGCCTGCTCGCGCCCCATCACCGGTTTATAAAGAAAGGCCCGGCCGCGCTTGCAGCGTTCCACCGCCCCGCGCCGCGCCAGGCGCTCAAGCACGGTCATGATGGTGGTGTATGCCAGGTTGCGGCTGCTGGTAACGAGGATCCGCACATCCTTGACGCTGCCTTCGCCCAATTGCCATAGCGCGCGCAGGCAGGCGAGCTCCAGCGGAGGGGGGATGTCGCTGGACCGGCCGGGGCGTCGCATCGGGCTATTCCTTCTTGCCGCCGGGCCCGAGCGCTCCGAGGAGTTTGGAGGCGAAGTCGGATTTGGCGGGCGCGGACTTGGGCGGGGCCGCTGGCGGAGCGCCGTTGGTGGCGGGCGGAGTGACCGCGGCCAGCGGCGCGGCATTGAGGAACCGCTCCTGCTTCAACAGCGTGCGCTCCAGCGATGGCACGTAGACCGTCCAACTGCCCTCGGTGAGTTTATCCTTCTCCACCGACACGCGCACGGTTTCCATCTTCGAGTCGAGATTGTCCAGGTGATGCAGCAGCATCGCCTCGGCCGTCATGGGTACCTTGGGCGAACCGAACTCAAGCGTGCCGTGGTGGCTGGCGATGAGGTGCTCTACCAGCATGCGCAGGCGCGGCGGGAAGTCCGGCAGCAGCGCCATCTTCTCGTTCACCACGCGCAGGCCGATCAGAATGTGGCCGAGGAGCTGGCCCTCGTCGCTGTAGCCGAAGCCGCGGTCGTAGGTGAGTTCGTCGATCTTGCCGATGTCATGCAGGATCGCGCCGGTGAGCAGCAGATCCAGATTCACGTGCGGATAGTGCGGGCCCACCCGCTTGCAGAGCGAGCACATCGACAGCACGTGTTCAATCAGCCCGCCCAGCCACGCATGGTGGATGGACTTGGCCGCGGGCGCGCGCTGGTATCGCCGTGCAATGCCGGCATCGTCAAAGATGGCGTTCAGCAGCCCGCGCAGATGCGCGTTCGCCATGCCGTTGATATGCCCGCGAAGTTCGGCGAACATCTCGGCGGGGTCGCGCTTGGAGGCCGGGAAGAAGTCGCCGAGATCCACTTCCGATTCCGGCACGACCTGCAGCGTGTGGATGGTGAACTGCAGCTTGTTCAGGTGGACCTGGGGCACGCCTTTGACGCGCACGAATCCGTCGCGTTCGAACGTGTCCATCACTTTGTCCACGTTGTCCCACATCTTCGCGTCGATTTCGCCGGAGCGGTCCGTAAGGGTGAGCGAAAGAAAGAAGTCGCCACCCTTCTTCTGGCGCACGTCCTTGTGCGCGACGAGGAACACCCCTGTAGTGTTCTGTCCGACTTCGAGATCGGCGATGACCGGTGACTTCATACTGCGGCCTGCGGGAACCGTGCGCTCGCGGCGCTGGCTCCCGCCTCACTTTCAAAAACGGAAATCTACTTGGACGTGCTCTTGGGCTGCGTCTTGGTGCCGGGAATCGGCATTACCCACAGCAGGCGTTTGCGGCGGGCCTTGTTGGTCACCTCGTCCTTGGTGACGGTTTCCGGCCGCAACTGCGCGGGGTCGGTCCAGGTGGTGTTTTTGCCGGGCGCGGCCGACGCATCGACAAAGCCCTCCTTGATTTCAAGGAACGCGTCCGCGCGCAACTGCGTGAGGTACTCGCGGATCTTCGGCTGGAAGCGCTCCATATAGAGCCGCTCGTTGATCATGCCCTGCACTTCTTCCAGGTCGGCCTGGCCGGGCTTGTGGTGTTCGTCCACGCGCAGAATCAGGAAGCCGCCGTCGAGCTTCAGCGGCGGGTCCGTCACGTAGCCTTTGGCCTGCTCCCACGTGGCGTCGATGCTCAGCTTGCTCAAGTCGCCCTTTTCCTGGCCGCCGATTTCGCCGCCGTTGCGCGCCGTTTCCGGGTTGTCGGAGTTGTCGCGCGCGAGTTCGCCGAACTTCTCGCCCTTCTTGGCGCGAGCCACTAGGTCCTTCGCCTTCTTCTCGGCCGCGGCCTTGCCGGCGTCGTCTTTGCCTTGCGTGGAAATGAAAATTTCGCTCAGGAAGATCTGATCCTTGCGCACGTACTCGGTCTTGTGGTCGTTGTAGTATTTCTCCACCTCGGCGCGTGGGATGTTGATGAGGCGTCCCACTTCCTGACGCACCACGCGCTGGGTGAGCATGGAGTTGCGCATTTCCGATTTGTAGTCCTCATACGACATGCCCGTCTGTTCCCTGACGAACGCCTGGAACTTATCCGGGTCCACACAACGCGGGTCGGTCTTGGCGCACTGCTGCTGGATGTCGGCGAGGTTCTTGCTGATCTCGGCATCCACGGTGATGCTGAGTTCCTTGCCCTTCTGCACCAGCAGCAACTGGTCAATCCGGTCGCGCAGAATGTCTTTCTCACGCTCCTTCATCAACTGGTCCAGTTGCAACGGCTTGGCGCCACGCTGCTGGAGGTCGGCCAGCATGTTGGCGCGCGACTTCTCCAGTTCCGAGCGCGTGATGATGTCGCCGTTGACCTTGGCGACAATCTCTTCGAGCACGCGCAAATCGGCCGGAGCGGCCAACGATACAACGGCGGCGCCTCCCACCAGGAGAAGCATCTTACTGAACTGCATACGTTCCATTATCCGACACCTCGACGTTCGGGGCCAACTGCCCCAGGCTGAGCTCGAGTGCGTCCAGGAGCGGCCCCGGCGCCAGATTGGCGGCGGCGGGCAGCTTCAGGATTCCGGCCGGAGTGAACTGCGCGCCGGCAGTTGACCCGACTAGTTCCATCAGCTTCACCGGGTCCACTCGCGAACCCGGATGGAACTTAAACGAGAGCGCACCCTGCTTGCGCTCCACCGATTCAATGCCGATCGTCTCGGCATAACTCTTCAAGACCGAGAACTTGGCCAGCAGTTTGACGGGTTCAGGCGCCGGCCCGTAGCGATCCGTCAATTCCTCCAGGATACCCGCGGCCTGCTCCGGCGTGCCCGTGTCGGCAATGCGCTTGTAGGCGCGCAGGCGCTGGTGCTCGTCACTAATGTACGACGCTGGGATCCGCAGATCGAGGCCCAGCGAGAACGACGTGTGAATTTCGGGCGCCACCTGCTCGCCGCGCAGTTCCTTCACCGTGTTGTCGAGCAGCGACATGTACATGTCGTAGCCCACCGAGTTGATGTGACCGTGCTGTTCGCCACCCAGCAGGTTCCCGGCGCCGCGGAGTTCAAGGTCAAGCGCGGCGATCTTGAAGCCCGCGCCCAGGTCAGAGAACTCACGCAGCGCGGCGAGGCGTTTGCGGGCCACCTCGGTGAGTTCGGTATCCTCGGGCACCAGCAGGTAGGCATAGGCGCGGCGGTTGGAACGGCCCACGCGCCCGCGCAACTGGTACAGCTCGCTCAAGCCGTAACGCTCGGCGTTTTCAATGATCATCGTGTTGGCAAGCGGGATGTCGATGCCGTTTTCAACGATCGTTGTGCAGACGAAGACGTCGAACTCGTGATGCATGAAACCGAGAATCACCTTCTCGAGCGCCGTCTCGTCCATCTGCCCGTGACCCACGCCAATGCGCGCCTCGGGCACCAGTTCCTGCAGGAACGCCGCGCGCATAAAGATAGAGTCCACGCGGTTGTGCAGATAGTAAACCTGGCCGCCGCGCGCGAGTTCCTGTTCTAGCGCGTTCTTGATGAGGTCAACGTTGTAGCGCGCCACCACGGTCTGAATCGCCAGCCGATCCTTGGGCGGCGTTTCGATGACCGACAAATCGCGCAGCCCGAGCATGGACAGATGCAGCGTGCGCGGAATGGGCGTCGCACTCATGGCGAGCGAATCCACGTTGGCGCGGAGCTGCTTGAGCTTTTCCTTCTGTTTCACGCCGAAGCGCTGCTCTTCGTCCACCACCACCAGGCCCAGGTCTTTGAACACCACGTCCTGTGAGAGCAGCCGGTGCGTGCCGATCGCGATATCGATCTTGCCTTCGTTCAGTTCTTCGGTGAGTGTCTTCAGCTCTTTGCTGGAGCGGAAGCGGCTGAAGTGTTCAATGCGCGCGGGGAAGGCGGCAAAGCGGCGCTTGAATGATTCCGAGTGCTGGAGCGCCAGTATGGTGGTGGGGCACAGCACGGCCACCTGCTTGCCGTCACCCAGTGCTTTGAAGGCTGCCCGCACGGCCACTTCTGTTTTGCCGAATCCTACGTCGCCACACAAGAGCCGGTCCATCGGACGCACCCGTTCCATGTCGCGCTTGATGTCTTGGACGGCGGCAAGCTGGTCTTTGGTTTCGGTGTACGGGAAGGCGTCTTCAAATTCGCGCTGCCAGTTCGAGTCCGGGGAGTAGGCAAAGCCCTTGGCCAGTTGGCGCTGCGCGTAGAGCTTTAAGAGCTCTTCGGCCATGTCGCGCATCTTGGCCTTGACGCGCGACTTAGTTTTTTCCCACGTGACGCCGCCCAGCTTGTCGAGGCCCGGTTTGTTGTCGCCCGCGCCGCGGTAGCGTTGGATCAGATCCATACGCGACAGGGGCACGTAGAGCCGCGCGCCGCCTGCATATTCAAGCAACATGAAGTCGCCCTTCTGGTCGCTCTGCGCAATCTCGCGGATGCCCAGAAACTGGCCGATGCCGTGCGTGGCGTGGACGACGTAATCGCCTTCTTTGAGATCGCCGATGTCCGCCGTGAAGGCGCCCATTTGGCCCGCGCGCACGTTGCGCGTGTCGCCCACGGCGTCGGCCTCGGCGCGGTCAAACAGATCCTGCGAGCCGAAGATGCCCAGGCCCGACTCTTGCAGCAGCACGCCGCGCCGGATGGCTCCCCGCGCCAGGAGAATGCCCGCATCGGCGGCGGCGTAAGGGCGCTGCGCGAGGTACGGCGAGGCTTGGTCGGCCGAGTCGAGCGCGAGTTGGAACGGCACGGCGTACTCGTGGAAGATGTTGGCGAGGCGCTCCACTTCGCCGACAGACGCGCCGAAGAACACCACCCGGTTGCCCTGTTCCACGAGCGTGCGCGCCTCGGCCACCGCGATGGACATGTTGCCGTGAAACGCCACGGTGGGGCGGCA
>VFZP01000367.1 GCA_016871115.1 Acidobacteriota bacterium
CACCTCGCCGAGCTGAAAGTGGCCAACGACAACTGACCCGAAAGCCTGGGATATGATCATATCCCGGTCCTTTGCTTCAGCCCGAAAGGCTGCCAGCGGATCTATGCCGCTGATTCAACGAGGCTTTTCCATCGTCACAAAGTAGGCACACCCCCTCTGTGCCGATGTTATTCCTGGCTCATAAATTGTCAATGGCAATCAAAATGTGTGAGGTCTAAACAGTTTTCTAGGCCTCCGTGGACCGCCGTACAGCGCAATAAAACAAAGGCTTAATCGCACAGCAATAAAATCATTAAACGTGATTAATTTTTGTAAGGGAATTGGAGGTATATTTCTCACAGGAATACACCCAAAGACCCAACTTTGCTTTTTGCCGAACTGATGGACCTGCTTCGCCACCAAGTGCGTGTTGCCGTGTGGAATGGCCGTTTAACCGAGCGCGGCCTGGCAATGCCGATGGGTATTTCCCAGCCCTATCTGCACAATGTACTCAAGGGTCATCGTCCAATGACCGCCGAGCTGGCAGACCGCTTGATGCGCGAGTTGCGGATCGAGATTGCCGATCTGGTTCCGCCACCGCCGCCGCTTGCTTCCGAACGCCTTCAGGTTGATCCCACCACCGCTTCGCGATAGACATCCAGCACCGCCGCCGCAGTGCGGGGCCAACTGAAGCGAGCGGCCTGGCGCGTGCCGTTCGCCACCAGACGCAGCCGGAGTTCGCTGTCCTGCAGCACCTCACGCAGGCCGCGGGCGATGTCGAACACGTTGTCCGGATTCACTTGCACCGCTGCGTCACCCACCACCTCGGGGAGCGAACTGCAGTTGGAGGTCACCACCGGCGTGCCGCAGGCCATGGCCTCCAGCGGCGCGAGTCCAAAGCCTTCATAGAGAGAAGGGAACGCAAATACCTCGGCCGATTCGTAGAAGGCGCGCAGCGTCTCAAACGGCACAAAGCCCAAAAAACGGATGGCCGGCGCCTGGCGGCTTTGCGTGGCGGCGCGGCGCACTTCCGGGTGCTGGTTGATGTCGGCGCCCAGGATCACCAGGCGCAGATCGCGATAACGGGGATCGTCGGCCAGTTCCGTACGTAGCACGGCAAAGGCCTCAATCAGGCGCGGAACGTTTTTTTGCGGACGGATGTGGCCGGCATACAGCACAAACGGGTAGTTGATCTGAAAGCGTTCCAGTTGGCGGAGCCGTTCCTGGTCGGCATCGGGCGGGCGCTGCAGAAAGCGAACGTCCGGCGCGTTTGACACCACGCGAAAATGGCTCACCGGCACATCCAGCGCGGACTGGACGCTGCGCAGGGTAGCCTGCGACACCGAGATCACGCGGCGGGCGCGCGCCAGGCCACGCCGTGCACGGTAGAGGCTCGCTTGCGTGCGCCAGCCCGCGCCGGCCAGTAACTGGCGGCTCATGTCGTGTACCGTCACCACGTAGGGCCGTGGCATGAACCACGGCACGCGGTTCAGCGTAATGTGGCAAAGGTCCGGCTTCCGGCGGCGCAGAAAGGCCGGAAACGCGACGTGGTCGGAATAGTCGAGATCGGTCCCGGCGTAGGAGACCGTTTCGAAGTTGCCGGGCAGTTTGGGCAACTGCGTCTCTTCGCTTGGCGGCAGCACAATGACGTAGCGATTGGACGAGTCCACCTCCGCGAGCCCTTGCAGCAAGCCCCGGATGTAGGTGCCGATGCCGAAATCCCGCGCATGGCGGGCGTCCATCACGATACGCATGGGGCCGGCCTAGGCGCGCGGTTGGCGCCAGCGATACAGCGGGAAGCGGTCCGTGAGCGCCTTGACGCGTTGACGCACGCTGGCCACGGTGGCGTCCATTTTCGAGGCGCCGGCGGCGAGTTGCGTCACCACGTCGGCGATCATGCCGGCCACTTCCGTCATTTCCGCCGCGCCGAAGCCGCGCGTGGTTACCGCCGGGCTGCCTAGCCGGATGCCGCTCGGGTTCAGCGGAGGATTCACGTCGAACGGGATGCCGTTCTTGTTCACCGTGATGTAGGCTTCGTCCAGCATATGCTCGGCCTCTTTGCCGCGCACGCCTTTGGGGAAAACGTCTACCAGCACCAGATGCGAATCGGTGCCGCCGGAAATCACGCGGAAGCCGGCATCCATCAGGCCCTTCGCCATCGCCGAGGCGTTATCTTTCACGCGCTGCTGATAGGCCCGGAACTCCGGCGTCAGCGCTTCGAGGAAACAGGTGGCTTTGGCCGCCATCACGTGGCACAGCGGGCCGCCCTGGGCGCCGGGGAACACGGCGCGGTCAATCAGGTCGCCGAGAATGATGTCCTTGCCCTTGGCGTCCTGGCCCATCACCTTGTGTTTGCCGAGGATCATGCCAGAGCGCGGACCGCGCAGCGTCTTGTGCGTCGTGGAGGTGACGATGTCGGCATGTACGCAAGGGTTCGGATACACGCCACCAGCGACGAGCCCCGAAAAGTGGGCCATATCCACCAGCAGAATCGCACCCACCGAATCGGCCACCGTGCGGAAGCGCGCAAAATCGATAATGCGCGGATAGGCGCTACCGCCGGCGATGATCATTTTTGGCTTGTGCTCCGCGGCCAGGCGCGCGAGTTCATCATAGTCGATTATCTCGTCGTCTTTGCGAACGCCGTAAGGAACAATCTTGTAGGTCTTGCCGGAAAAATTCAGGTGGTGCCCGTGCGTCAGGTGCCCGCCGTGAGCGAGGTTCATGCCGAGAATCGTGTCGCCCGGCTTCAGTACAGCGGCAAAGGCAGCTTCATTCGCTTGCGAACCCGAGTGCGGCTGCACGTTGGCATATTCGGCCGAGAACAGCTTCTTGGCGCGGTCTCTAGCGAGGTTTTCAACGGTGTCGATGTTCTCGCAGCCGCCGTAGTAACGCCGGCCCGGGTAGCCCTCGGCGTACTTATTGGTCAGCACACTGCCGGTGGCTTCAAGGATCGCCTCGGACGTGAAATTCTCGCTGGCGATGAGTTCCAGCCGCGTGTGTTGGCGATCCAGTTCCTGGTTGACGGCCGCGTAAACTTCCGGGTCTACTTCGGCGAGCGGTCTCGCCATGCGCTGCTGGTCGGTCATGTTGACTTGCGTTTCTCCTGCTCCTCGAGTCTGGCAATCTTGGCGACGCGCCGGGCATGGCGGCCGCCTTCGAATTCGGTGTTCAAGAACTTGTCCACCAGCGGCGCGGCTTGCGCGGCATCGGTATAGCGAGCGGCGATGGCGATCACGTTGGCGTCGTTGTGCTGGCGCGTGAGTTGCGCGGCGTCGTCATTCATCACCAGCGCGGCGCGCACGCCCTCCACTTTGTTGGCGGCGATGGACATGCCGATGCCGGTGGAACATACCAGCACGCCGCGGTCAGCTCGGCCGCCGGCTACCTCATGCGCCACCAGCGAAGCGTAGTCCGGGTAGTCCGTCGACTCGGTGTTGGTGGTGCCGAAGTCCTGCACGTCGTGGCCCTCGGCGGCCAGCCTCTCGCGGAGCTGCTCTTTCAGGGCGAACCCGGCATGATCAGACGCGATCGCAATGCGCATGGGGTTTGTTACTTCGAGGTGAAGTTTCAGCTTACCATTTGCCTATGCGCTGGAGTGAGTTTCCTGAATGGCGTACGCTGCGCGACGGCGGGCGTCCGCTGGCAGAGCGCGCGGGGTATTTGCCGGCGGGTTCGTGGCTACATGAACGCTGCCGCGCCGTGTGGGCCGCGCGGCCGGCGCCGGAGTTGATGGAAGCTGCCGGGATTCGGTGGCGCGCGCATGGGGATCTGCTGGTGGAAGGCGAGCCGGAAGCCGCGCCCAATGCGGCGCTGCCGGAGGAGTTTGCAACGCCGGACGTGCACACGATTCCGGATCTGGCGGCGTTTACCGGGCTGGGGCGCGAGCAACTGGCAAAGAGCGTGGTGACGATGGCTGCGGACGCGCTGGTGTTCTGCTTCGTGCGCGGCGATCATCAGCTTGACGATGCGAAGCTCGCGCGGCATTTGGGCGTGGAGACGCTGCGCGGCGCGACGGCGGACGAGATCGTGGCGGCGTTCGGCGCAGAGCCAGGGTCGCTGGGTCCGGTGGGTGTGAAGGGGTGCCGGGTGGTGGTGGATCTTGCGCTGGTGGGCGCGACGGGTCTGGTGACGGGCGCCAACCGCACGGGCTTCCATTTGCGGCACGTCACGCCCGTACGAGACTTTGCGTGCGAGTTCGCCGATATCCGCAAAGGCGGCCGCGCGCGCGTGCTGGCCGACGCGGACTCCGGGCTGCGGATAACGGAGTTCCTGGAAGCGGCGATCGAGCGGCATCAGGACGCCGCGGGCGTGCGGCTCCCCGCGGCCATCGCGCCCTTTGCCGCGGTGGTGACGCTGGTGAACCCGGCTGACGCGGCGCAGTGCGAGGCCGCCGGGCGCGTGTACGGCGAACTGCGCGAAGCGAGCGTGGAGGTGGTGCTGGATGACCGCGCCGAACGCGCGGGCGTGAAGTTCAACGATGCCGAACTGATCGGCTTTCCGCTTCGCATCACGGCGGGCAAGAACGTGCGTGACGGCATGCTGGAGATTGTGGATCGCGCCACGCGCGCGCCGGTGAGCGTGCCCGTGGCAGAAGCGGCGGCGCGTGTGTTGAGGCGCGGCGATTGATTCACCACCGGCGGCGTGCACTGCGGTTCCTGGCGCTCCTTGCCTCAGCTCTCCCCGCTTCGCCGCAGGATCTGTTCCTGCGCGATGCGACGGTGATCGATATGACAGGCCGGGCGCCCTATCGCGCGAGCCTTCTCATTCGCGCCGGCCGCATTGCGGCCATCGGCAACCGGCTCGCTCCGCCGGCCGGCGCGGAAGTGCTGGATCTGCGCGGTCGCTACCTGCTGCCCGGCTTCGCCGACATGCATGCGCATGTCACCTTTCCGCGCGGCGAAACGCCCGCCACCTACGACCGCGCCGTCAGCGAACAGGTGCTGCGGATGCTGCTGGCGCACGGCCTCACCACGGTGCGCAATCCTGCTGGGCCGCCCGTGGAAGCCGCGCGTCTGCGTGACGACGTGCGCGCGGGTTTGGTGCCAGGGTCGCGCATTCTCACGGCTGGCACGCCGTTGAATGGCGGCACACAGATGTCTGGCGAGGCCATTGCCCGGGAGGTTCGAAGGCAGGTGGCCGCGGGCGCCGACTATATCAAGGTCTATTCAAATTCCAGGCCAGCACAAACCAAGGCGGCCATCGATGAAGCGCACCGGCACGGCCGCCAAGTGATTGGGCATCTGCAAAACACCGACTGGCCCGAGGGCGCGGCGATGGGCATCGACTTTCTGACGCACGCCGTGTCCTGGTCCGCTGCCTGGTTGCCCGAAGCCCGGCGCGCCGCCTACGCCGCCGAGCGCAAACGCGTTGGCTCTACGAAAGCGCGCATTTTCTGGCTGGAGGCCGTTGAGGTGGACGGGCCGGAAGTGAGCCGCGTGATCGAAAGCCTTATCCGGCACAGGATTTCGGTTGACCCGACGCTGATTGCCATGAAGACCAAGTTTGTCCCGAGTGAGGAGTACCGCGGCGTGCAGAACGCCAGCCTCGCGCCGGAGCCGATGCGCCAGACGTGGGTGTCCGGCGGCTACACCGCCGATTGGAGCGAGGCCGACTTTGCCCGTCTGCGCACGGTCTGGCCCAAGCCGTTGGCGATCGTAGCCCGCTACCACCGGGCGGGCGTGTTGCTGACGGCGGGGTCCGATCTGCCGAATGAATGGGTGGTGCCTGGCATCAGCCTCCATCAGGAACTGGAACTGCTGCATGAGGCCGGCATTCCCGCCGCCGATGTACTGGCGATGGCTACGCGGAACGCCGCCACTGCACGCGGATTAGGCGGTGAATTGGGTACGGTGGAAGCGGGCAAACGGGCCGACCTGGTGGTGCTGAGCGCCGACCCGCTACAGTCCATTCGCAACACCCGCGCCGTGGAGTACGTGCTGAGCGGCGGGCGGCTGTATCGCCCCGCCGCCCTGTGGATACCGCCGCGCTAGGATTCGAAAGGTGGCGCGGCACAGCGAACGGTGGTCAAGGTGCTCTGTTCACGAAATATCCGTGTTCACGGGACGTGTACGATAGCCATTAGTGAACAGACAGACCCGTCAAACAGTGGCCCGCATGAGCATGCTAACGGCTGCCGTAGCCGTGTTCAGACGCACCACCGGTCTCTCCGCTGACGTTCTCCCGTGTCAACGCGGATCCGCCGACACGGTGGTAGCGGTGACGGCCAACCGGCACCGCGTTCTCTTTCGGTCCGTCCTCAGGGACGTGGACCGATTCGAGATTGCCGACGGATTGAAGAGCCACCCGCGAGGCAAACACGGCACGGCGCTTCTGGTAGCTCCCTACCTTAAGGGCTGGCAAAAAATAGAACAACAGAGTAGGACGTAGCTCTGGCAGCGTACTGCTGGGCGTGAGCCTCGGTTTTCACGAGCCCAACGCGGACCATGGCCAATATCGACATCGCGTCGGGCGGGAGGTGGCGAACCAACAGTCGCGTCCGATTGTGTTATACTTCTTCCT
>VFZP01000368.1 GCA_016871115.1 Acidobacteriota bacterium
AAGCCCGCTGCGACGAACGCCGACACCACGCCCGCCCCGGCACCAGCGGCCAAAACCGGCGGCTGGCGCAAGGCGACAGCACAGGACTTGAAAGAGCAATAGTGCTTCCGCGCGGTCGCGGTTCGAGGCTGGTATCGTAGCGGAGTGCGTCACGTACTACTCACACTCCTTGCGCTCACAGCCAGTGCGGCCGATTTTCCGTCCGCCGAGATTTCCAATGGCGTCGTCACCGCTCAGCTTTATCTGCCCGACGCCACGCGCGGCTACTATCGCGGTACGCGCTTCGATTGGTCCGGCCAAATCAGCAGCCTCAAAACGCTGGGGCATGAATACTTCGGAGTTTGGAATCCAGCGCCATACGACCCGAAACTGCATGACGCCATCCAGGGCCCGGTGGAGGAGTTCCGCTCCGGCGACTTGGCTCTGGGCTACGACGAGGCCGCGCCCGGCGGCACCTTCATCCGCATCGGCGTTGGCGTGCTGCGCAAGCCGACGGGCGACGCGAAGTATGAGAACTTCCGCACGTATGAAATCGTCGATCCAGGCGAGTGGAAGGTGAAGCGCAAGCCCGACGCCATCACATTCATCCATACGTTGAACGACCGGCAGGGCTACGCGTACCGCTACACCAAGACGATTCGGTTGCTGCGCGGCCGCCCGGAGATGCGCATTGAACATACGCTCGAAAACACGGGCGCCAAGAGCCTGGCCACGCAGCAGTACAACCACAACTTCTTCGTTATGGACGGCCAGCCCACCGGACCCGATTCGCAGGTGAAATTCGCGTTTCCCCTGCAGGCCACCAGCGCGCTGCGGGGCCCGGATCTGGCCGAGATCCGCGGCAATGAAGTTGTCTATAAGAGGGAACTACCCGCCGGCCAGAGCTTCTTCGGCATTTTCGAGGGCGGCGCGCCTTATGACATTCTGATGGCAAACCGGAAGGCGGGCATGGCCGTGCGGATCACGGGCGACCGGCCGATTCAGCGCATCGTCTACTGGTCAATCCGCTCCACGTTCTGCCCGGAAGCGTATATCGATGTGACTGTCGAACCGAAGCAGAAGACGCAGTGGACGTATAACTATCAGTTCCAGAAGCTGACCCAATAGCGGCCAACCGGGTCACTCATACCGCAACACGCGCACCGGGTCCACACGCGCGGCGCGGCGCGACGGCCCGAACCCGGCTGCCAGCGCCGCCACCAGCAACAACAACACCGCTCCAACGAACACGCGCGGATCGTCCGGCGCCAAGCCGTAGAGCATCGACCGCATGGTGCCGCTCAGCAGCCAGGCCACCGGTAAGCCGATCGCGACGCCCGAGCCCGCCAGCATCAGCACCTCGCGCTCTACCAGCCACGTTCCGCTTTGCCACGTTGCGCCCAGCGCCACCCGGACGCCGATCTCGGGCAGCCGGCGCGTGACCATAAACGCCAGTACGCCATACAAACCCACCACGGCGAGGCCCACTGCCACCGCGGCAAACGACAGGGCGAGAAAGCCGCCGAGGCGCTCATCATACAAGGTGTCGTTGATCTCCTTGCGCACCGTGACAATTTCAGTGGGCGCCAGCGCCGGGTCCACTTCGCGCACGGCGCGTTGGATCTGCACCATCACGGACTCGGGCGGCAATTCGCTGCGCAGATAGAACGCCACTTCGGTGAAGAACGGCACCTGCTCAAGCGGGAAATGCACCATCGGCAACGGAGCCTCGCGAATCGCCTGCAACCGCGCGTCCGGCACCGCGCCGACAATGGTGACGATGTTCTGGCGAGAGCCGGTAGCAAACGTGCGGCCCACGGCGGAACGGTCTTTAAAGCATGCACGCGCGAACGACTCATTCACGATGGCCACCTTCGGCGCTTTGGCGCCGTCGGCAGCCGTAAAGCTGCGCCCCTCCTTTGGCGCGCCCACCATCCATAGAAAGCCCGCGTCTACTCCGTTGAACGGCATGTCCAAAAGTTCGCCGCGACGGTTGGCGATGGCGCACTCTTTCGCCACCACCGCGCCGGTCCAACTCCGGTCTGCCAGTACCGGCAAGCGCGTCACACCCACGTCGCGCACACTCGGCAGTGCAGCGAGGCGCTCGCGCAGGCGCGCATACACCGCGTCCACGCCGCCTGGTCGATAGCCGCTCAGCGTGGCATCCAGCCGGAAGCTCAACACGCGCTCCACGTCGAAGCCGGGCGACTGGCGGCTGAGATTCGCCAGACTGGCGGCCAGCAAACCGCCCGCGACCACCAACACCAACGACAGCGCAAACGGCACGGCCACGAGCAGGCGCCGGAACCGGACCCCGCTGCGCGCCGCGGTGCCGGCCGCGGACTGATCTTTCATCGCCCCGTGGAGACCGGCCCGCGTGGACTGCAGCGCGGGCAGTAGCCCAAAGACCAAGCCCGTGCCGACCGCGATGAGCATGGTGGCGCCCAGCGCCCGGCTATCCAGCGAGGCGGCCAAGAACGCCTGTGCATCCTGGGGCACCAGTTGTTGCAAGCCCGCCAGTGCCCAACTCGCCGTCACCATGCCCAACAATCCACCGGCCACCGACATCATCAGGCTCTCGGTCAGCATCTGGCGAACCAGCGCGCTGCGCGGAGCTCCGAGCGAAAATCGAATCGACACCTCGCGAGCGCGCGAGGCTCCGCGCGCAATCATCAGGTTCGCCACGTTCACGCACGCACCCAGCAACACCAGCCCGGTCATGCCAAGCAACACGATCGTCGCTTCGCCGCTGTCGCGCCGCAGAGTCTCCCGGCCCAGTGAGCCGGGTTCAAAAGACAGGCGGCGTTGGCGCACACGGTCACGAATTTCCTGCGGCAGATCCGCCTGCTGAGCAAGTGTGGCTTCAATGGAGGGCTGAAAGGCCGAGGCCAAAGCCGCCGTGGCCTGCTCCGTGGTGACGCCGGGGCGGAGCCGGCCGATCAGTTGCAGCCAGCGGTCCGTACGGTCTTTCAAATTGTCGTTGCCCGGCGTCATGCGCGCCTTCATCGACATCGGGAGGTATAGGACAGGATGCCGCCGGGTCTGCGTGCCGGTGAACTCGCGCGGCGCGACGCCCACGACCATCATCGGCAGCGTATTGATGCGAACCTCTGAACCAACGATGTCCGCGCGGCGACCAAACTGGCGCTGCCAGTAGGCGTAGCTCAGCACCACCACGGGATGCGCGCCAGGCTGCCGGTCATCGTCATCCGTCAGGAGCCGCCCTGCCGCGGCCCGCACGCCCAACATCTCGAAATAGTTGCCCGAGACCAGTTCGCCGTCCACCAACTCCGCGCCGCGTTTCCCGGCGGCAACACTTGGGGGGATGTTCCATCGCGCAGCCAGATCCGCCAGCACGTTGCGCGAGGCGGCCCGCAGTTCGGTGAACACCGGATGGGAGAACGACGCCGCAGGATCACCGTCAGACCAAGCCTTGCCCTTGCCGTACGGCCCCGGGTCTTTCACCAGCACCAGTTCCTCCGGTGCGCGCACCGGCGGCGGCCGCAGGTAAAGTTGGTCCACCAGCGAGAACACCGCGCTGTTGGCGCCGACCCCCAGCGCCAGCGAGATCACGGCCACGGCGGTAAACAGTGGCGTGCGGGTGAGCGTGCGAAAAGCGAGACGGATATCGTTACCCATGCGTCCTTATGGATAGCAGTCGGCGCGCCAAAACGCTGGGCACGCCGAATCAACACAGTAGCCAGTGCAGCGGATCGCGGTTTGTCGCGTCAGTGAAACTCGGTGTCCGCCAGCGGACAGCGATAGCCGTGTTACAATGAGAATGCTTGTTGAATGCGCCCGAAGGAGTGTATCCGCACGCCATGACGAAACGCCTCCAATACCTGGTGGTAAGCATTTCCACGGTTCTACTGGCCGTGTTGATGCTGGGACTCATGATGGGACGCACGAACGCGGCTGACGCCGGCGGCCCGGCGTACCGCCACTTTGACGTGCTGACCGAAGTGATCAGCAAGATCAAGAGCGACTACGTTGAAGAGCCCAACATGCACAACGTGACGTTGGGCGCGGTAAACGGGCTGCTCGAGTCGATCGATCCGTATGCCAGCTATCTCTCGCCGGATCAATATAAACAGTATCTGAAGTCGCGCGAGAGCACGCGCGCACATGTAGGTCTGATTGTGTCGCGCCGCTTCGGCTACGTGAGCGTGGTGGATGCGATTCCCGGCTCACCGGCCGACAAGCTGGAACTGACCACGGGCGACGTGATCGAGTCGATCAATAATGTCGGGACGCGCGACATGCCACTCGCCTATGCCGAGATGCTGTTGCAGGGCGAAGCAGGCACCAATCTCGAACTTAGCGTGATCCGCGTGCGCAAGAGCGCCGAGGCCACCAAGATCCAACTCACGCGCGAGATGATGGCCATGCCGCCGGTCACCGCGCGGATGTTGAACGCCGAAATCGGCTACGTGAAGGCCGCGTCGCTTGAAGCGGGCAAAGTGGCGCAGATCGCCGCGAAAGTGAGGGAACTCGCCGGGCAAGGTGCGCAGAAGCTGGTGCTGGACGTGCGCAGCAACGCGGCGGGCTCTCCCGAAGACGGTGTGGCGCTGGCCAATCTGTTTCTTGATAAAGGCACGCTGGCCGCTTCGCAGGGCCAGAAGGTGCCACGCCAGGAAGTGAAGGCGGATGCGGCCAAGATGATTTGGAGCAAGCCGGTGTTGGTACTGGCCAACCGCGGCACGTCCGGCGGCGCTGAAGTCGCGGCCACGGCGATCCTCGACAACAAGCGGGGCGAAGTGGTGGGCGAACGCACGTACGGCGACGCGGCCGTTCGCAAGGCTTTGACCATGGAAGACGGCAGCGCGGTAGTTCTCGCGGTGGCCAAATTTTATAACGCTGCCGGCAAAAAGATTCAAGATGAAGGCGTGGCGCCGACGCTTACTGTGATCGACCCGAACGGCGGCGATGACGATGCCGATGACGACGCGCCCAAGCCGCCAACAGCCGTGCCCCAACCCACCGAAAAGCCGTCTGAAGATATTCAGTTGAAGAAGGCTGTGGAGGTGCTCACCTCGGGGCTCGAAGCAGCCAAGAAGAGCGACCCCAAGATCGCCGCGCAGAATCCCGATGTGAAACCGGTACGCGAAGCCGGCACGCCCACGACCACGCAACCGGGCACGCTGGGCGTGCCGCGCAAGCAATAGCTGTAATCAGGAAGGAAATTGCAACTCAGCCATGCCTCTCTACGAATATCGCTGCCATCGGTGTGGCAACATCTTCGAAGCGATGCAGAAATTCAGTGATGAACCGCTCAAGACGCATGTCGAATGCGGCGGCGAAGTAGAGCGGCTCATCTCCGCCCCCGCGCTGCAGTTCAAGGGCACGGGCTGGTACATCACGGATTATGCGAAGTCGGGCGGCAAGTTTCCCGCCAAGACCGACAAGAACAGCGAGAGCGGCAAGTCTGAATCCAAGCCGGCCGAATCGAAGTCTTCTTCTCCGGATTCGAGTTCGAGCAGCTCTTCTTCTTCCACAACCCCTACCAAGAGTTCGTAGGTCCGCGTTACAATAAGGTCAAGGAGCACATCTTTCCTTGACCAGTCGACGCACGTTCATCCGAACTTCCGCCGCCGGCGCGGCCGCGCTCGCAGCATCCGCCGCGCAGGCCCAGACCAAGTCGCCCAACGACAAGATTCAGATTGCGCTGATTGGCGCGGGCGGCATGGGCACGGGCGATGCCCAGTATGCGCAGCAGATCCCGGGCGTGAAGCTGGTGGCCGTGGCCGATCTCTACGACGGGCGCCTCGAACGCGCCAAGGAGCGCTGGGGTGCCACCCTGTTCACCTCGCGTGACTATCGCGAAGTGCTGGCGCGCAAGGATGTGGACGCGGTGATCATCGGTACGTCCGATCACTGGCACTCGAAGATCTCGATCGACGCCATGGAAGCGGGCAAAGACGTCTACTGCGAAAAGCCCATGGTGCAGAAGATCAAGCAGGGGAAAGATGTCGTCGCGGCAGCCAAACGCACCGGACGAATTTTGCAGGTGGGCAGCCAGTATGCCAGCTCCATGGTCTTTCACAGGGCGAAGGATCTCATGGCGCAGGGCGCCATCGGCGAGTTGAATCTGGTGGAAGCGTCGCTGGACCGGTCCACCGCGATCGGCGCGTGGCAGTACACTATGCCGCCTGACGCCTCGCCCGCGCGCGTGGATTGGGACCGCTATGTTTCAAACACCAACAAGCGCACGTGGGACCCCAAGCGCTTCTTCCGCTGGCGCAACTATCAGGACTACGGCACGGGTGTAGCGGGCGATCTGTACGTGCACCTGCTCACCGGCCTGCATGTGGTCACGGGCTCTGCCGGCCCCACGCGCGTCTATTCAACCGGCGGCATCCGCTACTGGAACGACGAACGCGACGTGGCAGACGTGACGCTGGCGCTTATGGATTATCCGAAGACGGCCGAGCACCCCGAGTTCACGTTGTCTCTGAAGGTGAACTTCGCCGCCGGCGGCGTGGACGACTTCCGGTTGCGCTTCACGGGCAGCGAA
>VFZP01000369.1 GCA_016871115.1 Acidobacteriota bacterium
TTCGAACTGCTTTTGCGCCTGCTGCATTGGGCGATGATGCAGATGCACCAAGTAAGTGCGCCTCGTGAGGTAACCCCGGGCAGGTCCTGTACGCCCCTACATCATGTCCGCGTGTGCCTGCCTCGCACACGCCCTCAAGCTACAAACTGACATTCGCCACGGGCTGCTAGACCGACAGGCCCGTGATGCCCCCCTTGGCGTCCACGTCAATGAGCGTCGCCGCGGGTTCTCTGCCCAGGCCGGGCATAAGCGGAATGCCGCCGGAGACTGCAGTGACAAAGCCCGCGCCGGCGCGGAGGAACACGTCGCTGATCTTGACTGTGAAGCCGGTGGGCGCCCCGAGGAGCTTGGGGTTATCCGAGAGCGAATACTGCGTCTTGGCGATGCAGACGGGCAGTGTGCCGAAGCCTGTTTCCTGGAGTTTGCGCAGCTTCGATTCGGCGCGCGGCTCAAACACCACACCGGCGGCGCGGTAGACGCGCGTGGCCACGGTGCGGATCTTGTCGGCCAGGGGCATTTCGGCCGCATAGAGCGGCTGTGCCCGGCCCGGTGCGCTGGCCACGACCTTTTCGGCCAGATCCCGCCCGCCTTCGCCGCCCTGACCGTACACGTCGCTGATCGCCGCGGGGACGCCGAGTTTGTTTTCGCAGTAGCGGACGAGCCAATCGAGGTGTGTGGCGTCGTCCGCGGGGAAGCGGTTGACGGCCACCACCACGGGCACACCGAAGTTACGCGTATTCTCCACATGACGTTCGAGGTTGGCGGCGCCGGCCTCGAGCGCGGCGAGGTCCACCTGCGGCTGCCCGCTCTGTGAGGCAAGCGCGCGCACGCTGGCCACCATCACGGCGACATCCGGGCGCAGGCCGGTGGCGGGCATCACGATGTCGAAGAATTTCTCTGCGCCCAGATCGGCGGCGAAGCCGGTTTCGTTGACAACGTAGTCGGCCAGACCCAGCGCCATGCGGATTGACGTGGCGCTGGCGGTGCCGTGCGCGATGTTGGCAAACGGGCCGGAGTGAATGAAGGCGGGCGTGCCCTCGGTGGTTTGCGCGAGGTTGGGGTGAATGGCGTCTGCGAGCAGCGCGAGGATGCCGCCGGTGACGCCGAGGTCCGACGCGCGTACGGGCGCGCCGCCGTGGGTGAGGCCGATGACGATGCGGTCAATGCGGCGGCGCAGGTCCGCGAGGCTGTCCGCGAGGCCGAGGATTGCCATCATCTCGCAGGCCGCGGTGATGACAAAACCGGATTGGCGCGGCGAGCCGTTGAGGCGTCCGCCGAGCCCGGTGACCACGTCGCGCAGCGAGCGGTCATTCACATCGACCGCGCGCGGCCAGTCAATCGAGAGCGGATCGATGCCGAGCGCGTTGCCGTGGTACAGGTGCGAGTCGATGAGCGCGGCCAGCGTGTTCTGCGCGGCAGCCACGGCGTGGAAGTCGCCCGTGAAGTGGAAGTTGATGCGGTCATGCGGCACGAGTTGCGACTTCCCGCCGCCCGTGGCGCCGCCCTTCTGCCCGAAGACCGGCCCGAGCGACGGCTGGCGAATGGTGGCCACCACACGCTTGCCGATTTTGTCCAGCGCCTGCGCGAGGCCGATGGAGGTGACGGTTTTGCCTTCACCGTGGGTGGTGGGCGAAACGGCCGTAACGAGGATGAGGCGGCCTCGGTGGGCCGGGAGTTGTTCGGTCAGATCGAGATTGACTTTAGCGAAGTACGGACCGTATTGGTGCAGCGCGGCGGCGGGAATATCTAGGCGCGCGGCGATCTCTTGGATGGGGCGGATCAGGAGCGGGGACGGCATTCTGTTTCAGCATCGCACGAGTACTTCGGCGAGCTCCTTGCGGCGGATGTTGGGCAGCGTGGCGTCTGGGGCAGGGTAGCCAACCGGGATCAGCAGAAACGGTCGTTCATTCGGTGGGCGGTCGAGGACGCGGCCGAGAAACCCCATCGGGCTCGGCGTGTGCGTCAGTGTAGCGAGCCCGGCCAGATGCAGCGCGGCCAGCAGAAAACCAGTGGCGATGCCTACGGGGTCGGCGACGCAGTAGTGCTTGGTGCGCTCGTCCGGACGCGAGGGATCGGCGAGACCGTAATCCAGACGGAAGACCACGATGAGATAAGGCGCGGTCTCAAGGAACGGTTTGTGCCATTCCGTGCCGAACGGCTTGAGCGCCGCCAGCCACTCAGGCGGAAAGCGATGTTCGTAGTTCTCTTTTTCTTCCGCTTCGGCCGCGAGGCGGATTTGTCGCTTCAAGGCAGGGTCCGAGACCACGACGAGCCGCCATGGCTGCTGGTTGGCGCCGGACGGCGTGGTGGCTGCGGTGGCCACTGCCGCTTCGATCAGTTCGAACGGCACGGGGTCTGCGGCGAAGTGCCGGCAAGAACGGCGCGTCGCCATCCGCTACTGAAACGAGCGAATGGCGGCGGCGTCAGTAGATTGATCCACCCTGCCATTGTGGCGCAGGTAAGCCCGCTTGGCGGACCGTTTAGGCAATCATGCGTGCGGGCGTGGGCTTGGCGTTACGGTCCAAGGCGGGGAACTTGGGAGTGGCCGCCTCAACGGCTGGCGCTGCTCCCCCGTTCCTGCCACTGAAGATCGACGCCGCGCGCACCAGGTTGCGCGCGTCGCTTCCCTCTTCGACCGTCAGTTCGTGTTCCACCCAGTTCGACAGTGGAATATTGCGGAGGAATAGACGCTCCTGCAGAACCATGGACTTCTTCTTCATGAAGAGGCTCTTGCTTTCGCGCATGTAGTGACGCTCTTCAACACGAATGTCGCCCAGGAAATCGTCCAGGCTCCGGCGTTTTGCTTCTTCCTCAGCAGCTTTGACGCGAACATCTACCTCGCGTTGCATCCCCAACAGCAGGGCCCGCGCCTCCAGAGGTGCTTCCCTCTCCTTGGCGATCGCTACTTCGAGTTTGGCCTGCATGATGTAAAACGCGAGCAGCGCCGAGCCAGCAGCGGTAAACATCGGCAGCATCATCCACAACATCACGTCCATGGCTTGCTCCCTAACGAAGAATCTATCGGCGTGTGCACCCCCCAGCTTTAGTAATGGGGGTGAAGTTTGTTTGACTCTAGGGCCGGGGCCGGATGGCGGACTTCGGGCGGAATGCCTTGAGGACGTCCTCGCGCGTCTCTATATAACCGCCGCCGATCAGGTCGACGCAGTAGGGGACTGCGGCAAAGACGCCGTCGAGCGTTTCTTTGATCGACTTTGGCTGCCCGGGAAGGTTGATAATCAATGACTTCCCCCGGATCGCGCCCACCTGCCGCGACAGGATGGCCGTGGGGACATGCTTGAGGCTGACGGCGCGCATCGCCTCGCCGAACCCGTCGAGCACGCGGTGTGCGGTGGCGAGCGTGGCATCAGGTGTCACGTCGCGTGGGGCCGGACCGGTGCCGCCGGTGGTCAAGATAAGATCGCAAGCTTCGAGATCAGCCAGATCCACCAGGGTGGCTTCAATCACGGGCTGCTCGTCGGGAATGACACACTCGTGCAAGTCCAATGGATTCAGCAGAGTGGCTTCGAGCCACGCCCGCAGCGCCGGAATGCCCTCGTCCTGGTAGACGCCGCGAAAGGCCCGGTCACTCACGGTGACGAGCCCAATCCTAATTTTGTCGTATTCGCTCATGGTTGATTCAGTTTCCAGCTAATCTGCCGGAGCATCCCCAGCCACACCTCGGCGTCAGACGCCTGCAGATCCATCCGCCGCAGCAGGCGGCGCACTTTGAGCCGCGATGAGCCGGCGGTCTTCGCCTGCACGTAGCCGGACACGGTGAGGATGTCAAAGAGCCGGCCGCTGATCCGGTCTAACTCCAACGATCCAATGCCTTTTTGCTCCACCGGCTTTACTTTCGCCGCCGCCTCGCCGCGCCCGGCGAGTTCATACGCAGTGACGGCCACGGCCTGGCCCAGGTTCATCGACTCGTGCTCGTGCCGGGTGGGAATCCGCAGTAGCCAGTGGCACAGGCTGAGATCTTCGTTTGAAAGCCCGGTTTTCTCAGACCCAAACAGAATCGCCACCCGGCCCTGGTGCCGCTTGATGAGCTTGGCGCCCTGCTCCAGCCGCCGGACGGTGAGCTTCAGCAGCCGATCTCGTATAGATGCAGTACCAATCACCAGCGAACAATCCGCCACCGCCTCCTGGACGCTCGATGCCACCGGCGCCGCCGCCAGCAGCCCTTTGCCGCCCATAGCGGACTTCGCCTCGCGCCAGGACGGATCGTAGGGATCCACCAGCACCAGGTCTATCAAACCGAAGTTGCTCAACGCCCGCGCCGCCGCCCCGATATTGAGCGGATTGCGCGCGCCCACCAGCACCACCCGGATCGGCAAGGCCGTGTTACCTCACGTGGGCTTCCTCAAGATAGGTGTAACCGTACAACCCGTCTTCATAGAAGCGCAGCAGCCGGCCGGACTCTTCATACCCCATCTTGCCGTCGCGCACTGCGCGCTCCACGTCCGAGCGGAACTGATCGAGCAGCGCAGGGGCTTTGAATTGGACATAGTCCAGCACCTCAGCCACCGTGTCGCCGCGGATCACTGTATCGAGCACCACTTCGCCCGGCTCGTTCAAGCTCACATGCACTGCATTGGTGTCGCCGAACAGGTTGTGCAGGTCGCCCAGGATCTCCTGATAGGCGCCTACCAGAAACGTGCCCAGGAAATACGGCTCGCCGGTGAACTGGTGCAGCGAGAGGGTCTTCTTCACATCGCGCCGGTCAATGAACTGATCCACTTTGCCGTCCGAGTCGCAGGAGATGTCGCCCAGCACGGCGAACTGCGTGGGCGCTTCGCCCAGCCGGTGAATCGGCATGATCGGGAACAATTGCTTGATCGCCCAGCTATCGGGCATGCTCTGAAACAGTGAGAAGTTGCAGAAGTAGGTGTCCGACAGCAATGCGTCGAGGTTTTCCACTTCCTCGGGCTTTTCGTCCATCTCCTTTAACAGCCGCGCGATTTTGTGGCAGATGGCCCAGAACAGATTCTCCGCCTGGCTGCGTTGATCGAGCGGCAGATAACCGAGGCTGAACAGATTCAGCGCGCTATCGAGGGCCTGCTGCGCGTCGTGATAGGCCTCCAGCAGATTGCGTTTGCTCAGGCTCTTGAAGGTCTCCATCAGGTCCACCAGCGGCTGCTCGGCCTCGGAGGAAACCGCCGGGGGCGCCTCAGCCTCGCCCACGCCGGCGACACCCACCACGTTGAACACGAGCACGCTGTGATAGGCTGCCACCGCGCGCCCGCTTTCGGTGATGATGTTCGGGTGCGGCACCCCGGCTTCGTCGCACACGTTCTGCACGTGGTAGACAATGTCGCTTGCGTACTCGTTCAGCGTGTAATTGACGCTCGACTCAAAGTCCGTTTGCGAGCCGTCATAGTCGATTCCCAGCCCGCCGCCGACGTCCAGAAACTGCAGGCCCGCGCCCAGCTTGCGCAGCTCCACATAAATGCGCGCCGCTTCAATCACCGCGCTCTTCACCTGACGAATGTTGGTGATCTGGCTACCGAGATGAAAGTGCAGCAACTGAAGCGAATCTTCCATGCCGCGCGCTTTCAGTTGTTCCAGCACGCGCAGCGTTTCGCTCACCGTCAGTCCGAACTTCGAACGAAATCCGCCGGAAGACTTCCACCGACCCGATCCGCGCGTGGCCAGCTTCAAGCGCACGCCAATCACCGGCCGTACGCCCAACCGCTCGGCGTGCTTCAAAATCAGTTCCAGCTCGGTGTACTTTTCGACAATCGGAATAATCTGCCGGCCCACCTTCTTGGCCAGCAGCACGAGCTCAATATACTCGTCATCCTTGAAGCCGTTGCACATGATGGGCGTTTCGTTGTCGGCCACAGCCATCACGGCCAGCAACTCCGGCTTGGAACCGGCCTCCAGGCCAAACTTGTATTGACGCCCGTAGCGCAACACCTCTTCCACCACATGCCGCTGCTGGTTCACCTTGATGGGGAACACCAGCGAGTATTGGCCCTGGTAGTTGTGCTCTTTGATGGCATCGTTGAAGGCGCCGTGCAGCTCGCCCAGTTGATGCTTCAGAATCTCGCCGAAACGGATCAGAATCGGAGGATTGATGCCGCGCAGCACCAGCGTATCCACCAGCTCTTTGAGATCGATCCGCCGCTGCGGGTTTTTGTCAGGATGGACGGCGACGTTGCCATTGGCGCCGATGGAGAAATACCCTTTGCCCCACCGCTCAATGTCGTAGCGGTCTGTGGCGTCGTGTACCGTCCAACGCTCGCCGGCCTCAAATAGAACTGATTCACTCCCGTTCTTGCTTGCCAATGTTGCTTCTTGCGGACCTCCCGAAACTTCAAGTGTCCTTCGAAACCCCGGCTGGGGCAAGCGGAAAATGACCGGAGCCAGTTAGCGCATCTTTTTCCGGCTCTGTAGCACAATCTGTGGGTTTGAATAAGCTGCCGTGATGCGGTTGGAGGAGTGTCCGGCTGGTCGGCCCTAGCAGCACGGTGCGAAGGGGAACGCCGAA
>VFZP01000370.1 GCA_016871115.1 Acidobacteriota bacterium
ACCATCTCCTACGATCCAGCGGCTTGGGCAGCACTGCGGCGGATCGCGAATTTTACCAGCCCGGCCAAATCGTGGATATCCAGCTTACGCATGAAGCTGGCCCGGCAGGTGTCCACCGTCTTGGGGATCAGTTCCAGGCGTGCGGCAATCTCCTTGGCGCGAACACCCTCCACCAGCATGGTGAAGACCTCGTACTCGCGGCTGGAAAGCTGCTCAATGGGGTCGCGCGGCTGAGACGGGTCGGTCTTATTGAAGATCTGGCCTATGTGCACTTGCGGCGCCAGATACACGCCGCCATTGCGAACCTGGTCGAGAGCGAGGAAGAAATCCGTGACGGCGCACTAGCGGAGTACCAACCCCTGGGCGCCGGCGCGCAGGCATTCGAGAACGGTTTTGCGGTCCGTGCGGCCAGACAGTACCACGAACCGTGTGCGGACGCCGCTGGAGAGCACGCGGCCAATCAGTTCAAGCGTGTGCAAGCCAGGCAGATCCAGGCTGGCAACCGCCACGTCGGGCGTCGAACGTATTACCGCCGTCAGGGCCTGATCGCCGGAGGTGACCACGGATAGTGGCTGAAAGCGT
Source organism: Acidobacteriota bacterium (assembly GCA_016871115.1). GTDB lineage: Bacteria > Acidobacteriota > Terriglobia > Bryobacterales > Bryobacteraceae > VFZP01. The sequence continues at coordinate 583 of VFZP01000370.1, forward strand.
CCGTTGCGTACACACAAAGCCGCCAGAGCTTCCGCCAGCAGGAGCTCGGGTTCCGCCACCAGCACCGTGGCTGGCGCGGCGGAAGCCAAAGGCGGACTGCCAAATGCAAACTGAGCGGACGAGATCGTTACAGGCCTCTCAGAGTAACAGTGGCGGACGGCGCCGTTTTGCGCAGACGAAGTTTCGTGAATGTTCGCCCGCCAGCCCCGGCGGCTGCCCGTCACCACGAAATATCTCCAGCTTACGAGAAGCTGCGGATGGCCGCGGCCTCGTCGTCGAACGTCTCAAACACGGTATAGAGCTTGGTGATCTGCAACAGATCCTGCACGCGCTTGCCGAGGTTGAGCAGTTTGAGGGAACCGCCGGCTCCCGTCACCGTGGTGAAACCGGACACCAGTTCGCCGATGCCGGAACTATCGATATAGGTGATCTCGGCCATGTTCACGAGAACTTTCTTGGCGCCCGAACCAGCCAGTTCCTTGATCTTGTCGCGGAAGGTCGCCGAACCTTCGCCCAGGGTGATCCGGCCATTGGCATCGATCACGGTCACATCCCCGACCTGCCGGGTTGTTAGCTTTACGCTCACTGACGTAGCCTCCTAATTAAATCCAAATGGGACTAGGGCCCGATTATTCCACAAACCCGCCCCAAACTCCACTAGCCGTCGGCTGGCTGGGGCACCCGTTTGATGAGCCGCACTCGCGTGCCGGAGTCGCCGGCGCGCTGGTAGTCGAAGTCATCCATGTAAGCGCGGATCATCAGCAAACCGCGGCCCGAGTGTTTCATCACGTTGCCGCCTTCCAGCGGATCGGGCACGGCGTCGGGTTCAAAGCCCCGCCCTTCGTCCTCAATCTCCACGGTCAGCGCCGCCCGAGAAGTCCAAATCCGAAGACGAACCTTCTTGCGCGCATGATAGCGGTTGCCATGCGCCACGGCATTCACCAGCGATTCGCGGATAGCGATACCGATGTCCTGCTGCGTGTCGGCATCGAAGCCGAGCAATTGGGCGGCTTCCATGGCAAGCGACTCGCCCCGGTCCACTGAGGCCAGGTTCGAGTCCAGGACCAAATCTGTGTGCAGCCTGTCGCCGCTTCCAGTTTCCGGCATAAGCCGTGCGCTCAATCCCTTGCCGCCGGGTCTGGCCACAGCAGCGATCCAGGTCGAAGAAACACGCTAATACGTCCGCTGAGGGAAAGTCAAGGAGTGATTTTTTCGTAGTCTTCGGTGAGCGCCAGCGCCAGGCCCCGTTCGCGGTCCGCCGGCGCGGCCGTCCCGCTGCCCGGTTTCGCTGCCGGCCACTCAAGCCGGATACGAAATGCGCCCTGAGCCCACTCTATCCGGCACTCCACGCCGTGGGCAGCCAGCAGTTCCGCAACCCGGCTACCGGCCGAATCCGGCGCCGTAGCCCATCCCGTCGGCGAAGTGCCGCGGGATCGCACCGTCACGGCCAGCTTGCTCAATTCGGTGGCAATGATGACCTGCCGCGGTGCTTTTGACAACTCCACGTTGCGCACCAGATGGCCCAGCAGCGCAAGCTCAACCATCTCAGCCTGCGCGGAAACGCTGCCAGCCACCGGATCCGCCTTGACCGTCACCTCGGTGCCCGCCTCCAGCAATTCTTCCACGCGTTGCGCTAGCGTGGCGGCGAACGGATTGAGCGCCATGGGCAGCAAGCTGCCGGCGGCCACCGGCTCATCCGGCGCGGCTGTCGCAGCCTGGCGGCATAGGAGCGTGGCGTAGGCGGCGGCGCGCGCCAACTGCTCGAGGTCTTCGCGCACCGGATCCTGCTCGGGCAGATTCGCCGCGGCGATTTCGCTATAGCCGGAGACAAGCAGTATCTGGTCTTCCAACTGGCGCACGGTCTCGGCGTCCATCAACCCCTTGCGGTCGGCTTTCGAGGGCGTGGCGGGCGGAGTCACCGGTTGCAGAAAGATCAGCGCGGGAGAGGCGCTTTGCCCCCGCCGGCGGAACCAAGACACACGCCGCTCCACCTGGCTGCCGTTCGGTTGCGCCAGCTTGGCGCGCTCCACAAATCCGTGCGGCTGCTCTTCAAAAGAAGGCAACCCTGGCACTACGCGCTCCAGCGCGAGGCCCGTCAACCCGCCGCGGCCGTAGCCCAACAGCCGTTCAGCCGCCGGATTGGCGCTGCGAATACGGCCCGTCGCGTCGGCCATCAGGATCCCATCCGGCACGGCTTCCACGGCCAGCCGCATCCACGGCGCAGTCCCCGGAGCCACGGCTTCCCGCGGCCCGCGGCTACCGCCCCGGCGCCACCACCAGAGCCATCCCAGTTGCCCCAGCATCAAAACGGAAATCACTCCCAGCTCAAAGAGTCGGAGCGAGCGGCCGCGCCGTGCGGCATCCGACGAAAGACTGCCGTGCTCCATCACCGCAGACGACAACTCCTGAAGCGCCCGGTCGAGATTGGTACGGAAGTCGCTGCCAGCCTGCTCCAGTTCCATGGCCGAGGCCGTAGAGTTGAGACGCGGTTCCACGCTGCAAGCATCGGTCATATACTCCGCCAGCCGATCCAGCCTTGGCCGCATCGGGGCGATTTGATCGCGGGCGGTTTGCAGGAGCGGGACCTCGCGCTGATACCGCTGACAGAGGAAGCGCAGGCTGGATAAGGCGTCGGCTACCAGCCGGTGCGGGACTCGCGAAGGATACAGCCGCGCGGACTCCGACATTTCGTAGTGCACGCGCTGCATGGCCAGCATGGTCTCGGTGAACTGGTTGGGCCACGCATAGCGAGCCAGCCCGGCAAAATTAATGAAACTATAAACGAGAATAGCGGCGAAGGTGATTGCGATAGCCAATCGGCTGTTACGCAGAAAACGGCTCGGGCGGAGCGAAGTCATCCCATAGTTGAACTACCGCAGGCGGACCAATTTGGAAAGTAACAGGCAATCCGGTTCTAGTCAACCGGAATCGCACATACCCGGCAAAAACCAGTACTATCGCGCGGACGGGCGCGGCGCCGCCAATAACTCGCTGATATTGACGATGTCGGTGGGATAGTCGCCGGTGTAACAGGCGTAACAAAAATCGAGCCGTTCCGCATCGTCCACCGCGCGGCGCAACAACGGCAAGGTCAGATAGCCCAGCGAGTCGGCTTCCACAAAGCGGCGAATCTCCTCCACCGAATTATTGGCCGCAATCAACTCTTTTTTAGTGGGCGTGTCCACGCCGTAAAAACAAGGCGAAAGCGTAGGAGGGCACGAAATGCGCAAGTGCACCTCGCGCGCCCCGGCACTGCGCACCATCCGCACGATCTTGCGCGACGTCGTACCACGCACAATGGAGTCGTCCACCAGTACCACGCTGCGGCCCTTCAGCAGATCCCGCACCGGGTTGAGCTTGAGTTTCACGCCAAAGTCCCGGATTGCCTGCGATGGTTCTATGAACGTGCGTCCCATGAAGTGGTGACGGATCAGCGCCTGGCGATAGGGAAGTTTGGCCACTTCGGCATAGCCGAGAGCCGCCGCCACGCCGGAATCAGGCACGGGCACGACCAGATCCGCCGTGGGCGCGGGGCACGCCTCGGCCAGCAGTTGGCCCATCCGTTCACGCGACAGTTGCACGCTGCGGCCAAACACCAGCGAATCAGGGCGCGAGAAATAGACATGTTCAAACACGCAGTGCGCCGTATTGCGCTGCTGGTAAAACCGCTCGCGGCGCAGGCCGTCCGAGTCGATAATCACCATTTCGCCCGGCTCCACTTCACCCAGATACACGGCGCCGATCAGATCGAAAGCGCAGGTTTCAGAGGCAAACACATACCCCGTACGGTCCCCCGCCAGTTCCAGTTGCGCCATCGCCAGCGGCCGGAAGCCGTGCGGGTCGCGCGCCACGATGATGCCGTCCCGGTGCAGCACAACGAGCGAGTAAGCTCCTTCCACCTGCAGGAGCGCATCGCGCAACGCGTCGGGGAGCGATCGCTCATGCGAGTGCGCCATCAGATGCAGAATCACTTCCGTATCGCTGGTGGCCTGGAAAATGGCGCCCTTCATCTCTAGCATCTTGCGAAGTTCGGCCGCGTTGGTGAGGTTGCCGTTGTGGGCCACCGCAATCTGGCCCTTAATGCAGTTGATGGAAAACGGCTGCGCGTTCAAAAGCTGCGAATCGCCCGCCGTGGAATACCGGGTATGGCCAATCGCCATCGCGCCCTGCAACTTGTTCAGCGTGTCCGGCGTAAAGATGTCGGCCACCCGGCCCATCGCCTTGTGGCAGGCCACCGTGCGCCCGTCCGATACGGCGATGCCGCAGCTTTCCTGCCCGCGATGCTGTAGGGCATGCAAGCCGAGGTGCGCCATCGTAGCAGCCTCGGTGTGCCCGTAGATCGCCACGACGCCGCATTCTTCATGGAACTTGTCGAACATGGCCACGGTTCTCCTTATCGGACTCCGAGTTTCGCAGGCAGAGCGTTTTCCCAATCCTGTCGCAGCGTTTCGATATCGGCGTCAATCAGGTCGCCGATCTTCAGCCGCGCGCCGCCGGTCGTGCCAAGCAAGTGAAATGGAACTCTGTGCTTGCCGGCAATGTGCTCCACGGCCGCCAGGTCACTGGTGGAAACCAACACGCGCGACGGCGCTTCGTGGAACAGCGCCAGTTCCGGCCGCATCGTGCGCGCCGGCAGCGCCACCTCCACGCCCACGCCGCCGAAGCAGCACCGCGCCAGCGCCACGGCCACGCCGCCCGTGCTCACATCGTGCGCGGACTCCACGGCATTGGAAGTCACCATCTCGCGGATCGCGGCCTGCACCCGGCGTTCGTACTCCATGTCCAGCCGCGGCGGCAGTCCCCACAGCGCGTTCAGTACCTGCTTGGCATACTGCGTCCCGCCGAAGTGCGTGTCATCGCATGTACCCAGCCCGCCCAGCAGAATCACCTGATGCCCCGCCCTGGCAAACGTCACCGGTTTGGGCTGCGCGGTTTTCATCAGACCCACAATGCCCACCACCGGCGTCGGGTAAATCGGCTCGCCCAGCGTCTCGTTGTAGAGGCTCACGTTGCCGCCCGTGATCGGCGTCTCAAAGAACCGGCACGCATCGGCAAGGCCTTCCACGGCCTCCACAATCTGCGCCATGATCGCCGGCTTCTCGGGGTTCCCGAAGTTGAGATTGTTGGTCGCCGCTACCGGCAGCGCGCCCACGGTTGAAAGATTCCGGCAGCACTCGGCCACAATCAGCTTCGCACCCTCACGCGGATCGAGCGCGCAGTAGCGGCCGTTGCCGTCGAGCGCCATCGCTACGCTCGAGTTGGTCTCCTTGATACGCACGATCGCCGCGTCATGCCCCGGCCCGGCCACCGTGTTGGTGCGGACCATGTAGTCATACTGCTCCCAGATCCAGCGCTTTGAGCACAGATCGTCGCTCGTCAGCAGCGTGCGCAGGTCCACGTTCAAATCGGCCGCCGGCGGCATCGCGGGCGCTTCCATCGGCGCCGGGCGATACGGCTTGGCGTCGAACGGCCGGTTGTAGACGGGCGCTTCATCGGCGAGCGCGCGATTGGAAATCTCGGCCACCACCTTGCCGTTTTCCTTCACGCGCAGCATGCCGTCGCCGGTCACCACGCCGATCTCAGCCGCGTCGAGTCCCCACTTCTTGAAGACCGCGTAAATCTCGTGCTCGCGGCCCTTTTCGGCCACCAACAGCATGCGCTCCTGCGACTCGCTCAGCATCGTCTCATACGGCGTCATGCCCGATTCGCGCCGCGGCACCAGCGCCAGATCGATCTCAATGCCGGTGTGCGCGCGGCTGCCCATCTCGCACGTCGAACACGTCAAGCCCGCCGCGCCCATGTCCTGAATGCCCACAATCGCGCCCGTCTTCATCGCTTCCAGGCACGCTTCAAGCAGGAGCTTCTCCATGAACGGATCGCCCACCTGCACGT
>VFZP01000371.1 GCA_016871115.1 Acidobacteriota bacterium
ACCAGACCAACTCGCGCGGCGCGCGCACCGGGATCATGCGCAAGATGGCCGCGTTCACCAGCGAGAACAACACGGTGCTGGCGCCAAGGCCGATAGCCAGCGACATGATCACGGCGGTGCTGAAGGCCGGCGATTGCCGCAGCCGCCGGAGCGAATAGAGTACGCCCGTCATTGCGGCTCCGCTTTCTTGCGATGCCACGCCGCTGCTTCGGTGTCGCCCAATCGCCGGCACACGCGCTCCAGCAACTGGTGCGCCACTGTGTAGCCGGGCGCCAACGCGACGGCTTGTTCGAGGTGCGTCCGCGCAGTGGCGTAGCGCTCCAAGTGGTTCTCCGCGCGCGCCCACTCCACCAGTGCCGCGGGCGATTTCGGGTTCGCCTCCACTGCCTTGCGCGCCATCGCTTCCGATTCCGCCACACGGCTCTGACGGAGCAGAAACATCGCGAGGCGCAATCCAGCGTCCGGCGCGCGGAGTTTCACCGCTTGGCGAAACAGCGGCTCGGCGAGGGCCGGCTCGTCCCGCCCCTCGCGCGCCTGCGCCAGCGCCAGCGCTGCCCGGCCCGCCGGTTCACCGTTGGCGATCGATTGCTCGATCGACGCAATGGCCCAGGCAAAGCGGTTCAACAGATAACGAACGCGGCCCAGTTGGTAGCAGGCGTCTTTCCGGCGCGGCTCCAGGCGGCAGGCTTCGGCCAGCGCCGGCTCGGCCAGTTCATAGCGCTTGCTTGCGCGTGCTTGAGACCGGCGGAGTGCCACTCGGCGGCAGTGGTCTGCCAGGCCAAAAGAAACTTTCCGGCTAGCCCAAGCATCCAAGGTGGTGATACCAAGAGTCGTGCTAGCTTGGGACTAGGTTCGCAGGGCCAAGTCCCCCGCCTGCTAGAGATTCCCCGAGGGCAGGTCGAATTCAGAAAGAGACAACACTTTGACAGCGCCTGTCACCGTCGGCCCGCTCACCCCCCCGCCTGCGGTGCGTGCCGAGGGCCTGACCAAGACGCACCGCTCAGGCGGCGGCCATGAGGTGACGGTTTTTGCAGGCTTGAACTGCCGCATCGAGCCCGGTGAGCGAGTAGCCATCTTGGGCGCGTCTGGCGCCGGTAAGTCCTCTCTTCTCCATCTGTTAGGCGGGCTGGACCGGCCGACTTCGGGTGCCGTCTTCTACGGCAGCCAGGATCTGTATGCGCAGGCCAGCGACCAGTTGGCCGCCTTCCGCCGCCGCCACGCCGCTTTTGTCTGGCAGATGAATTCGTTGCTTCCAGAGTTTTCTGCCGAAGAGAATGTATTGATGCCCTTGTTGATTCGTGGTACACCGCACGCCGAAGCGTCGCGGCTTGCCGCCGACCTATTATCGCAGGTGGGTCTGGCTGCACGGCGCACGCACAAACCCGGCGAACTCAGCGGGGGCGAGCAGCAGCGCGTGGCGCTGGCTCGTGCCTTGGTGGGCAGCCCCAGTGTGCTGCTGGCCGACGAACCCACGGGCAATCTCGATTTCCAGACGGCGGCTGCCGTGGCCGGCTTGCTGGCCGACTTAGCCCGGGACCGGGGCTTCACCACCATCATCGTCACCCACGATCAGGCGTTCGCCGCTAGCTGCGATCGCGTCCTACAATTAGAGAAGGGCGGGTTTCGATGATCGCGTGGATTGTGGACCTCATCCCGGGAGTTGCAAGGGGACGGTAATCGTATGTTTGAACGTTATACGGAAAAAGCCCGCCGCGTGATTTTCTTTGCGCGCTATGAGGCCAGCCAATTTGGCAGTCCTTATATCGAGACCGAGCACTTGCTGCTGGGCCTGCTGCGCGAAGAAAAGACGATGGTCAACCGCTTTTTACGTTCGCAGGCTGTGCTCGAATCGATCCGCAAGCAGATCGAAGCGCACACGACGATGCGCGAAAGAGTTTCCACTTCGGTGGACCTGCCGCTGTCGCACGAGTGCAAGCGCGTGCTGGCGCAAGCCGCCGAAGAAGCCGAGCGTCTGAGTCACAAGCACATTGGCACCGAGCACCTGCTGCTGGGATTGCTGCGTGAAGAGCGCTGCTTTGCCGCCGAGATTCTGCATGAGCGCGGGCTGCGCCTCGGGCAGGTGCGCGACGAAATCGCGCGCTCTTCCACCGAGAAGATGTCGCCGCGGCCCAAGGAGAGTTCGCTGCTAAACGAGTTCAGCCGCGATCTGACGCAGATGGCCATGGAAGGCTCGCTCGATCCGCTGATCGGCCGCGATGGTGAAGTGGAGCGCGTGGTGCAGATCCTGTGCCGCCGCACGAAGAATAATCCGGTACTGATCGGCGAGCCGGGCGTGGGCAAGACGGCGATCGTCGAGGGCCTCGCGCAGCGGATCGCCGATGGCGGCGTGCCGAGCTTCCTCGCCGATAAGCGGATCCTTGCGCTCGATCTTTCGCTGATCGTCGCCGGCACGAAGTATCGCGGTCAGTTTGAAGAGCGGCTGAAGACCATCATGAAAGAGTTGATGGAGAATCAGAACTCGATCATCTTCATCGACGAGTTGCACACGCTGGTGGGCGCCGGGTCCGCCGAAGGGTCACTTGATGCCGCCAACATTTTGAAGCCCGCGTTGTCGCGCGGCGAGGTTCAGTGCATCGGCGCTACCACGCCGGCTGAGTTTCGCAAGTCGATTGAGAAAGACCGTTCGCTCGAACGTCGCTTCCAGGCCGTGAAGGTGCCGCCGCCGACTGAGGCCGATGCCGTTCAGATTCTGTTCGGCATCAAGGAGCGCTACGAGAAGTTCCACGCCGTGGCCTACACGGATGAATCCGTCGAAACGGCCGTCTCGGCGTCCAACCGCTTTATCCCGGACCGTTTTCTGCCCGACAAGGCGATCGATCTGATCGACGAGGCCGGTGCGCGCGTGAAGCTGCGCCAGACGACGCTGCCGAGCGAGATCGCCGATATCCAGAAGCGCATCAAGTTCATCGTGCACCGCATGGAGAACGCGATTGCGAACCATGAGTTCGAAAAAGCGCGGTTCTACTCCGACGAAGAACGCAAGGAGCGCGAGAACTTGCGGCTCCTGCGCGAGAAGTACAACCTCGACGACACGTCGACGGGCGTAGTCACCAAGGACGACATCGAAGACGTCGTTGCGCGGTGGACCGGCGTGCCGATGACGTCGATTAAGGAAGAAGAAATCATCAAGCTGACGCGCATCGAAGAGATGCTGCACAAGCGCGTGATCAGCCAGGACAAGGCCATCGGCGCGCTGGCGCGGGCCATTCGCCGTTCACGCGCGGGCTTGAAGAATCCCAAGCGCCCGGCCGGTTCGTTCCTGTTCCTCGGCCCCACGGGCGTGGGTAAAACAGAAGTGGCGCGCGCGCTGGCCGAGTTCCTGTTCGGCAGCGAAAAGTCGCTGATCCGCTTCGATATGTCCGAGTTCATGGAAAAGCACTCGGTGTCGAAGTTGATCGGTTCGCCTCCGGGCTATGTGGGCTATGAAGAGGGCGGACAATTGACCGAGCGCGTCAAGCGCGCGCCGTACTCCATCATCCTGCTGGACGAAATCGAAAAGGCCCATCCAGACATCTATAACATCTTGTTGCAGGTGTTTGAAGACGGCCAGTTGACCGACGGGCTCGGCAACACGGTGGACTTCAAGAACACGATCATCATCATGACGTCGAACCTCGGCGCGCGGCACTTGGAAAAGCGCGCTTCCCTTGGGTTTGCCGCGCCGTCCACCGTCGGTGTACCGGCCAAGGTGGAAGACATGGTGATGCAGGAGGTCAAGAAGGCCTTCAATCCAGAGTTCCTCAACCGCCTGGACGAAGTGATTCTGTTCACTTCGCTGGTGGAGGACGACCTGCTGAAGATCCTGTTCCTGCTGACAGATCAGTTGAACCTGAACCTGGTTGCCAAGCAGATCAAGGTGACGCTGGCGGTGGACGCCGCCAAGTACATCCTGGAGAAATGCGGAGACCGCAGCTACGGCGCGCGCCCGTTGCGCCGCGCGTTGCAGAAGTATGTGGAAGATCCGCTGTCAGAGGCGCTCATTCAGGGCACGCTTCCGCGGCCGAGCGAACTCGAAGTCTACCTTGGCGACGGTGGTATCTACTGCCGCCAGATCAACGTCAAGGAAGAAGAAACGCCGGTGGGTGTGGCGGCCGAAGGCGGCGGCGATGAGCCGGTTGCCAGCGGCTACAAAGGGACGTTGCTGTACAACTTCTCCTAGCCTATAGACAAGCCACGGCGCAGTTGAGACAAGGGCGTTACCGTCAATGAACGGTAACGCCCTTTCTATTTGGAATCGTAAGAAAGTTCCCGGTGCCCGCGGCGCGACAGTATTGTACTGTGGAGGAACTGTGCTGAACCGCAGGTCCTCGTTGTTGGGCGCCGCTGCTTCGGCGGATCTGGCCGGAGCGGCCGCGCCTCTGCCCTTTTCCGTTCGGCTGGAGACGCTGAACAAGCAGGAAGATCCCTCGTGACAGTGGTTCCATCCGCGCCCGGTCTGGGTGCCGGGCTACGGCGCTTTGATCACGATGCAGAAGCACCTGATGACGTCAGACCACCACTCGGGGCTCTACACGATGACGTCGCGCGATTTCGGGCGCACGTGGGATTCCGCCGCGCCGCCCGAGATTCCGGAACTCGCCTGGCGGCGCGATGGCGACGTGGATATCGCCGTGGCGGACGTCACGCCCGGGTATCTGCGCCGAGCGCGGCGCGTGCTGGCCGTGGGTGCGCAGGTGCGTTACAGCCGTGCGGGCAAGCAACTGGAAGACCGGCCGAAGGCGCATCAGACGGCGTACGCCTTGATGGATCCGAAGAGCGCAGCGTGGTCGCCTTGGCAGACGCTCGAGATGCCCGGCGAGCCGCGCTTCAACTTTGCGCGCAGCGCCTGTGCGCAGTGGCTGGAGTTGCGCGATGGCACGGTGCTGCTGCCGATGTACTACGGGCCCAACGCGCGTGAGCCGTGCAGCGTGACAGTGGCGCGGTTCCGCCTGGTGGACGGACAACGTCTGGAGTTCATCGGGCATGGCAGCGAGCACAAACTGGCGGACGTGCGCGGGCTCGTCGAGCCGTCGCTTGTGCGTTACGCGGGGCGCCACTTCCTCACCGTGCGGAACGATCTGCGCGGCTACGTGGCGGCGGGGGCGGACGGACTCGACTTCCACGAACTCAAGCCCTGGCGCTTTGACGACGGCGCTGAACTCGGCAGCTACAACACGCAGCAGCACTGGCTGTCGCACTCTGGCGGCTTGTTTCTTTCCTACACGCGGCGCGGGGCAAACAACGGCCACGTGATGCGCCACCGCGCGCCGTTGTTTGTGGCGCAGTTGGACCAGGCTGCGCTGCGCGTGATCCGCGCCACCGAACGCGTGCTGATGCCAGAGCACGGCGCGACGTATGGGAACTTCGGCGCGGCCGCGATGTCGGAACGTGAGTCATGGGTAACGGACGTGGAGGGCATGTTCGGACCTGACCCGCGCAAGCGCGGCGCCGAAGGGCGGATGTATCTGGCGCGCGTGGTCTGGGCGCGGCCGAACCGCGATTGGGACCGGCTGGGCTAACCGTCGCGGCACGGATGCTCCAGTTCGTCCCAAACGGCTTGAGCGTGTCGCGCGCGCGGGGCATACTGCCAAACATGCGAACTCTCGCCGCGCTGCTCGCCAGCGCCTTCCTGCTCTCCGCGCAGCAACCGCAATTCAACACGGGACTGCAACTCCACTCCACCGGCCGTTGGGACGAGGCTATTGCCGCCTTCGAGTCGGCCTTCGCCGCCGGCTACATGCCCGCGGGCGCCGTCATGTACCGCATCGCGCGGGCGCACTCGATGAAGAACGCGCCGGCCGCCGCTGCGGACTGGCTGGCGCGCGCCGCCGACGCGGGTTTTTCACAACTCGTTCAACTCCAGAACGACGCTGACCTCGCGAGCGCCCGCCGCGACCTGCGGTTCGGCGAAATCATGAATCGCATCGATTGGAACGGCAAGCCCTGCCTCACCGACGCGCGGTACCGAGTCTTCGATTTCTGGATCGGTGAGTGGAACGTGAACGGGTTCCAGAACGGCGTGCCGCAAGGCAGCAACGATGTCGTAGGCATGCTGGACGGCTGCGTGATCATGGAGCAGTGGGTGCCGCATTCAAACAACCGCAACCGCGGGCGTAGCGTGAATTACCTCAACCCCAACACCGGCAAGTGGCACCAGTTGTACTTCACCGACCAGGGCGGCGCGATTGAGTTTGTGCGCGAGTTCCCCGACGGCGCCATGCGGTTTGAGCGCGAGTACGCGCAGTCCGGGCGGCGGATTGTGGAGCGCCTGAGCTTCACGCCGGAACCGAACGCCGATGTGCGATAGTATTGGGAGCTTTCCGCCGACGACGGAACGAACTGGAATCCGCTGTTCGATGGGCGATACATCAAAAAGCGCCGTCCGCAGTCGCCTGAGGTTTGAGTACGCCCGGACGCTGGCGTGGCTGGTAGCCCCCCTGGCG
>VFZP01000372.1 GCA_016871115.1 Acidobacteriota bacterium
TGCAGAACGAGCTCCGCCGCGAGCTTGACCCCCCAGGGATTCCTCGAAGAGGAAGTCTTCCAGGCCGCCGCCCACGCCGCCCGGAACCGCCGCGTGGCATTCACCGGAGATCGTTACACGCATGACCGCGCCTTCCTCCGGGCGCTCGACGAGCTTCGTGCGCTGCAATCGTCGCGCATCGACCGCCCGCGTCCGCAACCGCCGGTGCCCAGCGTCTCGCTCATGACGATGCCGCTGCGCCGGCCGCCGGCCGCCACGTTCGGCCAAATCCGCGCGGCGTAAGCGGCGCGTGCTAAGGTTCGGCGTATGGCACTCACCGCGACGCTGATTGACTCCGGGCTCCCGCAATCCCACGACACCTACAACGGACTGTCGGCGGCGAGCGACGGGGCAGTCTATTACGTGCTGTGCGTCGAATCCTGGACCGAAGGCGCGCGGATGTTCCGCTACGATCTGCGCGCCGGTTCCCCTGTCTGTTTGGCCGATCTCACCGAAGCTTGCGGCGAAGCCGAGCGCGGCGCGGTGCCGCAGGGCAAGTCGCACGTTTCTTTCTACGAATACTCTGGCCGTCTGTACTTCGCCACGCACGTCGGTATCTACACCAGCGCGGACGGGCGCGAAACGATGCCCGTGCCGCCCGCTGGCACGCGCCCGTATCCCGGCGGCCATTTCCTCGCCTACGATCTCGCCACCGGCCAGATCGACGACCTTGCGCTCGCGCCGGCCGGCGAAGGCATTCTCACCATGACGCTCGACGGGGCGCGGGGCGTCGCCTACGCCATCACGTGGCCGTCCGGGCAGCTGCTCTCGCTGGATACGCTCTCGCGCCGCGTCACCAGCTACGGCCCGGTTTCGCTGGATGGCGAAGCGGGCGCGCCGGGCCGCTACCGCACTTTGTGCCGATCTCTCGCGCTCGATCCGCGTGACGGCGCTGTCTACTACACCACGTCCGAAGGCTGGATCTTCCGCCTACGCGATGGGCGTCTGGCGCGCGTCACCAGTGACGATCTAGCCAAGGACTACTTCGGCCGCTACGATGCAAGCCAGCCCGGCCACATGGGCTACCACTGGCGGCAAACCTTGTGGCGCGATCCGCACATCTACGGCGTGCATGGCAACTCCGGGTACCTTTTCCAATTCGATCCCGACGCCGGGCGCGTGGAGTTGATCGATCGCCTCACCTCGTTGCCCAGCCGCCGGTCTGGCATGTTCGATCAGTTCAGCTATGGCTACCTCGGCTTCACGATGGGGCCGGACGGCGACACGCTCTACTACCTTACCGGCGCGCCTATCTACTCTGGTGGGCGGCGCGTGGCGGGCAAGGCTGACACGGCACGCGGCGAGTCCAAGGGCGAAGAGAATCTGCATCTAGTTACGTACAATCTGCGCCAGCGCCGCTACACCGATCACGGCGCCATCACGCTCGATAACGGCGAGCGCCCATCATACGTAAACTCCATTGCCGTGGACGGCGAGGGCGCGATCTACTTCCTCACGCGCGTTGCGCCGGACGCGCATACCGACCTTGCCCGGCTCGCCCCGATAAGATAGAAGCTTGAGTTCCCAACTCATTCAAATTGAAAACGCGCTACCTGCCGCGGGACGGGCCACGCGCGGGCGTTTGCCGGATTGGCTGCGCAAGGCCGCGGTGCATCATGAATCGGTGACGGCGCTGAAGCGCGATCTGCGGGAGCTTGATCTGCACACGGTGTGCGAGTCGGCGCGCTGCCCTAATATTCACGAGTGCTTCCATCGCGGACAGGCGACGTTCATGATTCTCGGTAACCTGTGTACGCGCGGCTGCGGATTCTGCTCGGTGCCGAAGGGCTCGCCGGAAAAGCGCGAATTCTCGCTAGTTCCGGCCGAGCCGCTGCATGTGGCGGAAATGGCCGCGCGCATGAACCTGCGCTATGTCGTCATCACCAGCGTGAACCGCGATGACCTTGCCGACGGCGGGTCGCATCACTTCGCGGAAACTGTTCGCGAAGTTCGCCGCGCGCTACCCGCGGCGCGTGTGGAAGTGTTGACGCCGGACTTCGATGGCAACTTCGACGCCGTGCGCCGCGTGCTGGACGCAGGTCCGAATGTGTTCAATCACAACATGGAAACCGTCTCGCGGCTGTATCGCCGGGTGCGTCCGCAGGCTGATTATCGCCAGTCTCTCGCTGTGCTGCGCGAAGCCAAACGATATCGCCCCGATGTACTCACCAAGTCGGGTTTGATGGTAGGCTTGGGCGAAACGCCGGACGAAGTGACAGAGCTGCTGCGCGACCTGCGCACCGAAGGCGAGACGGACGTGGCCACCATCGGCCAATACCTCCAGCCCACGCGCCGCAATCTGCCCGTGCAGTCCTACGTCACGCCGGAGCAGTTCGATCAATATCGCGGCTACGGCCTTGCCGCGGGCTTCAAGATGGTGTTCGCCGGGCCGTTCGTGCGCAGTTCCTACATGGCAGATCAGGTGAGCGAAGAGGCGGCCGCGCACGCGTCATGAATCTTGCGTTGATGGTGGTTTCGGGCGTGGCGCTCGCGTTGCTATTCCCGCCCTACAACATCACGATGCTCGCCCCGCTCGCGCTTGCACCGCTCCTCTACGCAGCCATGCGCGAGTACGAATGGCGCAAGCGATTCCTTTATGGCGAAGCGGCAGGCATCGTCTACTGGCTGCTGCATTGCTACTGGATCAACTTCGTCCTGGAAACGCATGGCGGTCTCGCCGGGTCCATCGGCTGGTTCACGATGGTTCTGTTTGCGGGCCTGAAGGCGATTCACCTGGCCGTGTTCGCCGCGCTGGTGGGCTATCTGATGGAATCGCGCTGCGCCGTGCTGCTGGCGCCGGCGCTGTGGGTGGGCCTGGAACGTACGCATGCGGACTTCGGCTTTCAGTGGCTCCTGCTGGGCAACGCGGCCATCGACATGGGGATTCCGCTGCGCCTTGCGCCCATCACCGGTGTCTACGGCGTGTCGTTCGTGTTTGCGATGATGGCCACAGCGCTCGCGCTGGCCGCACTGCGCCGCCGCCGCACGGAGTTGCTGCCCCTCGCTGCGCTCGCGCTCCTGTTCGTTTTGCCCGCGCTTGGCCCCGTGCCCGCGCCGCGACAGCAGGCCGCGGCGATGCAGCCGGGTATTCCGCAAGACGCGCGCTGGGACGACGCCTCGCTCGCGCGCGTGATGCAGCGCGCCTTCACCCACACGCTCAGCGCGGCGGTTGATCCCGCGCAGCCCAAGCCGGATCTCGTGCTGTGGCCCGAGTCCCCCGCGCCCTTCTACTTCGAAGCGGATCCCGCGTTCACCGATCAGGCGCGGCGTCTTGCGCAAGCGGCGCGCACCAGCTTTCTCTTTGGCGCGATTGCCTACAATCAGCGCCAGGAGATTCTCAACGCCGCGCTGATGCTCGATCCGTCGGGCAAAGAAGTCTCGCGCTACGCCAAGATGTACCTGGTGCCGTTCGGCGAGTTTGTGCCGCCCGTGTTTTTCTGGGTGAACAAGATCACCAAACAGGCTGGCGACTCGGTACCCGGCGACAGGCTCGTGGTGTCGCGGACCGACAGCGGCCACGGCGTGGGCGCGTTCATCTGTTATGAGTCGGCTTTCCCGGAACTGGTGCGGCGCTTCACGGCGGCGGGCGGGGAAGTGCTGGTGAACCTCACCAACGATGGCTACTTCGGCCGCACGGGCGCGCGTGAACAACATCTGCTGCTTGCGCGGATGCGCGCGGTGGAAAACTCGCGGTGGCTGCTGCGCCCCACCAACGATGGCTATACGGTGTCCATCGATCCCACGGGCCGCATTTATCAACAATTGCGCCCGTTTAAAATCACCACCGGACGGCTTGCGTTCGACTGGCGAAAAGAACAGACTTTCTACACGCGCTACGGCGACTGGTTCCCGTGGGCCTGCCTGGCGATCGGCACCGTGGCGGCGTTGCTGATTGCGCGCAACATCATCTGACGCCGCGATATTCTGAAACGGTTATAAACACATGCTGCTCAAAGACAAAGTATCCATCGTCACCGGCGCGGCCGCCGGCATTGGCGCGGGCATTGCTGAGCTGTTCGCTGAGCACGGCTCCACCGTCTATCTCATCGATCTCGATGGCGACGGCTGCGAACGCGTGGCCGCCCGCATCAACGCGGCCGGGGGCACCGCCTACGCGCATACCGGCGACGTCTCGCGCGTGGACTCGGTGATTGGCGCCACTCAAACCGCCGCCAGCCGGCACGGACGCATCGATATCCTGATCAACAACGCGGGCATCTATCCGCGCCGCCCGTTCCTCGAGATGGAAGAAGCGGAGTGGGACCAGATGCAGGACGTGAACTTGAAGAGTGTGTTCCATCTCTGCAAGCTGGTAGTGCCGCACATGATCGCCCAGCGTTCGGGCAAGATCGTGAACCTGTCGTCGGTGACGTTCTTCAAGGGCCTTGCTAACCTCTGCCACTATGTAGCTTCGAAGGGCGGCATGATCGGCTTCTCGCGGTCGCTCGCGCGCGAACTCGGCCCGCATAACGTCCACATCAACTGCATCACGCCCGGCGCGGTGAAGACGGAAGGTGAGATTATTCACGCCCAGCCCGACATGCTGGCCGACATTCAACGCTGCCAATGTCTCGATCGGCGCCTGCTGCCGGTTGACGTCGCGCGCGTGGTGTTGTTCCTCGCCTCCGAGATGAGCGATGGCATGACCGGCCAGACGCTGAACGTTGACGGCGGGCTTATCCTTTACTAACCATGTCCGATCGCTACGCCCAATCCCGCGCTCTGCTTGAGCGCACACGCCAGTCGCTGTGCGGCGGCGTCTCCAGTCCGTTTCGCGCGCAGGCGCCGGTACCGCTCTATTTCGAGGATGGCGAAGGCGCGCGCCTGCGTGACGTGGACGGCAATTCCTATATCGACTATGCGCTGGCCTGGGGACCCAACATCCTCGGCTATCGTCATCCGCGCATGGTGGCCGCCATGCGCGATGCCGCAGACCGCCCGCACACCTACGGCGCGCAACATCGTTTGGAGCCCGAAGTGGCCGAGCGATTCTGCCGGATGGTGCCGTGCGCCGAGCGCGTCGCGTTTACTTCGAGCGGCACAGAGGCCGTGCAAGGTGTGCTGCGCCTCGCGCGCGGGTTCACGGGCCGCAATCTGATTCTCAAGTTCGAAGGCCACTATCACGGCTGGGTGGATTCGGTGCTGCTCAGCTATCGCTCCCCGGTGGAAGCGATGGGGACGGTGGACGCGCCGGTGACCGCGCTTAACACGCGCGGGCAGGTGCCGAACGCGGCGGACAATGTGCTCTCGGTGCCGTGGAATTCACCGGAGGCCGTGCAGCGCGCTTTTGCCACGCATGGAGCCGATATCGCGGCGGTGATCACCGAGCCTGTGCTGTGCAACAGCGGTTGCATCATGCCCGCCGATGGGTTCCTCGCGCTCCTGCGTGAAGAGGCCAAGCGCCACGGTGCGCTGTTGATCTTCGATGAAGTGATCACGGGGTTCCGCATGGCGCCCGGCGGCGCGCAGCAGCACTTCGGTGTTACGCCCGATCTTGCCACGTTCGGCAAGGCGCTCGCCGCGGGGCTGCCGATGAGCGCCATCGCGGGCCGCCGCGACGTGATGGAAGAGATGTACAAAGGCGTGGCTTACGGCGGCACGTTCAACGGTAACCCTGTGGTGCTGGCCGCTGCGCAGGCTGCGCTCGATGTGCTCGCCGAGAACAACGGCGCCATGCTCGCGGGCGCGAACCGCCACGGTGCGCGCCTGATGCAGGGTCTGCGTGATCTCGCCGCGGAGCGTCAGATTGCGCTGCACGTTACTGGGTTTGGCGCCGCCTTCGCGTTGCACTTCAATTCTTCACCCACGCCGCCGCGCCACTATCGCGACACGCTGACGGATGACAAGGCGAAGCTCACCGCTTATCTGCGCGCGATGCTCGATGAAGGCGTGCACCTGCTGCCCGATGGCCGCGTCTATATTTCGTGCGCGCATGGCGACGCCGAGATCGGCGAGACGCTCGCCGCCGCCGCGCGTGTGTTATCGTAGCGCGGAGATATGAACGGCAAACGGCTGATTAACCTCGCGGCCTTCAGTGGCCTGCTGGGCGGCCCATTTTTCCTCACCGCGCAACCCGACTCGTTCAAAGAGATCACCAAGGGCGTGTGGTTTCGCGAAGGCGACCTGAAGGGCCACGGCCACTGCAACAACATCGTGATTGAGATGAAGGACTATCTCGTTGTGGTGGACGCGAACTTCCCGTCGGGCGCGCAACGCCTGATGGCCGACATCAAGAAGGTGACCAAGAAGCCGGTGAAGTACGTCTTCGACACGCACCATCATGGCGATCACGCCTATGCGAACGCGGTGTGGACCAAGGCCGGTGCGACGACGATCGGGCACGAAGGGGTGGTGGCCGAGATGAAGGCGCGTGA
>VFZP01000373.1 GCA_016871115.1 Acidobacteriota bacterium
TCCAACAGCGCATATGGCGACGGCTCCGGAACCCCGCTACCCCCGGCGTCCGGTGTCAGCAGGAACGTGTAGGTATCAGAGGAAGGCGCCACCGTGAAGCGGCCAATGGCGAGAATCTGCCCAGCGTCGTTGATGCGCAGAGCATGGGACAGGAACAGATTCGGCAGGGGAAAGATCAGCGTGTTGAGATAACTCACGCCGCGCAGATCGAACTCGTGCCCGTGCCGTAGTAACCCACCACGTGTCCGGCGTCACTGATCGCGTGCGCCTGCCCATTGGTCCCTGGCAGCCCCATCGTGTTCACGACCCCATCGGAGTTGCGAAACGCCGACTTGTTGGCTGTGTCCCGTCCGACGATCTGTCGCGAGGCATTGGTTTCCGCCCTTGCCAAGAATCTGGCCCGAGTTGTTGATGGCCCGTGCCGTCCCAGTGCCGCGCGGCTGCTGCCGCTGTAGGACGCCGCGGCTACACCCGAATCGTTGACGCCGCACACGGTGGTGTCAGAGCCGGAAACCCGGCCGGTGCATCCGAACGAACCGGAGGTGGCGATGAAGCCTTGCGACGGATTCGTTGTTCTGGCTGAGAGCGTTGCCCTGGTCTCGCAGGCCGCCGATTTGCGTGACGGTGTACATGGTAAACGCGCAGCCGGCGGGGTCAAAAAAGTCTACCCCTGTTCGTCGCGCCCCATGAACAGGTCGCCCACAATGCGCCGGTGGTTCTCCAGCACACGCTGCCGCCGTACCTTCATAGTGGGAGTGAGTTCGCCTTCTTCCATCGTGAAGTCGCGCTCCAGTACGTGGTACTTCCTGATCTGCTCAAACGCGGCGAGTTGCTTGTTCACCTTTTGCACAATCCGCTTCACCTCGGCGGCCACGGGCGGGGCGGCCACCAGTTCGGCGGCGGGCTTGCCCTTGTGCGTGGCCATCTCCGGCATGGCGTCGATCAGAGCGTGGTTCAACGTGAGAATCGCGGCGACGTACGGCTGCTTGTCGCCCACCAGGATCACTTGATTGATGAGCGGCTCCATTTTCAAGAGCCCTTCAATCATCGCCGGGTACACTTTCTTGCCGTTGGAATTCACCAGCACTTCTTTCTTGCGGCCGGTGATGTAGACGTAACCCTCGGCGTCAATCTCGGCGACGTCACCTGTATGCAGCCATCCATCGCGCAGCACCTGCGCGGTGGCTTCAGGCGCGTCGTAGTAGCCGGCAAACAAAGTAGGGCTCCGGATGATCAACTCGCCATCGCCGGCAATCTTCATCTCAACGCCCGGCAGCGGCTTGCCAATCGAGCCGCTCTTCACGCGCTCATACGGATTGAGCGAGAGGATGCCTCCTTCGGTGAGCCCGTAACCTTCATAAATAGGCATGCCGATGGCGGCGTAAAAATCCGCGAGGTCCTTGCCGAGCGGGGCCGCGCCGGAGATGGCCATCTTCAATCGGCCCCCGAGGCGCTCGCGAATCTGCGAGAAGACTCGCCGGTCCGCTGCGCGCAGCAGAGTACTCATCCAGCCCGGCACGCCGCGGCCTTCCTGTTTGCGCCGCGCTACTTCCGCGCCCAGCCCCAGCGCGCCGTAGAACAGGCGTTGCGTGACACTGCCGCGTTTTTTGATCTCCGTGCAGATGCTTGAATACATGCGCTCCCACACGCGCGGCGGCGCGACGAAGAAGGTGGGCCGCACGGATTTCAGTTCAATGGGCAGCCGGCTGAGGCCTTCCGAAAAGTAGACGGCGATGCCCATGCGCAATGGCAGGAGTTGCCCGGCGATACGTTGCGTGATGTGGGCCGAGGGGAGAAACGCAAGAGTGGTGTCAGTGGCGTTCAGGGGCGTCGCCACCGGACCCATATCCACGTTGGAGACGATGGCGGCGTGCGTGACGAGGCCCATCTTCGGTTCGCCCGTGGCGCCGGAGGTGAGATACAACATCGCCGGATCGGAGGGCCGCACTGCCGCTTTCAGTTCGGCCAGCAGCGAGGGGCGCCCTGAGATGGCTTCGCGCCCGAGCGCGCGCAACTCCGCCAGCGTCCGCGTGCCGTCCACGGCTTCGCCGGTGAGCAGAATCCACACCGTGTCCACGGGCGTTTCGGCGGCGGACTTCAATGCGCCCAGCGCCTTGGCATGTTCCACCAGCGTGATCTTAGGCTTGAGCGTCTGCAGCGACTTGATGTGTTCGGCTGGTGAGTAGCTCGTGTACAGCGCCACGGAGATGGCGCCCGTGGCCATGGCGGCAAGGTCAGCGAGATAGAACTCCACGCGTGTTTCCGAGTCGAGCGCCACCAAGTCGCCGGGCCGCACGCCCAGCTTCCACAACCCCGCGGCGATCTCGTCGACGTGCTGCTTGTACTCCTCCCATGAATGGGGCTTCCACTCGCGCTGCGAACGCGAGGCGCCGGCCACGGGTTCATACAGTGCGGGTGAGTTCCCATAGCTGGCCACTGCTTCTTCGAGGAGGCTGTAGACCGTACGTGGACCACTGCTGTGCATCGAAATTAAGCTAGCATGGCGCACCGCCGGTCTACGATAAAAGAATGACAACTGCGGTGGGACCGTATCAGAAAGAGCTGGACGCCGTGCTCACCGCCGCGCGCCGGGCCGGGGAACTGGCGCTCAGCTATTGGCGCAAGGGAATCACGGCGGAGTCGAAAAGCGACGAATCGCCGGTGACCGCCGCGGACCGGCACTGCGAACGGCTGTTCGTGCAGGAGTTGCTGGCGAACTTCCCGAGCGATGGCATCGTAGGTGAGGAAGGCGCGGGCAAGCCGGCCGCTTCCGGGCGGCAGTGGATCATCGATCCCATCGACGGCACGCGCGACTTTGTGCGCGGCAACCGCATGTGGGCGCAACTGGTGGCGCTTGAACAGGGCGGGGAAGTGGTGGTCGGCATCGCGCACTTTCCGGCGCTGGATGAAACGTATTGGGCCACGCGCGGCGGCGGGGCATTCCGCAATGGCGAACGCATCGGCATCTCGGCCATCGCTTCCATCGATCAGGCCGTGCTGTGTGTGAACAGCTTTTCCAATATTCATCGCGCGCCTTTTGCGCCACGGCTTATTGATTGGATGGGGCAGTTCTGGAGCGTGCGCAGTTTCGGTGGCATTCAGGACGCGATGATGGTGTGCATGGGGTCGGCCGACGCATGGATTGAGGAAATCGCCGCGCCCTGGGACCTCGCCGCGCCGAAATTAATCGCCGAAGAATCTGGCGCGAGATTTTTCAATTTCGATGGCGGCAACTCGATCCGCGGCGGCAATTGCGTGGTGTGCGTGCCGGCGCTGGAGGCCGAGATGCGGCGGTTTTTGGGTTTAGCGGCCTAACACGGGGCTGAACTCTCCACTCTCCGTTCAAAGCCCCCGCAAAGTCACCTTGCGTTACACTAACGTCACAAGTCGATTCGCCCTAAAGGGGTCCGATGTTTTTTATTCGAATGCTGTTTCTCTGCGCGCTGCTCGCCGCCACCGCCGCCTTCGCGCAAGACGCCCGGGGCAGCCTCTCCGGTCGTGTTACCGATCCGCAGGGCGCCCTGGTAGCCGGCGCGCAAATCGATGTGCTCAACAGCGCCACCAACGTAAAGCTCAGCGCACGCACTAATGAGGCTGGAGCCTTCATTGTGCCCTACCTGTTGCCCGGCACGTATCGAGTGACCGTCGAACTGACAGGCTTCAAGAGGTTCTTGCAGGACGGCGTGCAGGTGCGTGTGAACGATGCGGTGGAAGTGAACCCGCAGCTCGAGGTGGGCGATACCTCGCAGTCGGTGGAAGTGAAGGCTGAGACCCCGTTGCTTTCCACCGCCGAGGCCAGCCTCGGCCAAGTGATTGACGAGCGCCGCGTCACCGAACTCCCGCTGTTTGCCGGAAACGCAATGGACCTGGTACACCTTGCTCCCGGCACCGTGAACGGAACCAACCTGCGCCTGCGCAAGGCTCCGTTTAACGCCGCGCCGTCGCAATTTGCCACCGATGGCAACGGCAACAACAACAACGAATTCTCCATTGATGGTGTTACCAACGTTTACTCGGACGGCACAGCGCCGCGCGTTGCCTTCTCGCCGCCGCAGACCGCGCTGGCTGAGTTCAAGATTCAGACGTCGGCGTTCGACGCCTCACTCGGCCGCACCATCGGCTCCACCGTGAACGTTTCCACCAAAGCCGGCACCAACGAGCTTCACGGCGAGGCGCATCATTGGCTGCGCAATCGCGTGTTCGACTCGCTGACCATCTTTCAGAACCGGGCCGGGCTGAAAGCAGCGGTCTATCAGGACAACCGCTATGGGTTGTCCGGCGGCGCGCCTGTCATTATTCCCAAGCTCTACAGCGGGCGCAACCGTACGTTCTGGTTCTACGCGTCGGAGGCGAACAAGTTTGGCGACCCCAATGTGGGGCAGGCCACCAACACCGTGCCGGTGGAGGCTTCACGCCGGGGCGACCTCAGCTATCTGCTCGCCGGCGGCGCGACCTATCAGCTCTACGATCCGTTCTCCACGGTCGCCGCGCCCAACGGCATCTTCACGCGCTCACCGCTGCCGCGCAATCAGATTGCGGCCAGCCGGCTCGACCCAGTGGCGCAGAACCTCGTGAAGTTCTGGCCGTCGCCGAACCAGCCCGGGGTGGGCGTGGAGCAGCGCAACAACTTCTTTCTCACCGGCAAGGCCCTCGAAGACTACTGGGTGCACCTGTTCCGGGTGGATCACGTCTTTTCCGACAACAATCGCATCTTTATCCGCGGTCACCGCGACTACTGGGAAGAAGACAAGAACCGCAACCTCGGCCCGCAAGCGCCGCTCGGCGTGATCCTCAATCGCCGCAACCGGGGCCTGGCGCTCGATGACGTGCATGTGTTCAATCCTGGCTTTCTCGTCAACCTCCGGTATGGTTTGACGCAGCAGGAGTTCCCCGAGCGCCGCGTGAGCCGCGGCTTTGACCTCGCCTCGCTCGGTTTTGCGCCCAACGTGGCGAGCGCCGTCGACAAGACATTTGCCACGTTCCCCAATACAGCGGTTGCGCCGTGGACCACCTTGTCGGCCTGGGAGTCGGGCGACGGGGCCACTGCATCGCTCATCCACTCTTTCTATGCGAACTTCACCCGGCTGGTGAAGAGTCACAACATCCGGTTTGGTCCCGAAGTGCGCATCACGCGCGAGTTTCGCAACCGCTTCCCGCTGGACGTGTCGCCGCAACTCTCCTACGGCGCGACCTATACCAGCGCCGCCAGCAACCTCAACCTTCCCCAACTGGGCGGCCAGATCGCGCAGTTCCTCATGGGCATCCCCAACGGGCAGATGGGCCGGACGGCCTCCTATGCCGAGCAAGACAAGTATCTTGGCCTCTACGTCCAGGACGACTGGAAGATCACGCGCAAACTCAGACTGAATCTCGGGCTGCGCGCCGAGTACGAAAGCCCGGTTACCGAGCGCTTTGACCGCGCCGTGACGGGGTTTGCCTACGGACAGGCGAACCCGATCGAAGCCGCCGCCCGTGCCGCATATGCCCGCGCGCCGATCCCGGAACTGCCCGCCGACCGCTTCCGCGTGCAAGGCGGTTTGCAGTTTGCCAGCGCCTCGCAACGCAATCATTGGAAAGGTCAGGGACTCAACTGGCTTCCCCGCATCGGGTTCGCCTGGCAGGTCATGCCGAAGACCGTGGCACGCGGCGGCTGCGGCATCTTCTTCAACTCGATCGGCGTATTGCAGACCAACACCATTCAAACCGGCTTCAGCCAGAACACACCCATCCAGCCCACGCTCGACAATGGCATCACGTTCCTGGCCACCAACGCCAATCTGTTCCCGTCCGGCCTGACGCCGGCGCCCGGTTCCTCGCTGGGCCCTGCCACCAATCTCGGCCAAGGGCTCAGTTTCCACCTGCCGCAGCGCCAGCAGCCTTACGCGCAGCGCTGGTCGTTCGGTATCCAGCAGGAACTTCCGCAGCAGTGGCTGGTGGAAGTGAGCTATGTCGGCAACCGCGCCGTGCGGCTCCAGGTGGCGCGCGACATCAACGCCGTGCCGAACGAATTCCTCAGCACGTCTCCCGTGCGCGACCAGGGCCGCATCACGTTTTTGTCGCAGCAATTCCCCAGCCCTTTCTTCGGCCTCGACCCGATCTACGGCCGCAACATCTCCCGCTCCGGTCTGCTCACGCCTTTTCCTCAGTTCGGCGGCATCACGGCGAACGAGCCGAGCGGGTACTCGTGGTATCACTCGACGCAGTCGCGCTTGGAGCGGCGCTTCAGTCAGGGCTATACGTTGCAGTTTGGCTACACCTGGTCGAAATCGATGGAAGCCACTGGCTTCCTGAATTCGGCCGACCTGCGGCCGGAGGAGGTGATTTCCGGCCTCGACCGTGCGCACCGCTTCACGGCCAGCGGCATCTGGGAGATTCCCTACGGCAAGGGCCGGCGCTTCGGCGGCAATGTGG
>VFZP01000374.1 GCA_016871115.1 Acidobacteriota bacterium
ACTGCAAAGCCGCGCTCATCCGCACATCCACACTCCGCGCATGCGCCTCCAGCCCCTCCGCCCGAGCCAAAGGAGTAATCGCCGGAGCCAACTTCCGCAACGCCGCCTGCGACAACTCCTGCACGGAAATCACCTTCACGTAGTCCGCCGCCGACAACCCGCCGCGCAACCGCGCCACTCCACCCGTCGGCAACACATGGTTCGGTCCCGACGCATAGTCGCCCGCGGCCTCCGGCGAGTACTCGCCCACAAACACACTCCCCGCATGCCGAATCCCGGGCAACAACGACGCATCAGGAATACTCAAATGCTCCGGCGCAAACCGGTTCGACAACTCCACGGCCTCTGCCAAGCTCTTCACCAGCACAATCGCGCTGTTCTTCGCAATCGCCTTGCGCGCCACAGCCGCCGTCGACAGCGTCTCCAGTTGCCGCTCCACTTGCCACGCCACCGCCTCGGCCAACTCGCGCGACGTCGTCAGCAGCACCGCGCTCGCATCCGTATCGTGCTCGGCCTGCGCCAGCATATCCGCCGCAATCCAGTGCGGCCGGCCCTCGGCCGCAATCATCAGAGTCTCGGTCGGCCCGGCCAGAAAATCAATGCCGGTCTCGCCCGCAATGATCTTCTTCGCCGCCGCCACCCAAATCGACCCCGGCCCTACAATCCGGTCCGCGCGCGGAATCGTCTTCGTCCCATACGCAAACGCAGCCACCGCATGCGCGCCGCCCACTTGATAGAGATGATCCACCTTCAACGCTGCCGCCGTGCCCAGGATCACGTCCGAAGGCTTCGGAGACGCGGCGCAAATCGTCCGTACTCCCGCCACCTGTGCCGGAATCACCGTCATCATCAGCGTTGAGGGCAGGGGATAGCGCCCGCTCGGAATGTACGCCGCTACGCAATCGAGCGGCCGCACAATCTGCGACAACTTCACGCCCGGCGACGGCCTTACCGTCTTCGCCGCTGGCATCTGCAACTTCGCATAGGCGCGAATGTTGGCCGACGCCGTCTTCACCGCTCGCCGCAGTTCCGGCGTCAACTTCGCTGCTTCCAACACCGCCCGCGGCACTTCAAGGGCACTGCCCTGCAACCCATCGAACTTCCGCGCATACTCGGCCACAGCCTTATCGCCGCGTTTCCGCACCGCGTCCAGAATCGGCCGCACCGCGGCCTCGGCTTCATCCATCCGCGCCGCCCGCCGTGTCAACAGCGCGCCCACCGCATCGCTCGTCAGAATTCGAATCATGGCCTCACATCACAATCTTGTTCAACGGATATTCCACAATGCCCTGCGCCCCGGCCTCTTTCAGTCGCGGAATGATCATGCGCACGGTGGCCTCATCGAGAATCGTATTCACCGCCAGCCACTCGCCATCGCTGAGCGTTGAAATCGTGGGATTCTTCAGCGCCGGCAACACCGCCAGCACGCTGTCGAGATCCTCGCGCTTCACGTTCAGCATCAGGCCCACTTTGCCCAGGGCCGCAATCGCGCCGTCCAGCAGCATCTTGATGTCTTCCAGCTTCCGCCGCTTCCACCCATCGCCCCACGCCGCCGTATTCGCAATCAACTGCGTGTTCGATTCCATCACCGTGTCGAGAATGGCTAGCTTGTTCGCCCGCAGAGAGGACCCCGTCTCGGTCACCTCCACAATGGCATCGGCCAGCACGGGCGGCTTCACTTCCGTGGCCCCCCAGGAAAACTCCACCTTCGCCGTCACGCCGTGCGCGGCCAGATACTTCTTTGTCGCGCCCACCAGTTCAGTCGCGACGATCTTGCCTTCCAGATCCTTCACGCTTTGAATCGGCCCGTTCTCCGGGGCCGCCAACACCCACCGCACCCTCCCAAAGCTCTGCTTGGCGTAGATGAGATCGGCCACCACCTGCACCTGCGCATCGTTCTCCACCACCCAGTCGCGCCCGGTCAGGCCCGCATCCAGAATCCCATCGTCCACGTACCGCGCCATCTCCTGCGCGCGGATCAGCATGCACTCGATCTCCGGATCGTCGATCGCCGGAAAGTACGAACGCGACGAAATCGAGATGTTGAAGCCCGCGCGCCGGAACAGATCCACGGTCGCATTCTCCAGGCTCCCCTTCGGAATTCCCAACTTCAGTTTCGCCATCGCCTCAACCTCCGTACACAGCCTTCGGATCGTACGCCCGCTCGTCCACCACGCGCCACTCGCGGTCGCCGTCCAGTCGCTTAAAGAAACAGCTCTCGTAGCCTTCGTGGCACACACCCGGACCCTGCGCCTCTACGCGAATCAACACCGCGTCCTGATCGCAGTCCGTCCGGATCTCCTTCACCACCAGCCGGTGCCCGGAGCTTTCGCCCTTCATCCAGAGCTTGTTCCGGCTCCGGCTATAGAACGTCACAAAACCGGTTTCCAAGGTCTTTTGCCACGCCTCTTCATTCATGAATCCGACCATGAGCACACGCCCGCTCGTCTGGTCCACCGTCACGGCCGCTATCAGGCCATCGAGTTTCTTAAAGTCCAGGTTCATCGTAGTCATCACACACACTCCGCAAACAGCAAAGCCCGCCACATTGCGCGGCGGGCTTTGTTCTCTCAAAAACTGGTGAGGGGTTGTTACAAGCCGGCCCGTCGCACACACGCATGGTAATGGTGGTGATGGTGACGGCTTACCGGCAGCGCTAACATGAACCTAAAGTATACCACTGACTACCAGGACAACCGCAATCCAAGCCGGAACTGCCGCTGATCCTGCTCCGCTGCGGTCACCACCAGGAAATTTCCCGCGTTGAGATTGGCGTTCGGTGCGTTGAAGTGCGGAGTATTGGTGGCGTTAAACGACTCGGCGCGGAACTGCAGCTTAAACCGCTCCTTTATCGCGAACGTCCGGAACAATCCCAGATCCAGATTCACCGCGCCCGGGCCGGTCAGTACGTTGCGCCCCGTGGACCCGAACCGCGCCGGACCAGTCACTGACGCAAACGCCGTCGGATCGTAGAACGGCTGCCCCGTTCCGATGCCGCCCAGTTTTACCATCTCTGATTTCACCTGATCGGCCGTCTGCAAGTTGCCCGAAGCGTTTAGCGTTCCGGCCGCGCCAGTCACGGTGAAAGGGTTGCCCGTGAATGAACTGAATACACCGTTTAACTGCCACCCTCCCAGCACCGCCTGCCCCAAGCCCGAGTTGGCGAACTTCTTTCCTTTGCTCATCGGCAGCGTGTAAACGTAGCCCATTTGGAACACATGCCTCGGGTCAAAACTAGCCCTCGCCCGGGTGCGCGAAAACGCGGGCAGCCAGTTCCAGTTCACGCCCACCCAGCCGTCCTCGTCCGTGAAGTTGATGGCCTTTGAGTACGTATAAGCGCCCTTCACCGTGAGATCGCCGATCCGCCGGTCTATGGAGGTTTGCAGCGAGTGATAGTTCGCGCTCAGGTGCCCGTTCCAGGCGTTGGTGTCCACCGTGCGGTTGAAGCGCGAGGCAAACGGCCCGCCCGCGTTGCCCGTGCCTGGCGCGGCTGCGTTGATGTTGAGGTCGCCAAACGAGCGCACCGTCGACGTTACCACGTAGCCGATCGAACCGATGAAACCCGCCGGCAACTCACGCTGCAAGATCAGATTCCAGCTCTGTACATCGCCCCGCCTAAGCTGCGTGCCGTTGATCCACCGCATCAGCGCCGTCGGCGGCAACGGCGCAGTGGGCTGATTGAGCGGCGGCCCGCCGAAGTCCGGGATCCCCTGTTCGAGCGGACGGAACGGTTGAAACGCATTCGCCGAGTTAAAGTCGAAGGCGATCGTCAGCGGGTAAAATTCCCGGAGCGGGCGCGCCAGCGGCATCGGGTTGTACGTGAGCCCGTAGCCAGACCGCAGCACGGTCTTGCTCGTCAGCTTGTAGGCAAAACCCACCCGCGGAGCCAGTAGCCTCTTGCTCACCTCCACTCCCAGATTCTTCGGGTTTCCGCCGGCGCCGCCTAGCGACACCAGATTCGTGTTCGGATCCCACAACTCGATGCCGCCCCGGCCCGACCGCGTCATCATCGGACAGTATTCCCACCGCAGCCCCAGCGTCAGCGTCAGTCGCGAAGATACCTGCCACCGGTCGCGCAGATAGAGCGCATGCTGGTAGTTATAGGCCGTAATCTTCTCGTATTGGATGCTCTTCTGCATCTGCTCGGGCAAACCCATCACAAAGGCCGCATACGCGTTGAATTGCGTCTGCGGGGCGCCCACCTGCGACGCGACTCCGTTGTTGAAATTGAAGCGCCCTTGCACGCCTCCGCCGAGTTCGGCCTGAAAGTGATTGAGGTGATGCCGCGCCCCTTCATACCCGAACCGGATGTTGTGTCCGCTCCGAATGAGCCCGAAGTTTTGCGCCAGCGTGAACTTGGAATCGTTCCAATAGGCCGGGCGCGTCCCCGTATCGCTCGCTAGCGCCGAGTAGCCTGCCACAACAAACATCGGCGCGCCGGCTTGACGGGGGTCGGTGCCGTTGGTGCCGGGTATGCCCAGCGTCTGGAGCGCATAGTTGCCGTTTGGATATCGCCCGGTAATCGCCACGCCCATGCGGTTATACCCTAGCATTCCATCGGCTAGGAACGTCGGCGAGAGCGTCTTGTTGTAGCTGATCGTGGCCACCTGCGTCGTGTTGTTGGCCAAGCCTGGGTTGCCTTGGCACAGCCCAGGTCCGCCGGCCAGACCGAGCGATGCCGGGCAGTCTACCTGCGCGTCCATCATGCTGTATTTGCCCCACGTCATCAACGTGTCCGACGCCTGGTAGTTCACCTTCACATCCAGGGTGTCGCGATTCAGCTTCTGGTTGCCCGCCACCGCGTGGTTGGCGTTGACCAGCCCCGTCCGGTTGGGCAGCGGCAACACTTCCTGAAACTTACGCACGATCGCACTCTGCCGTGACGCCGGCACCAGATTCCCCGCCAGCGGCGTCCGGCCCGAGCCCTTCGCCGCCCCGGTCGCCGGATCGTAGAGCACCGTGTTGCTGTAAGCCGAAAAGTTGCCCCGGCGTTGGTCGGCCGTGGGCAGCGTCAGCAGCGCGTTGAAACCCAGCCTCTCGCGATTGCCTTCCCATCCGCCGAAATAGAACAACTTCCCCTTCCGGATCGGGCCCCCAACGTGAACCCGTTAATGTTGGTGATGTTGTTTGGCTTGGCCCCCACCTGGAAAAAGTTGCGCGCCCGCAGGCTCTTGTTGTCGTGATAGCTGAACACGGTGCCATGCAGATCGTTCGTGCCGCTCTTCGTGTTCACCGTGATGGCTGCGCCGCCTGCCATTCCCTGCTCGGCGTCAAAATTGTTCGTCGAAATGTTCACGGTCTCAATCGTCTCTGACGGGGGCACAAAGGCCGCATGATGCGGCAGCCACAGAAAAGTGGAAAGCGCGCCATCAATGCGCGTGGCGTTGTTGTTGCGATTGACGCCGTTCACGTTGGTCACCAGCGTGCGGGCCGGTGCGGCTTGGATCGAGTTTAGGAGCCGCCCGGGCGTGGCGCCGGGCACCAGGTTGATCAGCGACTGGTAGTTCCGATACCGCGGCAACGGCATGTTCTGCACGGTCTTGGCATCCAGTTCCACGTTAACGTCGATCTTATCGGTCTGCAGCACCAAAGCCGCCGCATCCACGTTGACCGATTCCGAGACTTGGCCCACGGCCAACGTAACCGTCTAGCGGCGCACTGTGTTTACCGAGATCGTCACGCCTGTTTCACTCTGCGTGCGGAAGCCGTTGGCCACCACTTTGAAGTCATCCGTACCCGGCGGCAGATTGCCGAACGTGAACGCCCCGGTGTCGTCGGTGCGCGCCTCCACGGACGCCCCGATGCCCTGATTGCGAACGGCCACCGTCGCGCCAGTTACGGCCGCTCCAGAAGGATCGAGCACCGAGCTTGTCAGCGTCCCGTACAATACCTGCGCATTCGCGGAGGTCAAAAAATTCAAGAGGAGAAAAGCAAGCAGACCAGTTCGGAAGAAGCTACCTATCTCAAAGAGGCTATAGTTCCCGCGCGCCAAAGTCAACCGGGCGGCCCGGCATATCGCCGAACCGCCCGGTGCTCACGAGGCAACTTCGAACATCTATTTATCGCCGTTGGCCAGGCTCTGCGCCCAGTCCGCATCGCCCCAGATCACGTTATCTACCCATATCAAGTTGTCGCCCGAGATCACGTTGTAGGCGCCCGTACTCGGCGTGCTCCACACCGCCGTCGCCGGCTTCCATACCGTGGTTGAATTCAACAGCGCCGACGTGCCCCAGACCGATGTGGGGGTGAACGAATTCGCCGCCCAGATATCCAGCGACGGTTCGATCCACAGCTCCACGCTCGCCGTTGCCGCCTCCCAATACGTCGGCACAG
>VFZP01000375.1 GCA_016871115.1 Acidobacteriota bacterium
CTTCCCGTTCGACCAGACCGCCTCTCGAACTCGTCTGGCCGATTCCATCTGCAGGACTTAGGCTCAACGAGCCGCCGCTATGCTACCCCCGCTCCACAAGCGTCTGGGCTCCCGGGGCGGAATAAAGCGCCGCTCAAGCACATAGAATGCGGCGCGAAGCCCATTGCAACGAAAAACAGCGATATTTTTCCCCGCCCCTCAACCACTTACCAATTTCCATAGCTCGCTGCGCGTGTTGACCGAGGAAGAGGCGGGGGATTTGCTGTCGGTGGCTCCCGGTCTGCAGCAGTTCCGCGATGCGCTCTTCAGGCTCACAGGCCGCCATCCGTATCTTCTACATTATCTGGCGGAAAAGATGTATGAGGCGGGGCCTGAGGCGAGTCTGCGCGCGGTGGAACTGCAGAGCCGGCGGCACCTGGGGGATCTCTTCTCGCGGTGGAAGGAGACGCTTGGGGCAAAGCGCTGTGCGGTGTATCAGGCACTGACTGCAGTTCCAGCCGGGCAATTTGAAACAGAGGAGGACTTGCGCCAGCGCGCCAGTGTGGATGAGCTCAGCGAACCCCTGCGGGTGTGGGCCTTTCATGGATTGATCGAAGACCCGGATCGGCCAGCGGTTGGCGGGAGCCTGTTTCGAGATTGGTTCCGCCAGAATGCCTCGGTGGGCGCGGCGGCGCCGCAGCCGGATTTGGCTGGACCGATTCAGGCGATCCACGCGCGAATGCTGGCGGATGCGACGGTTCACGGTAAGGGGCGGGCGCTGGAGGAATTGGTGGCGGCGATCTTCGGGGGGGGGGATTTCGGGGTTCGAGGTGTTCAAACTGAACGTGACTACTGAGACGGAGGAGATTGACGTGGTGGTGTGGAATGGCGCGGCGGACTCGAAGTGGAGCCGGGAGAGTGAGTTCATCCTGATTGAGTGCAAGAATTGGCATTCGCATAAGGTGGGCAAGAACGAGTTTGTGGCGTTCCGACAGAAGCTGCGGAACCGGTTTGGGCGGGCGCGGCTGGGGTTTCTCGTTTGCACGGGGGTGTTTGCGGAGACGGCGGAGCTTGAGCGGTTGCGAACGAGTCAGGAGGGGACGCTGGTGGTGTTGGTGGATGGCGCGGAGTTGCGGGAGTTGGTGGAGAGTGGGGATCGGGGATCGGCGTTGCGGCAGATGGTGACTCGGGCGGCGATGACTTGAGAGAGAGGGCCGAGCCTGGACCAGAGCTTGCGGGTCACAAAGCCAAAATCTGTGCGCCCGGGTCCAGCCGCCGAAGGTCCTCCGGATCACTCGTCACAATCGGCTCCCGTCGCGTCCTGGCAAGGATTGCCAATGACGCGTCAATCATATCCGCCGTGCCGGTGACGCCGCAGAGTTCACCGCACGCTCGGGCCAACTGCTCATCCAGTGGAACAATCTCCACCGCATCGCTCCGCAGGAACCGGGCCAGTGTGACCTGAACGCGGCCATCGCGCCAGGCCTGCCCAACCACGCCCACGGGCACCCGAAAGGTCCGCCCATGCGTCAAGGCGCGATCAAGCAACGCGATCATTCGCTTGTCGCCGCGATCCAGGGCAATCAGCGCGCCGGTATCGAGAACTATCCCCGGCGTGGCGCGAGTACGCGTTCGGCCCATTCCACGTCCTCTGCAGCAGGTTCACCGTATTGTTCAACCAGATCCCGCAGTACAGCTCGGAGATACTCCCGCCGCTCACTCTCCGTCAGCACCCGCGCAATGTAGCCAGACACGGAATCGGCTCGTCCAGCCCGGACCTCCCGGTGAACCCGCGCCAGTTGTTCCTTCGGCAGACTGATGGCGATTTTCGACCTGGTCAAACGGTCATCATACCGTGCGCACGCGTGTACCCGAGCCTGCCTACACCACGGGCGGCGCTGCGTCGCGCCAGCTCATCCCGTCTTCGAGCGCCGCGCCCGCCCACAGTAGCGTGGCCTCGTCGAACGCGCGGCCAATCAACTGCGCGCCGATGGGGAGGCCGCCGGTCGACAGGCCGCACGGCAGCGCCAGCGCGGGAAGCCCCAGCAGGTTAATCGCGCGGGCAAAGCGGGTGGCGGCGAGGCGTGTATCTTCCATCAGCCCGCCGCCGAGGTCCACCTCGGTCTGCCCGATGCGCGGGGCGGGGACGGGCGCGGCGGGCGTCAGCAAGATGTCGCAGTGCTCAAACGCGCGATTGAATTCGCGCTGTTGAATGCGGCGGAGGCGCTGCGCGCTCACGTAGTCCGTGGCGGCGAGCAGCCGGCCCTGGTCAAACAGCGCCAGGATGTCCGCGCCGAACTTGGTGCGGTCCGCCAGGTACGGGCCCAGCGCGGCGGACGCTTCGCTCAACAGAATGATGCGGGCCGTGGCGTTGATCTCGGCGATAACGGGCACCTTCACCGGCACGCGGATCGCGCCGAGCGAATCGGCCAGCTTCCCCAGCGCATCCATCGCCGCGGCCACGTCCGGATGGAGCCGCTCGTAGTAGAACGTCTCCGGGATGCCGATGCGCAGGCCCTTGATGCCCACGCGCACGGGCGTGTAGTCGCCCACGGGCGCGCGGCTGGAGGAATCGTCGCGTTGGTCGTAGCCGGCCAATACCTGCAGCACGGCGGCCGCGTCGCGCACGGTGCGTGTGAGCGGACCCATATGATCCAGCGTGAAATCGAGCGGCATCACGCCGTAGCGGCTGACGCGCCCGGTGGTGGGCTTCAAGCCCACGGTGCCGCAGAACGCCGCGGGAATGCGGATCGATCCTCCCGTGTCGCTGCCCATCGCCATGAAGACGCTGCGCGCGGCGACCGTAGCGCCGGACCCACCGCTCGATCCGCCCGGCACGTGGCTCACGTTCCAGGGATTGCGTACCGGCCCGTAGTGCGGGTTGTTCGACGTGACGCCGTAGGCGAGCTCATGCATGTGCGTTTTGCCGATGCACACGGCGCCCGCGGCAGCCAGCTTTTCGGCGACGGCGGCATCGTATTCGGGCACGTGGCCGGCAAACAGCAGAGAGGCGCAGGTGGTCTTCACGCCTTTCGTGCAGTAGACGTCTTTGAGCGCCACCGGGATGCCGTGGAGCGCTGAGCGCCACCGCCCGCGCGCGCCTTCTTCGTCAAGCTGCCTTGCCTGCGCGAGAGCCTGCTCGTCCATCATCGCCAGGTAGGCGTTGAGGTGCGGTTGCACACGCGCGGCGGATTCGAGCGCGGCCTTGGTCAGCTCCACGCACGACACCGCGCCTTCGCGCAACGCGGCGGCGGCCTCAAACAACGAGTTCATTATGCGTCTTTCTCCCGCGCCACCAGCATCACGGGCGCCGCTTCGGTCTCATACGGGATGGCCGCCACAAGCGGGCGGAAGACGGCTTCGAGCGCGTCGAGCGAGGGCGTGATGCGTGCGATTTGATCGGCGGGAATATCGGGTGCAATTGCCGCGGCGGCGGCGGTCCAGTCTCGGGCCATAGCCCGCTATTCTATCGGAGTGAACGGCGAACTCTCGCATGGCCTTGCGCGCCTGGAAACTCTGGGCAACCGGATTGTGACGGCGCGGAACGCGCAGCCGGTGTAGCTGCGCGGGCTGAACCGCTCGGGCCTTGAATACACAGACCCGGATGAAGAAGGGTTTCTCTCGAACGCCGGGCTATCGCACCACGAGATCCGCGCGTTGTGCACGGAGTGGAAGTGCAACATCATCCGGCTGCCGTTCAATCAGGATTTTGCGCTGCGCGGCCGCGGCGGGCACGCACCGGGGGTGTATCTGCGCGACCTCGACCGCGTCATCCCCTGGGCCTCGCGCTATGGCTGCTACAGGCTGCTCGATCTGCAGTGGCTGGGTGCCGATAATCCGTTCGGCCCCAACCGCCAGTTTGTGCCGCCGCTGCCCAACCCGCAAACGCCGGAGTTGTGGTGCACGCTGGCGCGGCCTTACCGCGAAGAGCCCGCGGCGCTGTTCGATATCTTGAACGAACCGCATGACCGCGAGCCGCTGGATCCGTATCTCATGTGGAAGCCCGACGGCACCAAGTATCCGTTCACGCACTACCGCGTCTCGGCCGCCGAGTGGCACCCATGGGCGCGGCTGTTGATCGATACGATTCGCGCCGAGCATCCGCAGGCGCTCATCTTCGTCTCCGGCACCAACTGGGCGTACGACCTGCGCGCATTCCCGCTGGACCGGCCCAATCTCGTGTACTCAACGCACATCTACCAGAACAAAGGCGCGCGCTGGGACGAACACTTCGGTATGCTCTCGCGGCAGCACCCGGTTTTCGCCGGCGAGTGGGGCGGCACCGAAGCGCAGCTTGAATGGGGGGCGCCGGTTGGCGGCGTATCTCGATGAGTTGGGGATCGGCTGGGCGGCGTGGAGCTGGACGGACTCGCCGCACATGATGACGCGCTACACACCTACGCCATTCGGCGCGATTGCGCGAAAGGCGCTGGGGAACGGCGGCGGGGGGTAGGGTGGCGCTTACTATTGAGTATGGCAATCCGGGATGTGTTCGCGAAGCAACGCGAAGATCTGAACTTCCTCGACATGGCCAAACATCTTCTCGACTTGGGCTACAAAAGTGCCGCCGTTGTCGTTGCGGGCAGCAAGTGGCGAGGCGGAGCTCTTGAAGGCCGGGGCGTACGCCGCGCTCGATCAGAACTACGTCACGGCCTGGCTTGACCTTCGGAACAAAGCCGCCCATAGCCGTTACTCCGAGTACGAGAAAGCTGGACAATTCGATTTGCGAGATACTTAGGTCGTATGGTCCATGCCAGTGTCCTGACCGCCGAATTCGCGGAAGCCGCTGCTGAGGCGGGCCGTCGAGCCCGGAACGAGGCGCTCCCCGCGGGTCATGCTTTGGTGTTTGTCGACACATCCGGCCGGCAAGTTCTGGAGCGCCCCGACGGCAGGCTTTTTGAAGTGCGCCTGGACCCCACACAGCCCCGAGAAACACACTGCACCATCGTACGTAAACTGACCTCCGAAGCTGCGGCCTGATGTGCCTACATTGACGTTGGTGGCAGGCCCGAACGGTTCGGGCAAGAGCCAGCTTACCGGATCGTTCACTTTCGAAAACACCGCCTGTGTAATCGAGCCCGATGCCATTGCCCGGACGCTGGACGCTTAAACACCGCAGCGGGCGGCAATCGCCGCTTCCAGAGAAGCGGTGACCCTATCGAAGGAGATGCTTCGCCGTCGCGACAGCTTCATTCTGGAGACCACGCTGGCTGGCAACGGCGCGTTTGTGCGCCTGCGTGAGGCAAAACTGGCTGGCTATCGAACGCTACTGGTCTATATCGCGCTTCGAACCGCCGAATTACACATCGAGCGAGTGCGCCTTCGGGTTGCTCAGGCGGCCACGACGTTCCTGATTCTGACATCCGGCGCAGGTACGAGCGTAGCCTGCTCCGCGCTCCCGCGGCGATGCGGTTGGCCGATGAGGCAGTCGTTTTCGACAATTCAGGCGTCGGACCAGAGCGCATGCTGATGCTGGCTCACGGGCGAATCATTTGGCGCGCCGACGTGCTTCCGGCGTGGGTGCAAGAAGTCGCCAGCCGACTGGAATAGCGCTGGCAGTTGACCCCACCTCCGCACGGGACGCGCATTATCTGGTGGAGCAACAAGCATGAAACGTCCTCTTCACATCGCAGCCGCTTTTCTTGGCCTCGTTTCAGTGTACTCATCAACCCGGCTGATCCCCGCCGGCTTCTACGCCGCGGTGTTGTCGGCCGTACGCGCCGCCGTAGGGCCGCCGGTGATGGCAAAAATCACGGATGGCGCGCTGCACGATGAAACCAAGGGCGTCAGTGTCAGGCTGCCGGAGGGGTGGACGATGCAGGGTGGCCGTCGCTATGGCGACGGTGAGCAGACCGTGATGTTTACTCGCGGCGAAGGCTGGTGCGGGCTCTGGTACTTCGTTCAAAAGACGGCGCCGCGCACCGCTGCCGAAGTCGAAGCGTCGCTCGCTCAAGGGATCGAAGAGAAAAACGGCCAGCGTCTCCGCGCGGGCTTCAGCGGCTATCAAGTCCTGCCGGACAGCCGCCGCTCTCACGAAGTGAACGGCCACCCCGCGCTCACCTGGCAAGCGGAGTTTTATCGGAAAGGGCGCCGGATGGTGAAGACGTTGACGCGCGTGGAGAGTCCCGTGGCCATCGCGTTGTTCTTCTCGCGAGTCCCGGCTGATGAGCCGCTGGATATCACGCCGGTTTCCAGCACGCTACGGTTGCCCTCTGGCCGGTGAGCCACTTCCCGTCTGCTTCGTCTGCACCAGCGCGTCCAGCTTGTAGCCCTGCGCGGTGGCCCGCGGCGCGGACCGGGATGAGTGTTGACAGAACAGACCGGGAGGAGTGTTGACACTTCCTGGGAATAG
>VFZP01000376.1 GCA_016871115.1 Acidobacteriota bacterium
TTGGCCTGCTTCCAGCGTCTTCCCATCGCCATATCCGCATAGACGTCGGAAACATCTCCGGGGTCACCTGTGCTGGACTTTTACCACGCGCTGCTAGGGTGCGCGCACCCTTCTGCACGATATTGCCTTGCCGGAGCCTGGCGATGCGTTCCGCCGCGAATTTGTGGTAGCTGACGATGGCCGCGCCTTCGCCTACTCGTTCCAGCGCGACCTTGCCAGCCTGTTCCTGGTGCGCGGGCTCCGCTAGTAGGTGTACCAAAGTACCAAAGAGGTTAGACCACGGCGCGCCATGGTAGGGTCAATTGCGGAGCGCCGGTCTAGGGCTTCTTGCTTAGTTCTTTTTTTGATCAAGTACTTGATAGGTGGTGGCACCTCGGCCCAGGTTTGGCCCCTGCGGTGCATTTAATAAAGGCATCCGGCAACGGACAAAGGCAAAGCAAAAAGGAGATTGCACACCATGAAGATCAAAACGAACCTCAAGGGCGGCTCGGTAATCTGGGTTGGCTAAGCCGCTTCAGATCGCTGACCACATCCTAAACACGAAGCACAAAAGGAGTCGATTCGAAGCGGAAATTGGGCTTTCGCTTCGAGCCGGCCCCTTTTGCATTTTCTAAGCGCAGAATCTTTCAAACGCCGAGACGAGATCGAGGGCGATCTCCGGCGCCTGGCGCGATTCGATCTCGCGGCGGTGCATGTGGAACACCGGCTCGCCATTGCGGAAGATCGTCATGGAGGGCGATGACGGCGGCACCTGCGGCAGGTAGTGATTCCGCAGCCGGTCAGTCGCCTCCACATCCCCGCCCGCAAACACTGTCACGGCCTTGTCCGGCCGCTTGGCGCTTCTCTGGAGCGCCATTCCCACCGCGGGCCGCGCCTTGCCGGCCGCACAGCCGCACACCGAATTCACCACCACCAGCACGGTGCCGCTTCCCGGAGCAAGCACGGCATCCAAAGCGTCGGTCGTGCGCGTTTCCTCCACACCGTACTGGGTGAGGTCCTGGCGCATCGGGATCAGAAGTTGTTCAGGGTAAGGCATAACGTCCACTTTTTAAGCTACTCCATCCTGGCGGCCACAACCAGCCGCTGTAAACCCGGTGGCCCAAGACGGGGCCGGCTTTGAGATGCTCTGTTCTCCTGCCCGCCCCTTCCATTCAGGCAGTTCGCCCAACTTGAGCGCTAGCTGCCGATGGCGGTCACAGCGGCGAACCTGCCATCCGGGCCGTACAGCACGACATTGGTGCCCCGTATCCGCTCCACTCCATCCGCTGAATGCGCCGTCCATTCTGACAGGGCCGTCCCCTGGCACTGCCGGACATTGCCTGCGCGGCGCAAACGGATGCCGGGCATGAACCGCTGCGCCGCGCCGGCATGTGCCGATAGCTCATCGATCCCTGCCAGCGCGCTGTAGCGATCTCGAAATGTCACGCCGGGCGCGCAGATGGCGGCAAAGGCCGCAGCCCGCGCAGCGTCATCGGCGATGGCCCGGACATCGAACCAGGCGTCGGCCTGAGCATTGGCGCCGGCAAACACCTCGTCGGCCACGGCGTTGGCAAACAGCGAAAGCTGAAAGCGCCAGCCCTGGACATGTGCGTCGCGCGTGGCGGCATCGGCAAGTTCATGCACCAGCGTGAGGCGCGTGCCGGCGGCGACGGCGGCCAGATGCACGGTGACGCGCGAGGCGCCGGGCGGAATCGGCTGACCGCTGGTGAAGCCGTAGGTGAAGACGATGCGGTCTGGCGGCGTCAGTTCCACCACTTCGCCTTCAGACTCGATGCCGTTCGGGTGCCACAAATAAATGCGGCCACCGGGGCGCGCGTCGATCGTTGAGCCGGCGCCCCACCACTTGGCCCAGCGTTCGCTGTCGGTGAAAAAACGGAACACGATGGCGGGTGAGGCCTGGATGTCCACGGTACGGTCCAGGCGGAACGGCAGATTGGTCTCCATGAGAGCTTACTTCCTTTTCTTGATAGGCTGCGGCTTCGGGCCGCGGCGGGCTTCTTCGAGTTCGGCGGCCAGTTTGAGGTTCCACAACTGGTCGTCCCACATGCGCTCCAGCCACTGGCGTAGC
Organism: Acidobacteriota bacterium; assembly: GCA_016871115.1. GTDB lineage: Bacteria > Acidobacteriota > Terriglobia > Bryobacterales > Bryobacteraceae > VFZP01. Next base: position 2,069 of record VFZP01000376.1, read on the forward strand.
GGACCCAGGGCGCGTTTGTTGCACACGCGGTAGATGCGGCTGCGCCCCTCAGCGCGGCTCTCCACCAAGCCCGCGTCGGCCAGCACGCCCAGTTGCAGCGACACGGCGCCGAACGTTACGTCTGGCATGGCGCGGTGAATCTCCCCGGCGCTACGCGGCTGCCGCCAGATGAGACGCAGGATCTCGCGGCGGCGGGGAGAGGCAAGCGCGGCGAGCATCAGTAACATGTTAGTTTAAACTAAAATGTCATGCAAGCGGGCGTGGCAGGTGCGCTCGCGGTGGATAGCGGTGGTGGTGGAAAACCACCGCTCCCGGCGCAATGGCACCAGTTGCGGGACGGGCTGTTTTTCTGCAAGTCCAGCATTTGCAATTGGTTCTCGTTTTGGCGGTGTGCGTGCATTCTCGGAGTGCGTAACCGGCGGCGGTGGAGAGCCGGGAAGGACGACAAGGAGACAGGCACGATGAAACGGAATCTGATGGCGATGTTCCTGCTGGCGAGCACCGGTTTGTTCGCGCAGTACCGGGATGGCTACGGCCGCCCGTCCGTTGATCGCTACGGCGACCGTAACGATGATTGGTATGACGATGACCGCTATGAAGGCCGCTATCGCGACCGCGGCTACGGCGGCCCGGGCTACTACGACGTACGCATGGCGCCTCCTCCGCCCCCGGCGTACAGTTACGGCTATCGCCGCCCCCCGTGCCCCGCGCCCGGGTATGTGTGGGTGGACGGCTACTGGAACTGGAATCGCAACCGCTATGCGTGGACCAACGGCTACTGGATGCGCCCGCCGCTTGCGGGTGGCTACTGGGTAGCTCCCCGGTATGACCGCGGCCGGTTCTTCGCCGGCCTCTGGGGCGGCGGGCCGCGTGGCGGCGGCTTCGTGGTGGGTGGCCGCGGCGGACGCCGCTGGTAGCCGCAGGCCAGGTCAACTTCTGCAAGAGTCGGGGGCATGCTATCGCGCATGCTCCCGCTCTTTTTGCTGCTAGCCGCGCAAGCACCGGCGCAGAACGCTTTCCCCATCTCTATCAACCCCGAATTTCAGCGCGATCTCGCCCTCGCCAATCCTCAGGTGGAAGAACTTCAACGCAACGCAGCGCAATATCGCGACGCGCAACGCTCCACCTTCGAGCGGATCAATGTCTTGAACGACGAGATCCGCGTGGAGACCCAAAAGCCGGCGCCCGACACCGCCGCGTTGGGGGCGCGCTACGCCGAGATCGAAACCGTGTGCCGGCAGTCCGAGCCGCCCTTGCGCGAGTTACAGCAGCGGCAGCTGAGCGTGCTGAATGACGAGCAGCGCGCGCGGCTCACCACGCTCCAGCAGGCCCAGTCGCTGCAGGCCGCCTCCATCGCGGCCGAAGGGCTGATGCTGATTCCGCCGCGCACCTTCATTCCGTCCGGCCTGCCCACGGTCTTCAACGGCACACCCACGCGCGCCATCTACACCGCGTCGCCTTTCTTCATAACCTTGGGCGGGCCGGATGTAACGCCGGATCTGGTGGCCTACCTCAGCCTCACTGAGACCCAATTGATCGGGCTCCGGCAAGCGATTCGTGACTATCAGGAGTTCTTTACCGTGCGCTTCGCACGCATCAACGAGGTCTCCCGCGAGACTCAGGCCGAACTGGCGGGCGCGGCGCCGAACGCCGCTGGTGTGGGCGCCCGGTATGGGGAGATCGAAGCGCAGCGCACGCGGCTGGCCGCGCTCATCCAGCCCGGGCTCATCGGTTTGTCCCTGGCTGAAGCTCTATCGCTGCGCCTGATTCTGCCGCAAGCAGCCTCGCGGCCGGCCAGCCGCCCGAGCAGTGTGACCGTGCAGTTCGGATTCGGCTCCGGCAGTTTTGGCTCAATCAGCGGCAGCTTCTCCGCCGCGCAATCGATCTATCGCACCTGCCTCGCCGGGCCGGAGTACGAATACCGCGTGCCCGCCTTCACCCCCGGGCCGCTGGGACAGCCGACGGAGGCCGTACCGGCGCCGGGCAGCAGTCGGCGGCGCACGGAGTAAGCGGCGCGAGAATCAGATCGCGCAGCGCGGCGATGAAAGCCGCATGCGTGCCCACCGTCGCCGCGCGAGCCATCACGATGCCCAGTTCCTCGCACGCCTCGCGTGCCTCGTGATCGAGATCCCACAACACTTCGATGTGATCCGACAGAAACCCGACGGGTGCGATCACCACCGGTGAACGGTCCGGCCGCGCGCGTAAGTAGTCGACGATGTCCGGCTCCAGCCAAGGCTGCGTGGGCGGTCCGCTGCGGCTCTGCCACACGAGTGACCACCGCTCATGCCCCGCGCGCTCGGCAATCCGGCGGCTGGCCTCCCGCAGTTGTTCTTCGTACCTGCTGGTGGTGGCCATGAACATCGGCACGCTGTGCGCCGTGAAGATCAACTCCGCGCCCGCGGGCACGGCGGAGAGCGCCGCGCGCACGTGGTCCGCCATCGCCTCGGTGAATCCGTCGTGATGCCAGTACGGCGGAATCTTATCGATCCGCGGCGCGCCTTCGCCCACCTCAGTCTGTGCCGCGGCGATGTTCTCGCGATACTGGCGGCAGCCGGAGTACGAACTGAAGGCCGACGTCGCAAGCGCCACGGCATGCTTCACGCCGTCCGCGCGCATCTGGCGCACCGTGTCCGCCAGCATGGGATGCCAGTTGCGGTTGCCCCAGTACACCGGCAGTGGCGGGCCTTCGCTCGCCAGCACCGTTTTCAGCGCGTCAATCAGCGCGGGCACCTGATCGTTGATCGGGCTGCGGCCGTCGAAATGATAGTAATGTTCGGCCACCGCGAGCAGCCGGTCGCGCGGCACGCCCCGCCCCCGCGTGACGTTTTCGAGAAACGGCATCACGTCGTCGCGCCCGGTGGGTCCGCCGAAGCCGACAATCAAAACCGCGTCATAGGGAATCGCCATTACCGCTCCATTCTAGAATGTAGGCATGGCATCGCACGCCGTGGCGGCACACGCTACACCCAACGTACCTTTGACGCTGGAGGGCTCCTGGATGCTGCATCAACTGATGCGGTGGAAACGGGCCGCTTGGCGCGCGCTCACGCCGGAAGACCGCGCGGCGATGGCGAACGAAGCCGCGTCGGTCCTGACGGCCATGGGCGCCGAGCAAAGCGCCGTGTTTTCGATGCTGGGTCACAAAGGCGACCTGATGTTCGTCCACTTCCGCCGTGATCTCGATGGACTCAACCGCGCCGAACTCGCGCTCAGCCGATTGCCAATCTGGGATTATCTCGAAGCCACCACGTCCTACGTCTCCGTCGTCGAACTCGGGCTCTATGAGTCGACGGCCCGCATCTATCGCATGTTCGGCGAGCGCGGCCTCGAACCGGGCAGCGACGCTTGGGACGAAGCGCTGGCCGAGGAGCTCGCGCGCCAGCGCAAGGCCATGGAGCCGCGCCTGTATCCGGCGATGCCCGACCATCGTTACGCCTGCTTCTACCCGATGGACCGCCGCCGCGGCGAAGAGAAAAACTGGTACATGGTGCCGTTTGCCGACCGCGCCCGCATGATGCACGAGCACGGCATGGTGGGCCGCAAGTATCAGGGCATCGTGCGCCAGATCATCAGCGGCTCGGTGGGCCTCGACGATTGGGAGTGGGGCGTCACCCTGTTTGCCGGTGACCCGCTGCAGTTCAAGAAACTCATCTACGAAATGCGCTTTGACGAAGTGAGCGCCGTCTATGCCGGCTTCGGGCAGTTCTACGTCGGCTTGCGCGTGACGAATGAAGATCTGCCGCGCCTGCTTGCGGAGGGCGAACTTGCGTAGTGGATGGCGCGGCGCGGCCCTGGCCGTGGTGGCGTGGGCGGTGGCGCAGCCGCAGTCGCGCGGCATCGTCGAAGCATCCGGCGTCACGCGCGTGGGCGACGCTCTCCTGGTGGTGGACGACTCCGACATCGGCGCCTACTTCCGCGTGCCACTGCCCAAGGCGCCCCCGCCCTTGCTCGATCTCAATGCCCTCAGACCCAACCGCGTCGAGTTGAAAAACCGCGGACTCGGCGTGGACCTGGAATCGATCGGCATGCTGGCCGACGGCCGCGTAGTGGCGCTGTCTGAACGTCTCCGTTTGCTGGTGAGCAACTCGGGCATTGTTGCCGAGTACGACAGCGGGCTCTGGTGCAAAATCTGGGTTGACACTGGCTTGATACCGTTTCGGTCCGCGGGTCTCGATCGAACCCGACTCCGATCACGCTGCCAACGCGGCTCGCCAGATCTCCGGCATCGTCGCCCCTGCCC
>VFZP01000377.1 GCA_016871115.1 Acidobacteriota bacterium
AATCGGGCCGATGAAGAAAATGGTGCGGACGTTGCGCGCGCATCGCGAACTTTTGCTCAACTACTTCAAGGCCAAGAAAGAGTTCTCCAGTGGCGTGGTGGAGGGCTTGAACAACAAAGCCAAAGTCACCGCGAGAAAATCCTACGGCTTTCGGACCTTCCGCGTCCACGAACTCGCGCTACATCACACACTTGGCAAGCTGCCCGAACCGCCACTTACCCACGAATTCTTCTGACGAACCTTTCTTTCTATCTTTCCCGCCGCTCGGGTTCTACGTTTCCTATGCTCTATTTCAACTGACCGGGCAAGGCGCCACAGTGCTGTCGCTGCGGCTGCTGATGATGATCTTCGCCTCGCTCGGTGCGGTGGCCTTGGCGCGCGCCGTTCATCAGGCCTGGGGCGGTGGCGAGGATGGGTAGTGGCCGTCGCTGATCGCCGCAGGCGTGTTTTTGCTGTGCCCCACCAGCCTTGTCTACTTCAGTACGGCGTTCTTTCCGCTGATTCTCAGTATTCCGATCTGGATGATCCTGCTGGCAGAAGCAATGCGCCGGCCAGAGCCGCGCCCCTGGCTGCTGGCGCTGGTGAGCTTCGTGCTTTGTTACACGGATTGGCTGGGCTATCTGGCCGCGCTACCGCTGGCGATCTACTGGCTGCGCCGGCGGCGCTGGCGCTGGGCCTGACTTTAGTAACGTACTCATCGATCGCCGGCTGGGACGCGCTCCTTGTGTCGATGCGGGAAGAGTAGCTGATGCGCGCCGGAGTAAATACCGGGCCGCTGGATTTCTCGCTCACCGATCCGGCGGCTTACCTGCAGATCGCGCGCAACCACATGTTGGGATGCGGCCCCCTAGCCGCGGCCTTCGTCTGGTGCGGACTCGGCTTTGTCCTGGGCCGCGTCGGCGGCGAACGCCAACGCCCGGCCACGCTGCCTTCCGGAACCTGGACGCTGCTCGCCTGCCTCGTGGCGCCAGCCGCGCTCGACAACATCCTGCTGCTGAATCACACCGCCAACCATCGCTACGCGGTCCTGAAATGGGCGCCGGCCATTGGCCTGATGCTGGCGATGCTGTCGGCCGCACGGCCATGGCGCAACCTCCGGCTGGATGCGGCCTGTGCGATCCTGACGGCTGGTTTGTGCGCTACCGTCCTCTGGTGGACCAAATTCGACCGCGAGCCGGCCTCCCCGGAAATAGCGAGGATCGTGCAGTACCAGGTGGGGCTTGACCGCGTGCTGTTCCTGCAGCGCAACCGCAGCATGCAGATGGCCGATCCGTCGCTCCTGCTGCTGTCTGAGCGCAATTTCCACATGGTAAACAGCCGGGCTGAGGCCATGGAGAAGCTCCGGCGGCTGAACGGCATCAAGGGCAATTACATCGTAGTCAAGAGCTAGCAGCCCTTGGTGGTGGTGCAAATGCCCCTGGATCCTTAACTCACCTTGGTTTCGGGAGCGCGCTTCACGCTGGCCAGCATCGCGTCCTCAAAGCTATAATCCTGCTTCGGGCGCTTGAAATTCCGCAGATACCAGAGATAGGTTTCGCGCAGGCCTTCGGCGAGCGGCGTCGGCTTCAACTTCAGGATCCGCTGGGCTTTGTTGATGACTTCGGTAATGGGCGGCAGATCGTAGTAAGTCGCGAAGTAAAGCGGCGCCTTCATCACATTGCCGCCCGAGCGCAACAGGCGCGTGCGCGGCACATTCACCAGTTTTACTTTCTTCTTGGCCGCCGCGGCCATGGCCAGCACCAGATCTTCCTGCGTGATGGGCCGCGGACTGGCGACGTTGAACGCGTGGCCGTTGATGCCCGGCGTGTCCATGGCCGCCATGCAGGCCGCCACCACGTCTTTCACGTAAACCATCTGCATCAGCCGGCGCCCGTCGCCAGGGATGACAATCTGCCGGCCCGCGCGCATGCGGTCCCAGAAAAACTGCTCACGGTAGAAAGGATTCTCCGGCCCATAAACGTACGGAGGACGCAGTGTCACCACCGGAAACCCGGTGCGCTGGTGATAGCGGAACAGCGCCCGCTCACTCATCGCTTTGTTGCGCACATATGCGTCCGCATGATGGTCCGGAGCCAGCGCGTCGCCTTCCTGGTGGTTCAGCCCGTCGCCATATGCCGCCACGCTGGACATGAAGACATAACGCGACAGTCCCGCTCCCAGGGCGCGAGCCGTGCCCATCACCTGCTCGACGGTGGTACCGCGTTCCCAATCGTAGACGTTATCGAACACCACATCGAAACGCTGGCCGGCAATCGCCGCTTCCACGGCAGCCGGATCGTTCCGGTCCGCCATCAGGTTCTTCACCTTCTTGGCCAGTTTGTGCCGGTTCTTCCGGTGCATCACCGTCACTTCGTGACCGGCTTTCAGCAGAGATTGAACGAGGGCTTTGCCGATAAACAAGGTCCCGCCGATGACAAGAACACGCATGGTTGGTAAATCTAGCTTCCTGCCCGTGGGCCTGACTAAGTTAGTCGTAATACTCAAGGCCGAGATGGGTGATGAGTTCTTCTCCCATCATATGACGCAATCGGTTCTTGAGCTTCATCAACTGAATAAAAATATCGTGCTCGGGATAGAGGCCCGGCGCGGTCATCGGCCCCTTGAAATAGAACGAGAGCCATTCCTGAATGCCGCGTTGGCCGGCCCGCGCCGCCAAGTCGAGAAACAGAACTAGATCGAGCACGATGGGCGCGGCCAAAATCGAATCGCGGCACAGGAAATCGATCTTGATCTGCATCGGGTAGTTCAGCCACCCGAAGATATCGATATTGTCCCAGCCCTCCTTGGCGTCGCCGCGCGGCGGATAGTAATTGATCTTGACCGAGTGATAGAGATCTTTGTACAGGTGCGGATATAGCTGCGGCTGCAGGATCTGGTCGAGCACGGACAACTTGGTCTCTTCTTTCGTCTTGAACGAATCGGGATCTTCCAGCACTTCGCCGTCGCGATTACCCAGGATGTTGGTGGAAAACCAGCCGCTCACGCCCAACATCCGCGCTTTGAAACCGGGCGCCAGTAACGTCTTCATGAACGTCTGGCCCGTCTTGAAATCCTTGCCGCACACCGGAACGTGGCGTTCGCGGGCCAGATCGAGCAGCGCCGGGATATCATTCGTCAGATTCGGGGCGCCATTGGCAAACGGCACTCCGCTCTTCAACGCGGCATAAGCGTAAATCTGACTGGGCGCGATATCGACATCGCTTTTAGCCAAGCCGTCCTCAAGCGCCGCCAGCGACTGGTGCACCGCCGTCGCCTTGCGATGCACTTCGGTCGACCCGCACCAGATCATCGCCAGCCGCGCACAGCCGTTCTTTTCCTTGAACGACTTGATGTCGTCCATCAGCATCTCGGCCAGTTCGCGTTTGTTGGCGCCCTTCTTCACGTTGGGCCCGTTGATGCGCTTGACGTACTGCTGTTCGAATACGGCCTTCATCGGGCGCAATGCTTGAAGCGGCTCACGCACCGCATCGAGTTGATGCTGCTCGAGCACCCGCGCATTCGTTGCAGCCTGATAGGCGTTGTCTTCGTAGATGTCCCAACCGCCGAATACCAGATCGTTCAGCCCGGCCAACGGCACAAAATCCCGGATGTACGGCGAACGGTTTTCGGTACGCTTTCCCAAGCGGATGGTCGCCATCTGGGTCAGCGAACCCACGGGCTGCCCCATGCCTCGCTTGACCAATTCCACACCGGCCACGAAGGTAGTGGCGACGGCACCGATTCCAGGAATGAGAATGCCCAGCTTACCCTCAGCAGGGGCGACAGTAGTTCTTGAAGCAGACAAAACGCGTAATACTCCTCACAGGTTTGGCAGAGCACGGATCAGCCGGGACCGAGCGGGCTACGAAAGTTAAACTGGTATACTACCATGTTTATGCAGCCGCGCGGTACTGCTTCCATCTCCACCGTGCTGGCCGACGATGAGCAGTTGGCGCTGGATGAACTGCTGTTCATGCTGAAGGATTTTCCCGAAATTGAGATTGTCGGCACGGCCACCAACGGCCTCGCTGCGGTCGAGCAAGCCGCTGACCTGGAACCGGATTTGATGTTCCTGGACGTGCAGATGCCTGGCCTCGACGGCATGAACGTCATGCGCCGGATCAAAGACTGGGGCGGCCACGTTCCGTACTTCATTCTCGCCACTGCCTACGATCAGTACGCCATCGAAGCGTTCCAACTGGAAGCGCTTGACTACGTTCTCAAACCCATCGATCGCGACCGCCTCAACCAGGCCATCGCCCGCGCCCAGAGAGTGATTGCCGAGCGCGCCCGCGTGGCCGACGCCGCTCCGCTCGCTCTCCCGCTTTCGGTCGATGCGCCGAAGCCGCTCCTGCAGCGCACCAAGGTCTTGGTGAGGAGCCAGGGGCGGAACTTCATCGTCGACGCGCAGGATCTCATCTATGCCACCATCGACGACGGATTGATCAGCGTGGTCGCCTCGGGCGTCGAAGGAATTTCCAACTACCGCACCATTGAAGAACTCCAGTCCAATCTCGACCCCGAGGTTTTCTGGCGCGTCCACCGGTCCTACCTCGTCAACATCAACCGCATCAAGGAAGTCATCCCCTGGTTCAAGTCCAGCTTCCAACTCCGCATGGATGACCGCAAGCAGACCGAGATTCCGGTGAGCCGCGTCCAGACCAAGCGCCTGCGCGCGTTGCTGAAGCTGTAAAGGTTCGCACCTCGATGCTACGCTAGCGGTTTGCTGCACGTTCAAGGCCTCACCAAAGAGTACGATTCGCCCGCCGGCCCACTCGCAATTCTCACCGGCGTTGACTTGCGTTTGGAACGCGGCGAGGCAGTGGCCATCATGGGCCCGTCCGGCAGCGGCAAGACCACGCTGCTCTCCGTGCTCGGCGCACTCGAACGGCCCACGGCGGGCAGCGTCACGCTGGACGGCGAGAATCCGCTGGCGCTCGACGAAACGCAACTGGCCGCGTTCCGCAATCGCCGCATCGGGTTCATCTTTCAAGACCACTCCCTGCTACCGCAATGCACGGTACTGGAAAACGTCCTGGTGCCGGCCCTGGTGGGCGCGGCCGATGCGAGCGCGGAAGCCCGCGCGCGCAAGCTGCTGGACGCCGTGGGCCTCGCCCCGCGTCTCGATCATCTCCCCGCGCAACTGTCGGGCGGCGAAAAGCAGCGCGTCGCCATCGCCCGCGCCCTCATCCGCGAGCCGCGCCTTGTGTTGTGCGACGAGCCAACGGGCAACCTCGACGCGAAGTCCGCCTCCGCCGTGGCGTCGCTCCTGCTGGACCTGCACCGCACGCAACAAACCGTGCTCGTCGTCGTGACGCACAGCGACGCGCTGGCGGCACAGGTGGGGCGCACGGCGCGGCTTGAAGGCGGCAAACTCGTATGAGTTTGTGGTCGCTCGCCTGGCGCGGATTGCGGCATCACCGGCGCACGAACCTTGCGGTGGTGGCTGGCGTGGCAACTGCAGTGGCGGTGCTGGCGGGCGCGCTGCTGGTTGGCGATTCGGTGCGTGCGAGCCTCCGGCGCCTCGCCCTCGAACGTCTGGGCCGCGTGGAGTCGGTAGTGAACGCCGCCACGCTGTTCCGCGAAGAACTCGCTGCTTCGTTCCCCGACGCAGCGCCGCTGTTGGTGCTGGAAGGCGTGGTCACCACGCAGGGCGCCGGACGCCGTGCCATGGGCGTCGCCGTGTACGGCGTGGACGACCGCTTCTGGGAGTTCAACGCTGTCACGCCTGCGCCGAAGCTGGTGAACCGCGACGCGGCGATGAGCCCGGCGCTGGCCGAAGAACTGGGCGCGAAAAGCGGCGACACGCTGCTGCTACGTCTCGAAAAGCCCACCGATATCCCCGCCGAATCCGTCTTCGGCCGCAAGGAGGTCTCGGTACCCGCGCTGCGCTTCGCCGCCCAAGGAACGCTCGAAGCCTCGCGGCTCGGCGAGTTCGCGCTGCGCCCCCAGCACGGCCCGGTGAAGGCCCTGTTTGTGCCGCTCGCGCGTTTGCAGAAAGAGATCGGCGCCGCCGGGCGCATCAACACCATCGTCTCGGCCCAGTCCGGCGCGGAGAGCACGCTCCGCGAGAAATTCACGCTCGAAGACCTCGGCCTGCGCGTGCGTACATTCGCCGATCGCAACGCCGCGCAATTGGAAACCGTCAGCGGTCTCTTCAGCAGCGCGCTGGGTCAACGCGTCCAGGAAGCCGCGCGGCTGGCAGGCGTGCAGGCCACTCCCCTGCTCACCTACATGGCGACGGCGATCCAGGCCAATGGCCGCGAAGTTCCCTACTCGCTCGTCGCCGCGCTCGATCTCGCGGC
>VFZP01000378.1 GCA_016871115.1 Acidobacteriota bacterium
GCTCTCAAAGCACTGCTCGCTGCCGGCGCGCCGCGCCTACTCATCTCTCCGCAGCAATCGATCGACTCACACGAGGCGCTCGACGCGCTCTTTGCGGCGGCCCGTGCGCGTGGCAACGAAGGTCTGGTGCTCAAGCGCCGCGGCAGCGTGTCTGAAGCAGGCCGGCGCTCGGGCGCATGGTGCAAGGTGAAACGCGCATTCGGCGCGCTCGATATGGTGATCACCGCCGCCGAACAAGGCCACGGCAAACGCGCCACCATGCTGTCTGACTATACCTTTGCCGTGCGCGATGGTGAGCGCCATCTCAACATCGGCAAGGCTTACTCAGGGCTGACCGATGAAGAAATCCGGGCGCTCACTCGCCGCCTCCGCGCCATCGCGGCGGGCAAGTTCGGGCGTGTGCTGCTCGTTCGCCCGGAGGTTGTGCGTGAAGTGGCCTTTGACGGTGTGCAGAAAAGCCCGCGCCACAAGAGCGGCTACGCGCTGCGATTCCCGCGCATTCTGCGCTGGCGGGAGGAGAAGACCGCCGCCGACATAGATACGCTGGAGACCGTGGATGCGCTCTATGCCGCGAGCCTCCGTTAAGCCCACACTCCATCCCACGCTCGCCGCCTGGTTCGCGCAGCGCTTCCCCGGAGGCTACTCCGATATTCAACGCCGCGCGCTCCCCTCCACGCTCGCCGGCCGTCACACGCTGATCCTCGCGCCCACCGGCAGCGGCAAAACTCTCGCGGCGTTCCTCTCTGTGCTCTCCTCGCTCGCGCGCGAAGCGGACACAAAGGCCGGACTCCCCAACGCCGTGCGCACCGTCTATGTTTCCCCGCTCCAATCGCTCAGCCGCGACATCCACTGGAATCTCTCCGCGCCGCTGGCAGCCATCAACGCCACCCTACCCGCAAGCCGCCAGATCCGCATGGACGTGCACACGGGAGACACGGACATATCCGAGCGCGGCCGCCAGCAACGCCGCCGCCCGCATCTGCTGCTGACCACGCCCGAGAGCCTCACGGCGCTCCTCTCGCAAGTGGGCTGGGCCGACGGCTTTGCTCCGCGCACCGTCATCGTTGACGAGATCCACTCCTTCGCCGCGTTCAAACGCGGCGTGCTGCTGTCGGTTGCGCTTGAACGTCTTGCCGCACGCGCGCAGGCGAACCTCCAGCGCATCGGCCTTTCCGCCACCGTATCGCCCATCTCCGAAGTAAGCCGCCTGCTCTGCGGTGCGCAGGAGTGCGACGTCGCTCAGGTGGACCTCCGCAAATCGCATCGCCTTGAAATCGCGCCGCTCAAAGACGAAACCGTGCTCATAGCCGCGGGCTACGCCACCTACCGCGTGGCCTTTGAAGTGGCCGACCTCGTCACCGCGGCCCAATGCAGCCTCGTGTTCTGCACCACGCGTTGCGCCATGGGAGATATACGATCTCGAAAAACCGTCACCCTTCGCGCTGCCGCTGTTTGCGTTCTTCAATCGCGAAATCGTCCTCGCGCAGGACCCGGACCGCGCGTTCGCCGAGGCCGTTGAACAATGGTACGGAGAGTGGGATCGCTTAGCAGCCTCGTTGAGATTGGCCCCGGGCGCATGGCCTACCCCAGCGGCGCGCTGTGGCTGCCGGACGAAGGCGCGCTGCTGATTGCCGACGCGCATCTCGGCTATGGCTGGGCGCAGCACCGGCGCGGCAAACTCGGCCCGCTCCTCGATGAAACGCTGCCCGCCATACTCGCCCGCGTACTCAATGAACTCACGCCGCGCCGCGTTGTCCTGCTCGGTGACATCGTCCACGCGCCGAATCCCGCACCCGTCGAGCGTGAGTTGATCGAACGTACGCTGGCCTCCCTCGCCGCGCGCGCGGAGTTGGTGTTGGTGCGTGGCAATCACGACCAGCTCTTCGCCGAACAGTTCGCCGCCACGCGCGCCGGCCGTTGGGAAACGCGCTCACTCGTCGCCGTTCACGGAGACCGCTTCCCCACGCGTATTCGGACGCGCCACATCATCGCCGGCCACTGGCACCCCAGCTTGGCCTGGAAAGACGCCGCCGGCGTGCCGCATTGCTTCCCGGTCTTCGCCGTGAGCGGCTCGCTCACGGTGCGGCCTCCCTTTTCGCCCTTCTCGGCCGGCTACAATCTCCGCCGCCGCGGCATTCCGCCGGAGTGGCCATGCCGCGGGCGGCTCGCCTTGTTTGCCGCCACGGCAACCCGCGTCGCGGCGCTGCCGTGCTATTCTCCACGATTGATGTCATGAGCGCGGCCGCCGCAACGTTAGCCCCCATTCCTGCGCGCGGGCGAGTATGAAGGCCCGCTCGATCTGCTGTTGGAATTGGTTCGCCGCCAGCAGCTTACCCTTGAGCAACTGCCGCTCGCTGAGATCACCGGCCAGTATCTCGAGTACCTGCGCGCCGCTCAACAGGCCAACATCAACCTCGGCGCGGAGTTCATCTACGTCGCCGTGACGCTGATTCAGATCAAGAGCCGCCAACTGCTGCCGCAAGACCCGGCTTTGCGCCGCCGCGGCGAGGCCGACGATGCCGGCGCGTCAGAACTCCTGGACCGGCTCCGCGAACATGCCCGCGTCCGCGCCGCCGCGGGCATGCTGCGCAACAAACTCGAAGTGGAAGAAACCACCTGGACGCGCGGCGAAGACACGGCGGGTCTCAACCCGCCCGGTGCGCTGCTGCTGGACACCGCATCCGCTGCTGCTCCGCGCCCAGTGACGCTGGCCGATCTCATCGAAACGCTGGCTGACACGCTGCGCCGCGTGCGCACCCACACCACCATGTCGCTGGTGCCGGAACAAGTTTCGGTGGAAGATCGCTGCGCTTGGTTACGCCAGCGCCTTACCGCCGCAACGTCGCCGCTCCGTGTTTCTGAACTGTTCGCGCAACAGGAATTGCCCGCGGCGCAATGCTGCCTCTTCCTTGGCGCTCTGGAATTGGGCCGCGCAGGCGTGGCGCACCTCGAACAGTCCGAACCGTTCGGCGAGGTCACCGTGGACCGGACGGCGTGATCCGGCGGGTTAACTGCCTGCTCCTGCTCGCCGCTCTGCTCCCCGCGGCCGATACCGCTCACTCCATCCGCATCGCCCGCATCCGCTCCCACATGGCCGAAACGTTGCGCCAGATGCCGAACTATACCTGCACGCAGACCATCGAACGCACGATGCGCCGCGCACGCAGCCGGCGCTTTGAGCTCATTGACACGGTGCGCCTGGGAGTAGCGCTGGTCAACGGACGAGAGCTTTTCGACTGGCCCGGCTCTGGCAAGTTTGACGACCGCGAAATTGGCGAGTTACTCGCCGGCGGTACTTCCGGCAACGGCAACTTTGCCAATCATGCCCGTGCGATCTTCCTCGGCGACGCGGCCCGCTTCAGCTATCTGGGCGAACAGGAAACGGAGGAACACCGCGTTTTTCGCTACCAGTTTGTGGTACCACGCCAAGTCAGCGGCTACAGGCTCAAAGTGGGAACCGCCGAAGGCGTGGCCGGCTACCACGGCTTCTTCGAGGCGAACACCACCACGCTCGATGTGATGGCTCTCGATGTCATTGCCGGCGAGATTCCGAAAGACTTGCCGCTCCGTGCCGCCATGACGCGCATGCGCTACCAACGCGTACCCATCGGCGCGCATGAATTCCTGTTGCCGCACTTCAGCGACATGTCGCTCACGGACCTTGGCGGCAACGATAGCCGCAATGTGGTTCACCTCGCCGGCTGCCGGCAGTACGGTACCGAAAGCACGATCAGCTTTGCCGACCCGCCACCGGAGACAGCCGCGCCAACTCCGCCGCCCCCTCCTGTTGCTGCCGCGGCTCCCCTGACCGTCGGCCTCCCGGACGGACTGTACCTTGAGACGGCGCTAAACCTGCCCCTGAAACTCGCCGGCGTAGCCGTTGGCGATCTGGTGGAAGGCCAGGTGAAGTCCGACGCGAAACACCGCGGCGCGGTCATGGTGCCGAAAGGCTCTGTAGCGCGCAGCCGCATCGTGGCGTACCGGCGATACTACGACCCCCAACGCACCGTCGCCGTGACGATCTTGCTGAACGAACTTGATCTGCCCGGCGACCGGATCGCTGTCCACGGCACCGTTGCCCGAATCGCTTCCCTGGAGCCTTCGACAACTTCCCGCCTATCGGTGGATAATGAAAAGATTGTCTTTGTCAGCAGCCAGCGGCGCAGCGAGTTCCCACGTGGCACCCGCGTCACCTGGCAACTGAAAAGAAAAACGGAAACGAGGTAGAACGTGATTCATTTCGAGCAGAAGTCCGACCGCGACCTGTTCACCGACGCGCTCGAGTTCGCCGAAAAGCAGGTGCGGAATGTGATCGACAAGCACCCGGACTTCTATCCGATGTATTCGAAAGACGGCAAGTGGAAGCATGACGGCCCCAAGTGGACGCACTGGTGCGACGGCTTCTTCCCCGGCCAAATGTGGCTGTTCCGCCGCTTCAACGCCGACCGCCGGCGCGAAAAAGAAGCCAAGTACTGGATGGAACAAGCCATCCGCTACAGCGAGCCGCTTGAACCCCGGCAGATGGACCGCGACGTACACGACCTCGGTTTCATCTTCATGAGCACCTACCATCGCTGGTACAAAGTAACAGGCGACAAGCGCCTGAACGACGTGCTGATCCAGGCCGGCAAGACGATGGCGCTACGCTTCAAGGACAAGGGCCAGTATCTGCGCTCGTTCGTCTCAGACGACTCGCTGTTCATCGACATCATGATGAATGTGGGCATCATCTTCTACGCCGCGCATGAAACGGGTGACCGCACGCTGCGCGAGATCGCCATGCGCCATACGCTCACCACGCAGCGAGTGCTGGTGCGCGGCGACGGCTCCACGGCCCATGAAGGCTTGTTTGATCTTGAGACGGGCGAGTTTCTTCGCCAGTCCACGCACCAGGGCTACCGGGGCGACTCGTGCTGGTCTCGCGGCCTCGCCTGGGCTCTCTATGGCTTCTCGACGTGTTACGAGTACAGCCGCAACCCGCATTTCCTGCGCACGTCCGAAGCCTGCGCGGACTTCTTCATCACCCACACCCCGGACGAAGGTGTAACCCCGTGGGACTTCAACGCTCCTGGTGAAAGCCGCGATCAGGTGGACACTTCCGCTTCGGCCATCGCCGCCGCCGGCCTGTTGCGCTTGGCGCGCCTGATTCAGGATCCGGTGAAGGGCCACTTCTACTGGTCGACGGCGGTGCACATTCTCCGCTCGCTCTGCGGCGGATACCTCGGTAAGAGTAAGGGCTGGGAAGGCGTGCTCAAGGGCGGCGTCTATCACATTCACAAAGATCTCGGCGTGAACGAGTCTGTGATGTGGGGCGATTACTTCTTCACCGAAGCGCTGGAGCACGCTCTGCGCACGATGCCTGAGTAGATGAACCGGCAACAGGTCGCGCTGGTGACCGGCGCTTCGCGTGGCACGCGCGGCCGGCCCGCGCAGCCGGACAGCGCAGGCGGATCTGGCCACACTGGATGGCGTCGAAGCCCTCATTGCTCAGCTTGATGGTCTGCGGCTGGACGTCCTCGTCAACAATGCCGGAATCTGGAAGCCGAGTCCGCTCGGAGCAACCATGCGCGAGCGTTTGGATGAACTGGTGGATGTAAACCTGAAAGCGCCGTTCTGGTTGATGCAGTGCGCATTACCACTCCTCAACGACGGCGCCCGCGTCATAAACGTCTCTTCGGTTGCCGCGCGGATTGGCATCGCCGGGGGTCGAAGCGTCTATGGCGCAACGAAGGCGGCACTCGAAGCTTTTACGCGGAACTGGGCGATGGAGTTGGCGCCCAGGAAAATTCTGGTCAACGCGGTAGCGCCCGGCTACGTGGAAACCGACATGACTGCCGCGCACCTCGGGGACGCGGCCACCCGCCAGCGCGCGCTCGATCGCCACCCGTTGGGGAGGCTTAGCGTACCGGACGATACGGCGGCCGCCGTCGAGTTTCTTGCTTCCCCCGCCGCCGCGTTTGTCCTTGACAGGTGTTGAACGTGAGCGGCGGTTTCGTGATTTAAGGGGCTGGCAAGAAATAGAACAACGGAGTAGGGCGTAGTTCTGGCAGCGGACTGCTGGGCGTGAGCCTCACTTTTCACGAGCCCAAGGCGGACCGCAGCCAATATCGGCGGTGCTTCTGGCGGGAGGCGGCGAACCAACAGGCGCGTCCGATTGACCCTTGCTGCACACCGGAACCAAGGAGCCACTGCTCAAATTGGTGCGGCAGAAGCGAGTGTCACGCCAGCTTGTCGGTGGCGTGTATCTGTACGGTTCGATCCATGCTCCTCAGC
>VFZP01000379.1 GCA_016871115.1 Acidobacteriota bacterium
ACACTCCGCTCAGCTTGGTCGGATTTCTCCTCCCCGCTGGAGTCTGCTTCCGGGCGCTGCGCTGCTTACCCGGTCGGGACTTTCACCCGCTAGAACAACGCGTCTTCAGGACGCACCATTCGCCAAGCCTATTACGCGGACCCGGACGGAGTGGTGCACGGCTTCGCCGGGCCGATGCGCATGGCTCCGCGCGAGCGGGAGATCGATGCGGTTCGGCGCATTCCCACTTCGATTGGCTCACGACGAGGCCTGGCATGCGGCTCACGTTCCCCAAGCTGCAACTGCCGCGCGCCGTACGCGGCCTACCTCGATCCAAGCGAAGGTTTTCCGGTCCATGAGACCTTCACCGCGGCCACCTCGCCCCCGGTGCGGATTAAGAATTGCGTTTGCCCAAGAGGCATATCCGCAGATACCGCAGCCGCGGAAGCGGGCCGGAGGATGGCAACCGTCGGTCGAGTTGTACCGCCAGTATCTGCCGCTCCTGATGGCCCACGGAGAACCGGTCCGCTAGCGGAATGGCGGCCGCCAACCGTCATGCCATCCATCGTCACAGCGCCACCAGCCTGAGCTCCGGCGCGAGCCTCCGCAAGTCCGCCGCGTCGCTCGTCATCACGGTCTGCCCTGCACGCTGCGCGCAAACCACATGCGCATCCACCACATCCGCGGTACCGCTGCACGCCAGCAGTAGACCCACTGCAGTCGCGTCCGGACCCTCGAGCGCCATCAGGTCCACGCCCGGCTGCCTCACAAGCCGCGCCAAGCGCGCCTACCGCGCCCGATTTCTCAGAGCCTGAGCCAGCGCCGTAGCGGGAATCGTCACGCGTAGACGGCGCTCCTGCGCCCGCTCAAGCAGCGCCAGCACCCGCCGGCCATGGCGGTCAATCGCAATCAGCACACCTGCATCCAGCGTGACGCCGCCCTGTCTCACGCGGCCTTCTTTCTGCTCCAGCGCGCCTTGGGGGCGTCAGCACCGAATCCGCCCAATCGCGCTCCTTCTTTGTCGGCAGCCCTCCGGTCTCAGCCAGCGCAGCGCGCAGCATCTCGCGCCACCCTGCGGCACCCGACAACGCCACGCCTACCGCATGCTGCACAAACGCCGACACACTCGCTGAGGTGCCCGCCTCCACCAGCGCCCGGACTTCGGCAAGCTGGTCATTCGGCAGCGTGATGGTCAACTTCGTCGTTGCTCCCATGCCGAAAACCAAACCACGCGGCTTTGCCCGCCGCCTGCCCCGCCTCCATTGTGCGGTATCCTCACGCGATGAGCCAATTGTTCCGCACCAAGAACATCGACCAGCTCATTGCCGACTCGCACGACCCGGCCAAGCGCCTCGCCAAGTCGCTCGGTCCCTGGTCGCTCGCCGCGCTCGGCGTGGGCGCCGTCATCGGCTCGGGCATCTTCATCCTCACCGGCACGGCCGCGGCGGGCGAAGTGCGGAGCTTTGAATCGATCCTGCACGCACCGCTCCTCGATATCTTCCTCAACGGCACCGATTCGCTCGCACGCGTGGGCCGCCCCGGCGCGGGCCCCGGCATCGCCCTGTCATTCATCCTCGTCGCCATCGCCTGCAGCTTCGCCGCGCTCTGCTACGCCGAACTCGCCAGCATGATCCCCATCGCCGGCAGCGCCTACACTTACGCCTACGCCACGCTCGGCGAAATCTTCGCGTGGATCATCGGCTGGGGCCTGATTCTGGAATACGCGGTCTCGAACATGGCCGTCGCCGTGGGGTTTTCCGCATATTTCAACGACATCCTGCACGCGCTGTTCGGCGTCACGCTGCCGCCGCGCTTGTCGCAGCCCATGATCGCCGGCGGGCAATTCACGGGCAACTGGTTCAACCTGCCCGCCGCGCTCGTGCTCGGCATTCTCACCATCCTGCTCGTCCGCGGCGTGAAGGAATCGGCCAGCGCGAACAACATCATGGTGATCGTCAAGATCGCCGCCATCCTCATCTTTGTCGCCGGCGCCGGGCGCGCCATCAACTCCGACAACTGGCAACCGTTCATGCCCAACGGCTTCCCCGGCGTGCTCACCGGCGCGGCCATCGTCTTCTTCACCTACATCGGGTTTGACTCGGTCTCCACCGCCGCCGAAGAATGCCGCACGCCGCAGCGCGACCTGCCGTTCAGCATCATCCTGTCGCTCATCGTCTGCACGATCCTCTACGTCTCGGTCGCGCTCACCCTCACCGGCATCGCCAACTGGAAAACGCTCCACAACGCAGCCCCCGTGGCGAACGCGCTCAAGGCTCTCGGCTTTGACTCGATCCGCAAGTGGGTGGACTTCGGCGCGCTGGTCGGCATGATCAGTTCCCTGCTCGTCTTCCAATACGGCCAGGCGCGCGTGTGGTTTGCCATGTCGCGCGACAAGCTTCTGCCCGATGCTTTTTCACGCGTCCACCCGCGCTTCCAAACGCCGCACGTTTCCACCATCGCCGCGGGCATCGTCGTAGGCATCCCAGCAGGCATCTGGGACATCGGCACGTTTGCAGACCTGTCGAACATCGGCACGCTTTTTGCCTTCATCATTGTCTCGGCGGGCGTGCTGCGCCTCCGCAAAACGCAACCGGACCGCCCGCGCGGCTTCCGCGTGCCATTGGTGCCGTTCCTGCCGGTCTTCTCCATCGTCTGCTGTTTGATTCTGATGACCAGCCTGCCGCTCGAGACATGGCTGCGGTTCGTCGTCTGGCTGGCAATCGGCCTGGCGCTCTACTACGGCTACGGCCGCAAACGCACCGCCATGGAGTCATAGCAGCAACTAGCCCTCGGCTTCGCAAAAAACTACCGGCGCGCCTGTAACGAAAACGGCTTGGAACGTACTACTCCTTCGAAGGGAGAAACAATCCTTGCAGATTTCAAGGGCTTGCTCCGCCGCTTTGCCGGTGCTGTTGCTGTTCAGTCTGAGCTGCGATACGGTCAACGTCTCCAATGGCTCGGGCAATGAAAACGGCCTATTGGTGGACGGACAGGATTCGGCCGGCGTGATCAGCGACCGCGGCTTTGTGAACACCGCCACGGCGATTGCGGTGGGAAGCCTGTCCGCGGGGGCGCAAAACGAAGTGATGGCCTTTCACCAATACCCGCCCGCCCAAGTTGGTCACCACCCCCTGGACCTCAACCAACGATAGCTTCGACGCCAACTTCCGGAACACCATCGCCATTCCCCTGACGGTCTGGATCGTTCGCGGCCCATTCAACGACCAACGCCAGCACGCCATTGAGGCGTGCATTCGCACCTCGGCCATTTGGCAGAACGAGCGCATAGGCGTGATCTTCAGCCCATTTGAGATTCGTGACGCCACGGCCGATCCGCAGGCCGCCAGCCACTTCGCCTTTCCGAACGGCGATCTCGGCGATGTGGTCTGGGCGCCACTCCGCACCGACATCGGGTTTGTCGCCGGGCGCCTGAACATCTACTGGGTGGACACTGTGAACGGCGCCACGACGAGCGGCTGGTCGAACTTCGGCAACCAGATCGCCATGGGACGCAACAGCGGCGATGAGTTGCTCTCGCACGAAACCGGGCACGCCTTCAGCCTCACTCACGTGGACGGCAACGCGAACTTCAACCAGGAAAACGTGATGCACAGCGCCAGTAACACGCGGCAGTTTCTCACCGAAGGCCAGCTCTTTCGCGCGCATGTCAACACCGGCTCCATTCTGAACGCCACCTACAACGCGCGGCCCGGCGAACCGACGCGCAGTTGTAACTTTTCCGCCAACACGGCCGAATGTCCCGCTTCGCAAAGGCGTCTTTGGGCCGACGGCGGGTTTCCGGCCAATTGAGCGATACACTCAGGAAACGAAGTGGACACATGACCCGTCGAACCCTGTGGGCGCCGATTCTCCCATTTCTCGCCATGACGGCGCTCGTGGCGCAACCCCAGGCAAACCGGCCGGAGCTGAATCGCTTGCCGCGCGAAACGCAGTTACTGGTGCTTGAGTTTCTGGACGGCACTTGCGGCGCGGGCGTACCGCAGGAAACCGAACGAAGACTGATAGCCGTCGGCCCCCAAGTGGAGCTGGCGTTTTGGGAAGCCTACCGGTTAGGCCCGCTCCGCACACCCGAGGAGGACTACCGCAGGCGTTTCGGAGATCGCCAGAAGTGGCTCCGGCAGGTTGGTGTGCAGCAGATGGGACAGGCCGACGCCGAGAAAGCCTTGGCCGTGACCGAACAGCAATACGTGTCGAGCGAAGTCCAGCGTTACCGCGAAGGCTAGCAATCGGCTGGCCTCGCTGGGTTGGGCCTCACCGGCGGCGCGCGCAGTACCGCCGAGTTGACGAAGATCGCGGCAGACGCCAAGAACCCTGCGCAGATTACTGCACGCGAGGCCCTGGCACGGATCTGGCAGCGCGCGGTCGCCCCTAGGGGTTAGAATCGCGCCGGCCGTGGCGCGGGGGCTGGCGGCGCTACATACTCCACCAACTCATCCGCCGGCCGTCCCGCGGCCCACGCAATCCCGCGCAGCAGCGTGCGCTGAATCTGGTAGTTCGAAAAGTTCGAGTAGAGGTGCCCCTGCATCCAGGCGAAGGACCGCGCCGGCTTGCTCGCGCCGGGCACGGTGCGTTCGTACGTCCAGATTTGCGGCACTACTTCGCCTTTGTGTTCCCCCGCAGCCTTTGTCGGCGGCATCGCGGCGGTAGCCAGCACGTGGATGCCCGGATCCTTCGCCCACGTCAACCCGTAGAAAGCTTCGTCGAAAAGCGTAATGTCCGTCAGGTCCTTGGTGATCGGATGGGTCTTGTCTACCACCTCATAGCGAATCGGCGCATCCAGCGTAAAGTTCACCTCGCCGTGCTTCTTCGCCCCACCCACGAGCGTCGACATGTAGCCCGGGTCCGGACCACACAAGGCGTCGTGCATGCTCACAACGCCGCCGCCGCGCTTCACATATGCTTCCCATGCCGGCTTGTCGAGAAAATATCCGGCGTCACCTTTGTAGATCACCACCACGTCGGTCTTTTCCAGGTCCGCAGCCGACGGCGCCTGCAGCGCGCCGATCACCACCGCGCCGCGCTCGGTCAGTAGTTTGCTCCAGTCGGCCAAAAACTGCGGGTAGTCGTGCTGGCCGACCGTGTGCGTCTTCAACCCCGCCCAAATGAAAATGCGCATTCCGTTGACGTTCTGCCCAGGAATCCGCGGCGGCGTGGGTAAGTGCGCGGCGAGCAAAGCGGGAAGGAGGAATGCAGCGGCAATGCGAAACATGCTGTCCGGAAGGATACCCTATGAAGCCACGCGACCGCGAGCCGTCGTCGCGCCTGGGAACATCCTGGCCGCGGGCGGTGTCCATAGCAGTGTCATGTCACGCCGCTCACCCCACATCATCGAAGGCGCGTGCCTCCGCGCGGCCCGCGACGCCCGCCTACGCCTCGCACGCGGGCAAGCGGGGCTATCGTTGATCTCCACCACCGCACCGCTTTTCGGAAGCCTCAGCTACGCCATCGGCATTATCAGTTCCTTCAAAGGCGTTGGCGAAGAAAAGACCACAGCAATGGCAGCGATCAACCTCTCCCTGAGTGAGGCCGGCATCCCGATGGCGTTCAGTCTCCTCGTCTCCCTTGCCGCGCACGTGCAGTATCGCGCGGGCGCGGCGCAACTCGAGGCCTTCGACACGGAGATGCGCGCGGCCACGCTGCAGTTGACGAACGAACTGCGATGACGGCAACTCTGGTCGAGCAAGCATGCCACCGCGCGGCCGCATTGGTCAGGCAGGATTGTCAGCGCGGCCAAGCGATACTCGCCACTATCACCGCCACCGCCCCGTTGCTCGGCTTTCTGCTCGCATCGCGGCAAATCGCCGCGATTTTCTCACGAGGCGTGAGCGGAGACAAAGCGTCGCTGCTGTTCTACTTGGCCGCCCCAGTGGCTGAGGCGTGGATACCCGCAGCCTTTGGCCTGGCCTTGGGAATTGCCGCGCATGCCCAGTACCGTGCGCGCCAAACCCGACTTGAGGCAACGGAGATTGAAATGCGCGCCGCCACGCAGATCCTCGTGGCCTGGACTGCACATGATGCGCGCCGCTAAGGCGGCGTCACTTGCTCGATCACGAGACGGTGGGGCGAACGCCAGAAATGGGGCCAAGCCGGGCAATCGGGATGGAATCAGCTCTCCGGAAAACCCAATGGACACACCTGATTCCTTTATCCTAAATCCGGCAGTTGGGGTGGCCGGTCGGGCATGAAGTGATGGATACTCAACGGGATGGGCGAAGAAAAGAGCGTACCGGTCGTTCACCCAAAAGGTGAAGAAGAAAACCCGGAG
>VFZP01000380.1 GCA_016871115.1 Acidobacteriota bacterium
CGTCGCAAAGACCAATGAACACCCCAAGCCTTTTCACTGGCCCAAACGTGAGGTCAAGGGAAGCCAGCTGCGAAATACTCTTATTACTTTATGCAACGAAGCACTAGTCACAGAGCGAGACGTTGATCCAGCCCGAAAGCGCCAGTGACGAAGAGATCATGCACCACGTGCGCGCAGGCGACGTGTCGCTGGTGGGTGTTCTCTTTGAACGGCACCACCAGCGATTGTTCCGCTACTTCTGGCGCATGACGCGGCAGGTGCAGGCGAGCGAGGATCTGGTGCAGGAGGTTTTCATGCGGGTGTTGCGCCATCGCGAGACGTTTCGTGACGGGCATGCCGTAGGCCCGTGGCTGATCTCGATTGCGCGGAATGCGCATCACGACGGCTGGCGCAGGAAGCGGCTGGAGCGTCCCATGGAGGACGGCTTCGACGCCGTGGCTCCGCCGGGGGGCCCGATCGAACGCCGGCAGGAACTCGCCCGGCTGGCTGCGGCGCTGGAAGAGTTGCCCGCCGAACAGCGCGAGATTATCGTGTTCCACCGGTACCTCGGCATGAGCCGCGCCGAGATTGCCGAAACGCTGGGATGCGACGAGGGCGCGTCGCGCGGGCGGCTCCATCGCGCCCTGCAGAACCTGCGACAGGCGTTTCTAGCCCCGTCACCGGCGCGCTCATTAACGGCTTATCTAGACGGATCGCTCGCGGCGGCGGAGCGCGCGGACTTCACCCTGCATCTGCAGACTTCGGAAAAGTGCCGCGATTGCGTGGCGCTGTGGGGGCGTTGGCGGAGTTGCCAGAGCCGCAAAGCGCGCCGCGAGTTGTCTCCATGCCCGTGCGGCGTTCGTGGCCATTGCTGGCCGCCGCGGCGGTGGTGCTCGCGGCGGTGTCCGCGGGTGGCGGTTGGTTAATGGGCCGGCAGTCACCGGCACCGCAGCCCCGCGATGAAGTGGCGGCCCTGCGCAGTGAAGTGGCTGGGCTCCGCTCGCTGGTGGCGGTGAGCATGTTGGGGCAAGGCTCGGCCGGCGCGCGGCTGCAGGGCATCAGCTACGCGACGAGGCCGGGCACGCCCGAATCGCCTGAGGTGCTCGAAGCACTGGTGAGTGCGTTGCAGCATGACGAGCACGTAAACGTGCGGCTGGCCGCGTGCGATGCGCTGCGGCGGCAGACCGCGAACCCGGCAGTGCGGCGCGTGCTCGCCAGGGCACTCGCCACCGAAGACTCGCCGCTCGTCAAAGTGAGCCTGATTGAGGCGCTCGCAGATGCATCGGCCCGCGAGTCGGTCCGGCCGCTGCTCAATCTCAAGTCGGCTGCGAACGAAGACGAAGCCGTGCGCACGGAAGCCGCGCGCGCGCTCGACCGGTTGAAATCGAAAGGAATCTCCCGAGAATGACCCGTACGCAATTTTCGACTACCGCACTGGGGCTGCCGCTCTCGCTGTTGGCACAGGCACCGTCCGCCGCACCGTCTCGCCTGAAGGCGGCGTTCCGTGATCCGGCCCGCCCCGGCACCGTGCGCCTTTCGCTGCTGCATGGCGACATCGTGGTGAAGGCGCACGACAGCAATGAAGTGATGGTGGAACTCGAACAGTCCCTCGCCGGACAGCGCACGCGACGCCGCGATGGCGAAGAACACGACCGGCCGGACAAGGACGCCGAGGGGCTGAAGCGCATCTTCGCACCATCGTCCGGACTCGTCATCGAGGAAGAGAACAACGTGATGCACATCTCGCTCAAGAGCAACGAGCGCGGCTCCACGGTCAATCTGCTGGTGCCCGCCAAAACGTCGCTCACACTCTACACGCTGCAAGGAGATATCAGCGTCGAAAACGTGAAAGGTGAGATCGAAGCGAACGCCACGCACGGCGACTTGCGGCTGACAGACGTCGGCGTAGGAGGAGTGGTAGCCCACGCGCTGCATGGCGAACTAAAGGCTGTGTTGACGCAGGTGAATAGGGCGCGCCCACTGTCGTTCAGTTCGCTGCATGGCAAGGTAGACCTGACTCTGCTGGCCGCGACGAAAGCCAACCTCGCCGTCCATTCCATGCGGGGCGAGATCTTCTCAGACTTTGACGTGGAGATGGTGGCAGCGCCAGTGCGGGTGGAAGAAACCAAACGCGGCGAGAACGGCGGCAAGTACCGCGTCTCGGCCAGCCAGAGTGTCACGGGCAAATTGAACAGGGGCGGACAACAGATCGCGCTCAAGAATCTCTAAGGCAACATCTACATCCGCAAGGGCCAGTAGAGCTACCGTCCGCGGACCGAGCGCACGAAGAACTCGGTCCAGTTGCGGCATCGAGGAAGCAGCGTCAGCATCGCCTGCAGTTCGGCGCGGCTCGATTGCGCGAGCACGCCGTCCCACCGCTTCGGCGGACGCCAGCGGTCATTGACGCGCTGGCGCAGCACCAGCCGCAGACCCTCGTCGTAGCCTTCCCCGTAGGCGTGGCTGCGTAGCGAGGGAAGGCGTTCTTCGAACTCACTGAGCATGGCCTAGTCCGGCGCTTCTTCCCGGAACGGGCCTTGCACCAGCAGCGCCCAAACGGTCTCATCCACCGCGGGGGCGGAGGACAAGCACGCCTCGGTATTCTGCGGTTCCAAGGTCACGCCGTCTGCCAGCCCGCGGCGGAAGTCCGGCCCCAGCAACTCATGATTTTCGAGCAGCCGCCGGCTCAATGCCCGTGGCCCATCAAAAGCCCTTTCAGTTCCACCACCGCCTGCCACGCCATCGCCAGAGCCTCCACGTGTTGTTCGCGCAGGGCGAAGAGATTGCGCTGGGCGTTCAAAGCCATGGGGTAGGCCGCGGCCATCGCACGAAAATTCCGCAAGTAGGTATCGTACGCTGTCTGAGCCCGTGGAATCATCTGCTGCTCGTAGCGCGCGGCGGCCTGCGTCGAGTCGAGATACTCGCGGTGCGCGGCGGCGAGGCGCGACCGCAGCGACAGCGCCACGCGGCGGGCATCGAGGCGCGCGGCTTCACGGTCTGCCTTAGCCGCGGCGATGTTGCCCTGATTGCGGTTGAAGATCGGAATCCGCACGCCGACGTCGAGAAATGTTTCAAGCCCCACTGGCCGCCGGTTGAGTTCCAACAGTTCGCGGTTGTAGCGCAGCCCGCTGCGCACTTCGAGATCCGGAATCACGTCCACCTCGGCCCGGCGCACCGCGACATCCGCGCGCGCCACCGCCGCTGATGCGACCTGCACCTCAGGACTCTCGCGATCGAGCGCCGTCGGCACAGCTTCTACGTCCACCGCCGGCACTTGCTCGAGCGTGCCTTCCACCGGTTGAGGCAGCATCGGACGGTCCACGAGCGCAGCGATCTGCCGCCACGTGCGCGACTGCCCGTTGCGCGCCAGTTGCACGGCCAGCGTGGCGCGCTCGGCTTCGATCTCGGCGGCTAGCACGTCGGGTTGGTCTGCCTGCCCCAAGTTCGCCAGTTCCCGCGCAATCTTCGCCGTGTTCTGCGCGATAGCTTCGAGCTCCGTGCGCACTTCAATCAATCGCTGATCAGCCATGGCCCGATAGAACAGAGACCGCGCGGTGTTCACCACGCGCTGGCGTTCGGCGCGTGCATGCGCCTGCGCGGCGGCCGTATCTTGCGCGGCGATGCGGCGGTCGAGCCCACGCTTGCCTCCCATCACAATCTGCTGCGAGGCGAAGCCGCCCCACTCGCCGTAGCGGACCGTGGGGCCGCCGTTGACTTCGTCGGCATTCAGACCCACCACGGGGTTCGGATACGCGCCGGCCTGACGCTGCCGGCCTTCCGCGCTCGCCACACCCGCCGCCGCGCGCGCCACCGCCGGGTTACGTTCCAACGCCAGTTGCTCAAATTCAGCCAGGGAAAGCGCTGAAGCCAAGAGGATCGTGTGCAACATGGTTACTTGGCCCCTCCCGTCTTCTTCGGCGCTTGCGCGGGCGCTGGCGCAGGATGGTGATGGTGCTCATGCCCCGGCGGCATCGCGGGCTTAACCGGCGCAGCCGGCAACGCGCCGCTCGCCTTGAGCCGCTCGATCTCGTCGAACTTCTCCGGCGTCAGCACACGCACGATGCTCATCATGCCCATCATCGCGGCGGGCCAGCCGGCGCGCAGCCCGTGGTGCTCAGCGCGCGGACGCACGTAGGAATCCATGTTCATCCACATGTCCTGCGGATAACCCGGCACTTTCTTTTTCCCCTCGTCGTCCACCGGGTACGCGCCCGGACCATGCGACATCGGCCCCACCATAGTCACCATCTGGTTCATCATGTGGTGCGGCAGGTGGCAATGAATCATCCAGTCGCCGGGAAACTTAGCCTCGAATTCAATGTCGCGCGCCTGCGCGACACCCACAATCGCCGTGTTCTGCGGGTACCACATGCCTTCCGGCACGCGGCCCGCCTCGGTGCCCGTTACATAGAACGTGTTGCCGTGCAGATGAATCGGATGATGATCCATGCCAAGATTGATCAGCCGAATCCGCACGCGCTCGCCCTGCTTCACCAGCATAGGCGTGCAATTGGGGCCCGACTTGCCGTTGAACGTCAGCCAATTGAACTCCATCGCCAGGCTGTTCGGCACGTTGTTGTTCGGCAACAGCGCCCAGCCTTGAATCGCCAAACCGAAGTCGCGGTCCACGCGCGGCGTCTGCGGCTTTTTCGGATGCAGCACAAACATGCCGAGCATGCCCATCATTTCCTGCATCGGGAAGTGCGAATGGTAGAAGAACGTGCCTTGCTGGTTCAGCGTGAACTCGTAGACGAACATGCCGCCCGGCATCACCGGATCCTGCCCCAAGCCGAGGCTGCCATCCATCTCCATGGGCACTTCAAACCCATGCCAGTGAACCGCCGTCATCTCCGGCAGGTTGTTGTGGAACACCACGCGTACGCGTTCGCCTTCGGTGGCTTCCATCAGCGGTCCGGGCACGGATCCGTTGAAGCCCCAGGCGTCGACGGGGCGGCCAGGGACGAATTCGCTGCGCACGACTTCCGCTGTGAGATGGAACTCGCGCACACCGTTCACCATGCGCGACGGCAGTTTCTTCAGGTCAGGCATCTCCACCGGGACTGGCGGACCTGACGGTGATGACTTGGCTTTCATCGCAGCCTGGGCGCCGAACAGTCCGGCGGCTCCGGTGGCGACACGGGAGAAAAAGCTACGGCGATGCGTCATGACGGATGACTCCTTCGATCAAAGACAAACAATTAGAGTGTGGGTGGACGGAGCGAGCGCGCGGTGGCGCGCCGATCAGATTCGAAGGGGCAATCTGGCGGGCCGCATGAGCAGCGGGAGATGGAGGAACACGGCACGGGGCGGAAAGCTCGAAACGATGGGAGCGGGGAGCGAAACCGCAGCGGGCAGAATCGCCACCACCGCCGCCTCGGGAGGAAGGTCAAAGGCGAGGAGAACGCTGCAAGCTTGAGGAGCGGCCGGCGCGGTCGGTACGGGAGAGCCATGGCAGCTCTTCTTCACCGGCTGCTCTGCCGCGGGCACCCACTCACATGCCTGCACGCAACGCATCGCGCCCAGCAGCACCACCAGCAAGGCACAAACAAACGCGCGGGTTTGAAACAGGCGTCTCATCGGTGTCCGAGATACATCAGCCAGCCCAAACCGAACAGGGAGGCCACAAAACAACCGAAGCAGTATGCGCCATAAAGGAGGCGCTCACGGTCAGACCGTTTGGTGACGATCCCGAGCACCACTGAGGCGAGCAGCGCGAATAACAGGCTCGCTTCAAAATGCGAAAGGGCCATGCGGGGCATCGCTAGCTCTTCCTCCCCGTGGCGATTTCAAACGCATCCACCATGGCCAGCAGAT
The DNA here is from genome assembly GCA_016871115.1 of Acidobacteriota bacterium. GTDB lineage: Bacteria > Acidobacteriota > Terriglobia > Bryobacterales > Bryobacteraceae > VFZP01. The sequence continues at coordinate 5,791 of VFZP01000380.1, forward strand.
TCATCAGGCCCGCGCCCACCAGGAACTTCGTGCCATAGTCATGAACATGCCCGGCGACGTCCGGTTGGGCATATCCCATCCAGACCGTAAATAAATAGAGGATGCCTGCGCAGATATTGGCCACAAATCCACCACAGTAGATAAGCGTAGTGAACAGGTCGCCGGTTTGCGGCGAGAACAGCGCACCGCGCATCATCAGGCCCACCAGCAGTGCCAGGAGGCAGCATCCAAATAGCAGGGCCGCGCGCGTCTTGCGTTGCAACAGGAAATGCCCACCGCCTGGGATAAGCCATGCCAGCGCAACAATGGGCAGCCACACGGCGATCGGGGTTTTGGAAGCAGACATGCTACTCGGAGTTTAGCACGCTATACTGCGTGGGACCGGAGGAGGAAAGGTTGAAGAAAGCCGCGATCTGTTGCGTCGCCGGCCTCACGGTTTTCCTGGCGAGTTGCGCCT
>VFZP01000381.1 GCA_016871115.1 Acidobacteriota bacterium
TTCGTTCAGCTTGCTGTAGCACGGATGGCTGGCACTACGCGGCAGTTCGGCCGTGGCCACCCACAGCCACTCCTGCTTGGCCTGCTTCCAGCGTCTTCCCATTGCCATATCCGCATAGACGTCGGAAACATCTCCGGGGTCACCTGTGCTGGACTTTTACCACGCGCTGCTAGGGTAGCGTGCTAATTCCTTCAGGAGTCGAATCGGCGCCCACAGTGCGGCATCTTTTGCCGCAGCAGCATTGATCTGCCAATGGCCCGGAAGCGCGATAGTCAGCTCCCAAAAAGGCTCGTCGATGGCTACGCCGCTATCCGTCATGGCACGGTCGCTCATTCCGCTCGTGATGAGATAGTGGAAGTCTCGCTCGGAGTTGGGGGCAAAGTGGAGCACGTCAATGTGGAGGTCAGGTGAATGAATCTCGTGCAGTGCCTGAGTTACTTCCCCCAGAGCCGATTCACCGAAGCGCGTAATAGCGGCGAGGTTGCCGCCAGCATCGGATGGCAACCCGGAAATGGCGGCCTTGGCCCGATTGAAGAGCTTCTTGAGCATGGAGCAACTATACCAAGTCTGCTGAACTGAAGCAGCCTGCGAATCATCGGCCGATCCTTGTCACTCTCGGTCTTCCTGGCCTGGACTAAGTCCGGCAGTGACAGCACATCGATCGCTACTTCGGCTAAACTCCGCTACGCCGTAGAACACGCACGCCTGGCCGCCCATCAGTAAGGTTCGCGCGCCATTCTTCCTCATCGAAGAAAGGGCTTTGCGGATCGGGCTCGGGATCAAGCGAACCTCCCAACATCAGATACGTGGCCCACATGGCGTCCTGCGCCGCCCACCGTTCTTGGGGCGTCATGGCATACCATTCGGGCCACTCCGCGCCCACGAGATCCTCGGCGCGAATCGGCGGCTTCGCCGGTGCATCTTCCACACCCTCAGGATACCGCCGGACGCCGCCAGAGCTTCCGCGACGCCTGCTCATACGCGTGCGCCAGTTGCAGCACGGCGAAGTCCGCATGATGCCGCCCCACGATCTGCACGCCCACGGGCAGCCCCTCCGGCGTGTAGCCGCCGGGCACCGAAATCGCCGGGTTCCCCAGAATCGTGATGTACCAGCAGGACCGCATCCAGTCGATGTAATTCCCCATCTTCACGCCTTCGATCTCGGTGATGTACTCGGTCTTCACCGGAAACGGCGGCACCTGTGTCGTCGGCAGGACCATGAACTCGTACTGGCGCAGGAACTCGCCCACGCGCGCAAACAGCGCCGTGCGCTTCGTCTCGGCCGCGGCAATCTGCGGACCGGTCAGCTTCGTGCCGCGATCCACTTCCTCCAGCACGGTCGCCTTGATCTTGTCGCGATGCGCCGCCACCTTCGCCGCATGCTGCGCATAGAAACTCAGCGCGCGCAGCACCTTGAACACCTCGTCCGCTTCGCCGAAATCCGGCCCCGTCACTTCCTCGACGATGCACCCGAGCGACTCGAATTCACGCCGCCGCGCGGCAAACTCCGCGGCAATGCGGCGGTCAAACGGCAACCCCGCAAAGCGCGGCATCCACGCAATTCGCACGCCCTTGAAGTCACGCCCCAGGGGACGGCGGAACACCTCGCCCGGCTCGTCGAGCGCAATCGGAAAGCGCGGGTCCGGCCCGGCCATCACCGAGAACAACAGCGCCACGTCTTTCACGGACCGCGCCATCGGTCCGTTGACGCTGATCGTATTCCACCCCGCGCCCGACGGCACGCGCGGAATCCGCCCGGGCGACGAGCGGAAGCCCACCACGCTGCAAAAGCTCGCCGGGTTGCGCAACGAGCCGCCCGTGTCGCTCCCATCAGCAAGTGGAATCATGCCGCACGCCAGCGCCACGGCCGCGCCGCCGCTCGATCCGCCGCACGTGCGCCCCAGATCGTACGGATTCCGCGTGGGCCCAAACACCGGATTAAACGTCTGTGACCCCGCGCCAAACTCCGGCGTGTTGGTCTTACCGATCGTCACCGCGCCCGCCTGTTGCAGGCGTTCGATCATCAGCGTGCTGCGCTCGGGCACATGGTCGCGGTAGAGGGGCGAACCGTACGTAGTGCGAATGCCGGCCGTATCCTGCAGATCCTTGTGCGCCATCGGCAGCCCATGGAGCGGTCCGGCAAAACGCCCGCGGGCTGCCTCCTCATCCAGCCGCGCGGCGGTGCGGTGCGCGGCGTCGGCCACCAGCGTCACAATCGCGTTCACCTTTGGATTCACGCGCTCGATCTGCTTCAACTGCATCTCCAGCAATTCGCGCGCGGAAAGATCCTTGCTGCGTAACCGGCGCGATGCTTCGGTGGCCGACAGATAAGAATCGGCGGGGCTCGCAGCCGCCGCCAAGGCGGCCGCAGCCGCGGGCAACGTCAAACATGTACGGCGCATCATGCGAGATCCATCATCACACGCCGCGCTAAGATTGAGGCGTACCCCGATGAAGGAACCGCCGCCGCCAGCGACCATCGGACGCTACGAAGTGCACGAGGAACTCGGCCGTGGCGCGATGGGCGTAGTGCGCCGCGCCGTGGATACGGTCATCGGCCGCACGGTGGCGATCAAGATGATCCGCCTTGACAGCTTGGGTGACGATGCCGAGCGGCAGCGCCTCAAAGACCGTCTGATGTGCGAGGCCCGTTCGGCCGGCTCGCTTTCGCACCCCAACATCGTCACCGTTTTTGACGCAGGCGAAGAGCGGGGCATCGGCTATATCGCCATGGAGTTCGTGCCGGGCGCGACGCTCGAACAAGCTCTGCGCACCCACGGCAAACTCTCGCGTGAACAGGTGACGCGGCTGCTCACCCAGTGCTCCGCCGCGCTGGACTATGCGCACGAAAAGGGCGTGGTGCACCGCGACATCAAGCCGGGCAACATCATGATCGCTTCGGCGGACGGCACGGCCAAGATTACTGACTTCGGCGTGGCCAAGATGATCTCGCACCAGGCCACGCAAAGCGATCTCGTACTCGGCACACCGAACTACATGGCGCCGGAGCAGATCGAATCACGCGCCGTGGACGGGCGCGCCGATCAGTTCGCGCTCGCTGTGATCGCCTATGAACTTCTTACCGGCGAGCGCCCGTTTCACGGCGAGACGCTGCCCGCGCTGCTCTTTCAGATCTCGCGCGATACCCCGCCTGCGCCGCACCTGCTGAACCCGGCCCTGAACGAGCGCGTGACGTCGTTGATGCAACGAGCGCTGGCCAAACAGCCCACGGAGCGCTTCAATACCTGCGCGGCGTTCGTGCGCGCGCTGCTCCAAAGCCTGGCTGTGTGCGGTAACTGGCAACCGCTGGCGCGCGCGGCCGCTGCCACGATGGCCACGGTGGCTGTGCCGGCCACGCCGACCCTTCCGCAGTCTCACCCGCCTGAAGTAGACCTGCCCGCCTTCGCACAAGTGGAACCCGCGCCTGCGCCAAGTTCCAGCCGTGCTGTGGGTGCGCTACTCGTGCTGGCGTGTTTGGGCGCCGGCGCGCTGGCCTACTGGCAGTGGGGCGCCGCGGATCCGGCGCAGGAAACCGCCGCCGTCACTCAGCCAACACCCGTTGACGAGTCTCGTCCGAGCCCTGTGGATGGCGAAGTGGTTCCGCCCCCTGCTGCCACTACCGCTGCGCCTCCCGCATCCACCGCCACCACTGCCTCCGTTCCTGTGCCCACCGCGCCTGGCACCCCCGCTGGACCGCAATCGGGCGAGGTGCAATTTGAATCCATTCCGCCCGGCGCCAGCGTCACCATCGACAACACCCGCGATGAGTGCAAGACCCCCTGCTCACTCGAACTCAGCCAGGGCCGCCATATGCTGACGTTCAGACTGGACGGCCACCGCAACGGCACACTCGTGATCACCGTGCCCCAGGAAGACCACGCCAGCATCCGGCTCGACCCGCTTTCCGGCACGCTGATGATTTCCACCAGCCCCGCCGGCGCACAGGTCTTCATCAACGGCGACGCGCGCCCGCAAACCACGCCCGCCACGCTGCGCCTCAGCCCCGGCAAGCACCGCGTGACGCTCAAACTAGCGGGCCGGCCGGATCATACGCAAGAGGTCGAGGTTCGTGACGAGTCCATCACGCAGGTGGACTTTGAATGGAAGCCGTAGTGTTTCGCTCTTGGAGATGGCGCGACTTGCAATCTCCCTGCTTCTGATCTCTCTGCTCGTGCTGCTGGCGCAAGCCGGCGACAGCGTCCTCGGCTACACGGACACGCCCACGATTACCGGCCAAACCTGGAAGGTGCACGACTCCACACGCCCGCATCCGCGCAAAGTTGCGCCTGGCCGCCTGCTCTCTTCGCTTCCCGATCCTGCCGACGCCGAGATCCTCTTCGATGGCCACAGCCTCAGCAAGTGGCAGATGAAGAGCCGGGCCGGCGAGTTCGCTGCCGCCAACTGGAAAGTGGAGAACGGGTACGTGGAAATCGTCTCTCCTCAGGGCATGCGTTGGAACATGATCACAAAAGACAAATACGGCGACTGCCAGGTGCACCTGGAGTGGATGATCCCGGCCGAAGTAAACGGCCGCGGACAAGCGGGTGGCAACAGTGGTGTGGAGCTCATGTCTCGCTACGAAGTGCAGGTGCTCGAGTCGTACGAGAATGTCACGTACGCCGATGGTCAAGCCGCCGCGCTCTATGGCCAGCATCCACCGCTCGTGAATGTTTCGCCGAAGAAGGGCGAGTGGAACTCCTATGACATCTACTTCACCGCTCCGCGCTTTGACGGCGACAAACTGGTCAAGCCTGCCTATGTCACCGTGGTGCACAACGGAGTGCTGGTGCACCATCATCAAGAGATTCTCGGCCCGGCCGCGCATCGCCGCAATGCTCCGTACAAAGCTCATGCGCCGGAAGAACCGCTCAGTTTGCAAGACCACGGGCACCCGGTCCGGTATCGCAATATCTGGATCCGCCGCCTGTAGTAGCGGCGCCGTGGCTACGCCGCTACAAAGCGCCGGTAGCGCCGCGGTCCTTCCACGCGAGCCCCGCGCCCAGCGACATCAGTGCCGCCTGTACCAGTTCCACCGTTCGCAACAGTTCGGCTTCGCTCATCCACGTGGGCGTGCGTTTGGCCACCACGTCCGCGAAGGCATTGGCCAGGCGCTGCCAGGTTTCGATTCCAAAACAACCCGTGCCGCCCAGCCGTGTGCGCTCGTCTTCGTGATTGATGAAGTAGGAGTCGTCGCGATTCAACTCGATGCTGTCCTCGCTGCCCTTCAGCGTAATCCACTGGTTACTGACCCGCCCTGGCGGGCCAATGCACACGCGCCCGCTCCACTCACCGGTACAGCGCACCAGGATTCCAACGCGTTCGGACGCGCCAGTGGCGGAACGCAAGCGTGCGGCCCGAAGCGAGGCAACGTCGCCAAACAGGTGCCGCACCAACTCCATTGCTTGCCAGCCGTGGTTCTGGATCAGCTCCGCGGCCGCCACGGGTGCGTCTGCGCTCGAGGCCTCCGGTAGCGGCAGTGGATCGGCTGGCAGCGCTATTTCAAACGTGCCGGATTCTCCGAGCATGCCGCCCTGCAGGATGCCGCGTGCCAGTTGCAAGTCTGGCGCGAAACGCCAAGGGGCGATGGCCAGCAGGGCCGGGTTGGGGCCGCGCTGAAGCCGTTCCTCAAACAAACTGCCTGCCGTGTCGATGTCGGAAGAGATGGGCATCTCAACCATCGCCGGCAGACCCTCTTCTCCCGTTTTGCGCGTGAGATAAAGCCGCTTGGAAACGTCTCCGCAAAGAACGATGCCGTTCAGGCGCCGGGCGCGTACCAGCCGGACGAAGTCCTCAGGATGCTCTGGCGCATCGAACACGGCCAACTCAAGATCAGCCAACTGCTCGAAGCTGTGCGCAAGCAGTGCGGCAGCCGTTTAACGGCCGAGAAGTCCAATCCTGAGGGGGCGCATCGCACCAATAGGCTATGATGCGCGGCGTATCGATTCAAGAAACTTTGGTTGGAACTACACAGAGTCGATATTCCGCTTGGGTTCTACCCCGGTTTGGAACCGCCGATTCGGTACTAAACTCCACTACGAGCGGTGGCGCCGGACAGCTAGCCTGACTTTCGCAGTTCGGGGGCATTTTCGCCGTCCGAGCAGGAATATTCTGTTTGCTTGCAACGGCGGTGTTCCAAAAACGCGCAGGTGAAGACCTTGCCTCTTTTCTGAGGCTTCATTGTCTGGCATGCTGCTGCGGAGAG
>VFZP01000382.1 GCA_016871115.1 Acidobacteriota bacterium
AAGACGGTGGATTTCCTTTTGAGCCAACACCGGGATGTAAATGCGGCTAAGGCGTTTCTGCGCAGGGCGATGAAGGGCCGACGGGTACCGGCCAGGGTAACGCTGGACGCGTACGCGGCCTCCCATCGGGCGGTAGCTGATCTGAAGAAATCCGGCGAGTTGCCGGAGGAACTGGTAGTCCGCAGCAGCAAGTACTTTAACAATTTGATCGAGCAAGATCATCGCAGGCTCAAGCAGCGATTGCGGCCGATGCTGGGACTCAAGAGCTTTGAGTCGGCGACCATTGTAATTAGCGGTATCGAACTGGCGGAGAAGATCAAGAAGGGGCAATTCAAATTTAGCAAACTAGGCGGGTCAAGGGCGACGATGCCGGAGATCTGGCGAGCCGCGTTGGCAGCGTGATCGGCATCGGGTTCGATCGAGATATCGGCAGCGACCGAATTTGGCCCGACTAGGATTTTGCACCGGAGCCGTTAAGAGGAGGTGGCGTCGGGGGAACATTCCAGTTTCCTTGTGCTGTCGATGAAGAGAGAACAGGCCGCGAGAAGCAGAAACGCGAGGGCGCAGAGATAAAAGACTTCGCGCCAATCCTTGCGGTGCCACGTCGTAGCGAGGATGATCGGGATCAGCTTGGCGACCATCGACGCTCCGAAGTTGCCCCACATATTGGACCAGGCCATGGTGGAAGCGACATTGGCTCCCCCAATATCCTGAGCCAGAGACCAAACCGCGGGCATGACGCTATCGGCGGTGAAGGCAACTACGGCGCAAGCAACAGTGATCATGGCTGGGTTGGGGAGCATTGGGCAAACAAGGTAAGCCAGCGCGGCAAGGGTGCAGCCTGTGATAAGTGGAAGGCGGCGGCCCCACTTCGGGCCGAAGCGAACGGTGAGTTGATCGCACCACCAGCCGCTGAACAACATTCCGGCCATGCCTGAGGCCAAGGCGATCGAGACGTTGCGGCTGGCCTTCATCTGATCGAGGCCTCGCACTTCAACCATGTAGGTTGGCAGCCAGGTCATCAGAAAGGCCCAGCCGAAGTTGAGTCCCAACATACCGATGTTTCACAACCAGAGACCGGGGTGGAGGATGAGTTGGCGGACCCCAAGCAGGGCGTAGCGGATACGAGTGAGTTGGCTCACTTGAGGTGATCTTTGAGAAAGCGCAGAAAGTTGCCAGCGAAGATGTTATCGATGTCGGCGGGCTTGTAGCCGCGGGCCGCGAGAGGCTCGGCCAGCGAGCCAAGATCGGCGATGGAATTCAGATCCATCGGTGTTTGTTCCGTACCGTAGCCGCCATCGAGATCGGTGCCGATGCCGACGTGTTTCGCATTGCCGGCGATCTGGCAGATGTGATCGATATGGTCGCAGATCCTCTCCATCTTGAGGCCGAAGTCGGATGCCTTTGACTTGTGGTGAACCCAGTTGTGGACCATCATGATGGCGTCGAAGGCCATGCCGATCACAGCACCGCGTTCGATCAGGGCGCGGATTTGATCATCGGAGAGCTGGCGGTTCCAATCGGCGAGTGCGCGGCAATTGTGATGTGAAGCCCAAATGGGGCCGCGGAAGCGTGCCAAGGCATCCCAGAAAGATTCATCGCAAAGGTGGGTGGCATCGAGGATGATGTGAAGCTCCTCCATTTGCTTTAGGAGTTCGTGGCCACGAGGTGTCAGCGGACCTTCGTCGTCAGTGCCGTGGCCGTAGACGCCGGGGCCATAGTGGACCGGCCCGAGAGCGATGAGGCCACTTCCGCGAGCTTGCTCGAGGTGTCGAGGTGAGAGGATCGAATCGGCGCCTTCGAGGCTCAGCAGATAGCCGATCGGCAGCTTGCTGGAATTGGTGGAATTCCGCCAGAGACTCGCGTGGGCGCTCACGTCCTGCCAGGTACGGAGTTGCACGAGTTCGCCGACTTGCTCCATGGTGCGGTACCAGGCGAGCTGGCCTTGGGTTTGAGCCCAGGCTTGTTCGGGGCTTTGCCAGCCGGGGAGTTTGCTGAAGCGCGTGGAGTAGCGGGCAATCTGCGTGGCAACGCAAAGGCCGATGCGGCCGCGGCGCATCTCCGGCAGGCAGACGGTGTTGTTGCCACGGTCGGGAAGATCTTTGAGGCCGAGCTCGCGGCGCCGGATTTCGACGAGGGGCAAACGGATATCGCGGTTCCACTCCATGGCGTTCATGGATAGATCGAGATGTGCATCGAAGATCAGCGAGGGCTGAGACATAGGAATGTGACGATTATATACGTTGAGAGTGCCAGTTTCATTGAAAGACGAACGAATATTGCTTGTTGGCGCATCCAGCGGCATTGGCCGTGAAGCTGCCAAGATGTTTGCCCGGGATGGGGCGCGTGTTTATGCCAGCGCGAGGAGAGCCGAAAGGCTCGAGACCTTAACTAAAGAGATGGCGGCCGAGGGCCACGCGCTGGTCTACGGAACCAGCGATGCATCCAGCCACGAGTCGATGGAAGCGCTGGCGGCGGATGCCGTCGCAAAGTTGGGCGGTGTGGATGTGGTGGTTTACGTCACCGGAACCAACACGCCGAACCGGGCGATGACGCGGCTGACACGCGAGATCTGGAACGAACTGATCGAAGTGAATTTAAACGGGGCGTATTCGTTGACGGCTGCGTTGTTACCCGCGATGCGCACCGCGGGCAAGGGGCACCTGATCTACGTGTCGTCGATTTCGGGCAAGTATGGCGACGTGTCGGGTGCCGCCTATCAGGCTTCTAAGCGCAGGATGTTCGGATTGGCGCTCGCCATCCGTCAGGAGGAGCGGCAGCACGGGATCCAAGCCTGTGTGGTTTGCCCCGGCCTTGTCGACACCGAGTTGATGGAGAAGCGACCTGTGAAGCCTGATGCAGAAACGCTGGGTAAGGCGCTGCAGCCCGAAGATGTGGCTGAGATGATCTACGGCGTCGCCAAGTTGCATCCGCGAGCAGCCGTGCCCGAGCTCGAAATCTGGCCGACGGTGTCATAGCCGAATGTCCGGTACGCGAATACCCGATGCTGTTCTTTGCTGTCACACTGGCTGCTTAGGCCAATGTGCACCTTTCCCGGTGCACTTCGTGGTGAGAACAAATGCTGCTGCTGAAACGCTTTATTCGAGAATACGAGAGATCGTGAGTGCCGCGTCGCCCGACATGGCCGACCTTCCTTGCAAACGATGAACGACAATTTCGCCGAAGCACTCTGGCAGCGGCGACTGTGGGACTACTTGTTGGGTTGTGTTCGCCGTTCTTGCGTTGCTGTTGGCTGCCGCAGGTTTGTTTTGTGTCTTGTCTTATCTGGTGACCCAACCCACGCGAGAGATTGGAATTCGGCTCGCCCTGGGTTCACCGATTGCGAGCGTGCGCGGAATGATCCTGGGCGATGGTCTCAAACTGGCAATGTCCGGTTGTCGCCTCTGGCTTGTGCTGGATCTCGCTGCATCGCAATTGCTTTGACAATTGCTCTTGAATATCAACCCGTTGGATCTACCGACCCTGTGTGTGGTAAGGGTGCTGCTTCTTCTAGTCGCATTCCTAGCCACAGCGATATCTGCATGGCGGGCAACGCGCGTGAATCCAATGATTGCGCTGCGCCAGGACTAAACAGATTCTGAACTGTGGATTACGTTTGTACCGACAATGGTCCCGCTGATCGGCCAAACGCCGCCGTTGACAGGAAATGAGTGCTCATCCTGAAGCACTCTCCTTACACTGAGGCGTGGTCTTCCATCCTCGCGCCGCTTTTCTGCAGAGCGTAGATCTGAATTCCTTGCAAGCGGTGCGCGCTTGAGAAAGCCAATCCAGTGGCAAGGCGAAGCGCTCGTCTGGCACCGCTGGCTCGGTATTGCCACCTGCGTGCTGTTCCTCCTCTGGTACGTCTCGGGCATCGTCATGATTTATGCCCGAATGCCTACGCTCGATACTGCCGAACGGCTGAAGCGACTGCCCGAACTAGCTGCGGCCCGCATCACCGTTTCGCCCACCGCCGCATGGCAGGCCACTGCCGAAGCCGGCACCTGGCGGCAAACCGTTCTGACTACGATCGCCAAGCGGCCAGCCTATCGATTTCTGACGGCGAAGGGCGATCGAATCGTTAGCTATGCCGATCGGCCACAGGCACAACGGTCATTCACTCAGATTGAAGCCGAAACGTCTTTGCGCACTTACCTCGGCAATGGCCAATCATTTGTATAGCAACCCACACTCAAATCACCTGACCAGTGGACCGTTCAGCGCCTCTACACGGATCACCTCCCGCTCTATCACGCGGCCTTGAATGATCCGGCCTCGACGGAAGTCTATCTTTCGAGCCGTACTGGCGAAGTGATCCTTGAAACCACACGCTCGTCGCGGTTGCTAGCTTGGGCTGGCGCGATTCCGCACTGGATCTATCTCCGCGCTATTCGGGTCTTCGCAGAAGAGTGGAGGTTGGGAGTCATCACCATTTCGTTCATCGGTGCCTTTATGTCCGTTCTCGGCATCGTTGTCGGGACCTGGCGCTATTCGCCGTCCCGCAAAAACCGCAATCGAGAACTTGGGCCCCAGCCGACGCCTTACTCTGGCGCCAAGAAGTTGCATCACTACACTGGCCTGGCTTTCGGCCTACTTACCTTCACCTTTACCTACATCCGCGAAGGCACCATGAGCTTCGCCCATCTCGATGGCTGGTGGACCGATGCGGGCACGTTTGAATCCTTGCTCCGCGCCGGGAATCTGGTGGCCGAAACCGTGCAGCGCCAATCAGGAGCCCAATCGGCCTGATGTCCACCCGACCGCTGCCCACCAACCCCGACCACAGCATCGGCAAGATCATCCTCCGTGCGGATTCCGAACACCTCATCCCCGGCGTCCAGGTTCTTCCCATCGCGCTCTGGCCGGATGATCGCGGATATTTTCTAGAGGTGGCTCGCACCGGAACCGGACTCGTCTCCGGATTCCCCGCCGATTCCACACAGATTTCGGCGGCGCTCAGCTATCCGGGCACCATCAAGGCGTTCCATATCCACGAACACCAGACTGACTATTGGACCGCCGTCTCGGGTATGTTCCAGGTGGCTCTGGTCGACCTGCGTCCCCATTCACCCACCTTCGGCCTGCGCAACACGCTCTACATCGGCGCCCTGCGTCCCTGGCAGATCCTCATCCCGCCCGGCATCGGCCACGGCTACAAAGTGATTGGACCGGATCCGGGTGTTCTGGTTTATCTGACCAACCGGACCTATAACCCTGCCGACGAGGGCCACATCGCCTACAACGACCCTGGCATAAATTACGATTGGGAGTTGCAGTACAAATGAAGATTCTGGTAACGGGTGGCGCGGGATTCATTGGCTCCGCCTTCGTTCGTATGCTCCTGGCGGAGCCCTCCTCGTCGCATCAGGTAGCCAAACTCGATAAGCTCACCTACGCGGGCAATCTCGAGAATCTCGTCTCGGTCGCCGCAGACCCCCGTTACACCTTCCTGCGAGCAGACATTGCCGACGCGGAAGCCGTCGAGCAGGCGTTCGCCTCCTTGCAGCCCGATGCCGTCGTCCACTTTGCTGCCGAGTCTCACGTAGATCGCAGCATCCTCCCCCCGGAACCCGTCATCCGGACGCATTCCTTCTCGTGCTCCAATACCATCCGCACCGCCCGCTCTCGCACTTCCGGCGAGAATCTTCTCGTTGCCTCTCGGCTCATTGTTCCACCTTCTCAGGATTCGGAGCCTCCGATAAACCCGGCGCGAGAGACCCGGTAATTCCAGTTGTGCAGCAATGCCACCTCAGCCAACGTGCCTTGTTACAGAGAGGCTAGAAGATGAACTTCGCGCCCAATTGGATCTGCCGCGGCGTGTTGCCTTCGGTCGTCACGCGGCCGAACGTGTTGCTGTTGATCGTGCTGTCGGGGCCGCCCCAGCGGATCCGGTTGAAGGCGTTGAACGCCTCAAAGCGCATGTCGAGCTGGATGCCTTCCTTGATGGTGAAGGTCCGCACCACAGACACGCTTTCGTTGAGGAACCACGGCTGCCGAGTCTTCGGATTGCGCCGCGTTGCGTTGCCGAAGTTGCCGCGCAACGCCACTCCCTTGAATTGCGAACCGGGAGGCAGCGCGTCGAGCACGGTTGGACTGAAGGCCTGCGGATTCCACCAGAGGTCCTTGTTCGGGTCGAATTCTTTTCCAGAAACCCCGCCGCGCCAGCCGTCATAGCTCATCACCGTGA
>VFZP01000383.1 GCA_016871115.1 Acidobacteriota bacterium
AGATCGGGGTCGCAGATCTGTTTGTGCCAGCGCTCCTTGCCGTCTTTCATATTCAGCGAAACGAGATTGCGGTCCGGCGTAACGAAGTAGAGCCACTTGCCGTAGACGCCCACGCCGCGGCTGCCGATGTGAATGCCGCCGCGCGAGGGCCAGGCGAAGTGCCACAACTCGCGGCCCGTGCGCGCATCGATGGCCCACACATTGTCGGGTATGGTGAAGAACATTACGCCGTCGACGACAACCGGCGTCGATTTGATGGAGCCGGGGAACGGCCCGGAGGACTGCACATTTATGCGGCTCACCCACGCTAGGCTCAAGCCATGCACGTTCTTGTCGTTGGCCATCGTGAGCGGGCTGAAGCGGCGGCCGGACACATCGCCGGTGAACGAAGGCCAGGAGTCCGTGGGCGCTTTCAGGAGCCAGGCCGGATCGAGCGTTTGCGCGGCCGCGGCCGCCGCGGCGAGAAGCAGAAGTACGGGGGTTCTCACTTGACGGACTCCAGGTAGACGACGGTGTAGTGCATGTTCTTGTCGGTGTACTTGTCGAGCATGGCGTGGCGCGTCGCGTAGGGATCGTTCTTCACCACCGTCACGCCCGCGGTGCGCGCCCACGAGTGATAGTCGCCATTGGCGTCGCGTAGCGACACGTGGAAATCGTCAAGATGCACCAGCGCGCCTTCGACGGTCTTGCCGCCGGAGGTGACTTTCAGCGTGACGGGCTTGGGCGGCTTCGGTCCCGCACCCGCCCCACCGCGGCCACCGCGCCCGAAAGCAAAGCTGCGGAGGAACAGGAACTTCTGTTGCAAGGTGACGGGGTCGTGCTTGGCGCCAATGCCTGCGAGGTCACCGGTGACGGAGTGGCAGGAGGTACAGCCGCCCGCGCCTTCAAAAGAGGTTTTGCCGTCGGCCTTGTTGCCGGTGAGCACATTCACGGGCCCGTTGAACGGTCCACTGCGTAGCGTGTCGGCCACTTTCAAATGCAGGAAGTGAGCGAGGTCAGCCAATTGCGCGCCTTGAATGGACGCACTCGGTTTGCCGCTCTGCATGGGATGGCCTTTCTTGAGGAAGTCACCGATGGTGGCGCCGTAGCGGTCCTTCAACACGACGAGCGAACGCACGAGATCCGCGCCGCGCTGCACCGGGGCAGCGAGTCCGCGCCACCTCGGCCGCGATTGCCGTGACAGGTGACGCACTCGGCCGCGTAGGTGGACTTGCCGCGTTCGGCCGCGTCGTGATAGACCACGTGTGCATCATCCGGACCCGCGCCGATGAATCCCGCGCCGGCCGCGCGGGCCGAGCCAGAACGCGGAGGCAGGTGCTTGGCGAGGTAGTCCACCACTTCGGCGAACTCTTCGGCCGAGGCCTTGGCGCCGCGCGCCACCATGCCGTTGACGACCGTCGCCCAGTTATTGTGCGAGTAGCCCTTGCCCGCGACGATCTCCGGACCATGGCAGGTGGAGCCGCAAACGCGCTGCGTGACTTCCTTCCCCGGGCAGTCCGCGCGGAGCCGGTTTCGGCGGCGCGGGGCGCGGCTGTGCCGGCATAACGGACCAGCTCGCCAGCGCGATGGTGGCAGCTAAGAAACGCGCGGAGAAAGAACGGTACATGGCTGGAAGCACTTCCGGAGATTGGAGTGTAGCCCATGTGTCATCCTGTATTGAATGGCTCGCTTGAAAACGGGAATGCCGCTGGCCCAGAAGCCTGTTGCGGTCACTGGCAAGTCGCGCAAAGCCGCTGCGGCGGCACAGACGGCTCCGGCCCAGCCCGGACTGTTTACGCGCTTCACCAAAGAGTTTGGATTGTGTTTGACCCTGGCCGTTTCGGTCTGGCTGGTGTTCCAGCAGATCGGCGCGCACCTGTACGTCAATTTCGACGACTGGGATTATGTGGGCGAGAATTTCGCGGTGCTGAACGGGTTGACGTGGGAGGGAGTGAAGTTCGCCTTCACGTCCAAGATCGGCGCCAACTGGCATCCGGTGACGTGGCTGTCGCACATGCTGGACGCCTCGCTGTTCGGCGAGAATCCGGGCGGGATGCACACCATGTCCGTGTTGATCCATGCAGCCAACGCGATCCTGCTGTTCACGCTGCTGCGCGCTTTCACTGGCGCGGTATGGCGGAGCGCGACCGTGGCGGCGCTCTTTGCACTGCATCCGCTGCATGTGGAACCAGTTGCGTGGTTGTCTGACCGCAAAGATCTGCTCGCCACGTTCTTCTGGCTGCTGACGGCGCTCACCTACGGACATTGGGCCAAGGCCCGCACAGGGTGGGGCTGGCTGGCCGCGGCGCATGCGTGGGCCACGCTCGCGCTGATGAGCAAACCTACCGCCGTGCCGCTGCCCTTCACGCTGCTGCTGCTCGATATCTGGCCGTTGCAGCGCGTGGAAGCGCTCGGGGCGCGTCTCCGCGAGAAAGCCGGCTTCTTTGCGCTGGCCGCAGCGCAGGCGCTGATCACCTTCCAGGTGCAGAGCGAACTCGGCGCCACCCAAGCGCTGGCTTCGGTAGATCCGTTGCGCAAGTTGGCAAACGCGATTGGCTCGTACGGAATTTATCTTTTCCAGACGGTGGCGCCAGTAAATCTCACGCCGATGTATCCGTTCCCTGAACAGATCGAATGGTTCCCGGTGCTGGCCTCGGTGGCGATCGTCGGGCTCGGCACGGCGCTGGCACTGCGCCTACGCGGCGCTGCGCCATGGTTCACAGCGGGCTGGTTTTGGTACCTGCTGGTGCTGGCCCCGATGGCGGGTTTTGTGCAGGTGGGCATTCAGTCGCACGCCGACCGCTACACGTATGTTTCGCTGATCGGCATTTTCTGGATCTGTGTTTGGGGGCTGGGCTACTGGCTGGGAGAAGCGCGCTGGCGCCGCGGTGAGTGGCAGGCGGCGGCGGGTGTGATCCTGGCGGTGCTGGCGTGGCGCTCGTATGCGCAGGCCGCTCTTTGGAAAGACGATCAGACGCTGTTCGGACACACGCTGGCGGTGACGGGCAAGAACCGACTGGCGAGCAACGTGATGGGGCTTTCGTATCTGCGGGCGAAGGACCTTGACAAAGCGGAGAAGCACTTGAGCGCGGCTCTGGAAATCGATCGTTCGTTCATGCCCTCCTACCGCTATCTCGCCGAGGTGCGTTTTGCGCAGGGCAAAACGGAGGAGGCGCTCACGCTGCTGAATCGCGCGGTGGAGATGGAACCGCGCGGCACTGTCTCCTACTACAACCGCGGCATCGTACTGCGCGCGGTGAAACGCCCGACCGAGGCCGTGGCGGATCTGGAGAAGGCGCTCAAGATGGGCCTTGAGCCGGACCAGGCCAAGCGCGCGAACGTGGAGTTGGGACTGGTGCGCAGCGGTGAGAACAACCACGATGCGGCGAAGAAGTATTTTGAAGCCGCCCTCGAGATCGACCCGTTCTACTATCTCGCCGAGAAGAACCTCGCCTTTGCGCAATATGCCCTGAAGGATTACGCGCGGGCGCAGTTCCATTTGAAGAATCTGGCGGTGCGGGATCCGGAAGACAAGGACGTGGAACGGGCGCTGAAATCGATCCGCGTCACGGCGCCCCAATAGCAAAAAACGGGCCCATTCGGGCCGAAACATGTGGTAATCTGATGTTCATGTTTTCTGCTCAGACGCTCTTGCTCCTCGTTCTGTCTGCTTGTTTGCTCCGCGGTCAAGCTACCGAGGGAACGATCCTCGGATCGCTGACTGACCCGACGGGCGCCAACGTTCCCAACGCGCCGGTGCGCGTCACTAACACCTTGACCGGCGTGGTCCGCGCCACCACCACCAATGGCGCCGGCGAGTACACGGTCACCAACCTTCCCCTTGGTGAATACTCGGTCAGCGCGGAAGCGCCGGGCTTCAAGAAGACGATCCATCCGCCGGTGCCGATCACGGTGAAGGCGCGCGTGCGCGTGGATCTGCAGCTGGAAGTGGGCGAGACGTCGCAGAGCGTCGAGGTAACGGGCGCGACGCCGCTACTGAAGACCGACACCGCCGAGGTAGGCGGCGTGGTCTCGCGCCAGATTCTGCAGGACGTGCCGGTGTTCGGGCGTAACTTCCTCGCGCTCGCCGCTCTCGTGCCCGGCACCACCAACGGCCCGCCGGCAAGCCGCCAGCGCGACTTTTCCGGCGCCTCCGTCACGATCGGAGGCGCTTCCGCCGAGGCGAACAACTTCATCATCGACGGCATCTCGAACAACATGGAGTTTGCCGGCGCCATGGGCGTCACACCCGCGATCGACGCCATCCAGGAGTTCGCGATTCAAACCAGCCAGTACTCGGCCGAGTTCGGACGTTCGGGCGGCGGAGTGGTGAACGTCGCGATCAAATCTGGCACGAACGAGTGGCACGGCTTCGCCTATGACTACCTTCGCAACGACAAGCTAGACGCGCGTGCTTTCGACTTCACCGGAACCAATCCGCGAAGGCAGCCATTGCGCCGCAATCAGTTCGGCGCGGGACTCGGCCTGCCCATCATCAAGAACCGCGTCTTCCTCTTCGGCAACTATGAAGGGCTCCGCAACCCGAGCAGCGTCATCAACACCTACATCATGTCATCGGCCAACGAGCGCCGCGGCATCTTCACCGATCAGCCGTTCGCCTACGCCGACCCCGCCACGACCACTTCCGGCGGCGTCAACGTCGGGCAGCGCACACCGTTTCCGGGTAACACCATACCCGCTTCTCGCATCGATCCGATGACCACGCGTCTGTTGAGCTTCTTCCCCGGCGTCAATTTCCGCGATCCGAATCCCAACGTCCGCAACAACTTCCTCGTATCGGAACGGAACAACGACAGTCTCAATTCCTACAACGCGAAAACCGACATCAACATCAATTCGAAAAACTCCGTGACCGGGCGATTCTCGCAACAGCGAGGCGGCCGCCGGCGCTCGTCCTGGATGCCGTCGGATCGCCTAGGCGGACGCGGCGCCCTCGACGCCACCAACACCGGACTCACCTATACCCACGTCTTCGCGCCCACCCTCGTGAACGAAGCTCGCGCCGGGTACAACTATCTCCGCTTCGGCAACGAAATGCTGAACAACGAGAACATCATGGACGAGTTCAATATCCCCAACTGGAACACGGTCAGCTTCGCGCGCGGGTTCCCGAACTTCGACATCCGGAACTTCACGGGAAGCGCACTCATCCGGCCGATCGCGAGCGTGCCCACGCCGTTCTTCCTCGTCGAACATTCGTGGCAATTCATGGACAACCTGAGCTGGCAGCGCGGACGCCACGCGCTCAAGATGGGCGCCGAAGCCGACCGGATCGCCAACAACCGTTTCCAGGGACGAAACGGCGGTGGCAGTCTCACCTATGCCGGGACCTACACCACGCCCGTCGTCGGAGCGGCTCTCGAACCGCTCCGCCACGGCATGGCCGACGCGCTACTCGGCCAAGCGAGCGGATTCGGGACCAACTACCAATTCGATGGTGTCCGCATCCGGACCACCCGCGTTAGCGGATTCCTTCAAGACGACTTCCGCGCCAACTCGAAACTCACCCTGAACGTGGGCGTTCGTTGGGACTACTTCGGCCCGTGGTCGGAGGAGCAGGATCGCTTCGGCAACTTCGATCTCCGCACCGGCGAACGCCTCCTTCCCACGAGCACACGGCGAATCGTGCGCGACCTTCTCGGCTCTCCGAACGGAGATCTCCCGGCCGGCTGGCGATACGCCTCCCTTGACGAAATTATCCCCCGCAAGAATTGGAGGAACTTCTCTCCGCGAATGGGCTTCGCCTACAACGCGGGGCGCAACATCGTGTTTCGCGGCGGCTATGGAATCTTCTACGGCGTCACGGTCTCCAACAATTTCAACAACGCCGGAACCGATGGCAGTCCCTTCTTCTTCGACTTCCGACTCGCCAGCGAACTCGACCGGCCAATCATTCCTCGTCGGGGATTCCCACCGGGCGGAGCCATCGGAGCGCTCGGCGCGCGAACGTTTGGCGCCTACTATGGCCCGCTCGATCGCAAAGATCCCTATACGCAGAAGTGGAACTTCAACATCCAGCTCAATCCGTTCCGCCGTACCGCGATCGAGATCGGCTACTCCGGGCAGCGCGCGCTCGCGTTTCCAACCCTCGTTCCGGGCAACACACCAGTGCCGAGTGCGCGCCCGATCCAGGACAGCCGGCCCTATCCGAACGTCGGCGGCTTCTGGT
>VFZP01000384.1 GCA_016871115.1 Acidobacteriota bacterium
ATCATTGTCAACGATGCCCCCAGCATCGAAACGCCCATCGATTCTTCGGCGTTCGCCGCTGCGATGGCGTCGGCCGTTCGGTCACGCAGGCCATGCTCCAGCGCATCGACATAAGCGTCGTCCAACCGGCTTGCCACATATACCCCCGCCAATGCCACAAGCACCGCTCCGGTCAACACGGCAGGAGGGAGCGCGGTGACGCCGAGGGCGATCAAGAAGCTGACGAAGAGAGAACCGAGCGCGTCACCCAGCCGGTCAAACGATACGTCGATCACTGCTTTGGCGGCCCGCTTCTCGTGGACCGGCATCGGCATATAGAACACTTCATAGCCCGCGCGAAAGAGCGAGCCGCGGAATACGTACTCCACTCCGCGAGCCAGCGTGGTGGGCCACAATCCTCCGAGCAACAGCGCCGCAGCGCCTCCCGCGGAGGCAGCCAGTGGCAGGGCGGCGACGGTGCGCGCCGTGTCCAGCGAAGCGAGCAACGTTCGGCTGAGCAGTGTCTGCACAATGAACGTTAGACCGCTTGCCGCCGCGTGGAAGATCGCAAAGAACCGCAAGAGCCGTTCGCCCTTGCCGTACTCGGCGAGGGCGGCAGCCTTGAACACATAGCCCAGCATCGCCGCCGAGATGGTGCCCAGAATGACGATGGCGGCGAGGGTACACAAGTAGGGCGTGTGTCGCAGCACTTCAGTGCCCGATGCCTTGGCCTCGTTGCCGGCCGGCCGGGGCACGTGTCTGATGCCGGCCCCCAGCACATACACCAGCACGCCCGCAGCCAGATGATAAGCGGCCAGCACGGGTAGCGTGGCGGTGAGCGAAGCGCTGCTGGCGCGCCGCCGCGACGACGCCGCTCAGCAGCCCGCCCAGTGTCCCAGCGCCTGCCACGCGGCCCACCGCGGTTTTCGCCGAGAGTGGATCGAAGCGCTCATTGAAGACAGGCCAGACGCCCGATGTCAGAATCGACCCCAGCGCGATAGAGGCGAGGTACACGGCGATGGCCGCGGCACGCGGGTACGCGTCGGCCACCCACCAGATCCCCATATGCAGCGCGGCACTGAGCGCGAAGGCCGTAGGAACCACCAGCGCGGGCGTGAAGCTCGAGATGGCTCCGGCCGACCCCAGCACCGCGCCAATCGAAACCAGCGCCGCCACGGCCACCATCGCCGGCAATGACGAGAGCTCGAATTGCGTGAGAAAGAACGCGTCACACACGGCCTACGAGCCTGCGTGGTAGGCGATCATCGCAAAGCAGGCCGCCATGGCGGTCCACACTGCGCGTTGCTCAGGAGCGGGGAGCGGTGCGAGATTCGGCGTCATCGCGTCCTTGCATCTCTTCGAGCACTTCACGCACGGCCGTACGCAGCATAGCTGGCGTGATGGACGCAGCAGCAGCGTCACCCGCTGCAGGCACGGCCGCCATTTCCAGGCGGCGTAATCCACGCGCGGGTAATTGAAATTCTGCCGCATCCAGGCGCGGCTTCAGCCGGCGGTTGATCTCGCGGCCCACGTCCCACTGTTTGCCGGGCAGAGTCTTGATGCGGCCTTTGATGACCACATGCGTTTCGCCCAGCGAATCGAGCCCCCACATTTCCAGATCTGACAGGACATACTGCCGGAACGGATCCTCCGCCGCCACTTCGGCTGCCGTCTGTTTGAGCAACGCCACGGCTTGATCCGGGTCGTCTTTGTAGGAGATAGGCAGACTGAAGACGTAATAAGAAAACCCTTGCGTGCGGTTGGCCAGTTTGGTGATCGCGCCGTTGGGGAACACATGCACGGTGCCCTCGGCATCGCGCAGCACGGTGGTGCGCAGGTTGATCTCTTCCACCATACCGGGCGTGTCGTTGATGATTACCGAGTCGTTCACACGAATCTGATTCTCAATGAGCAGGAAGAAACCGGAAATTACGTCGCGCACCAGATTCTGCGCGCCAAAACCAATGGCAAGGCCCGCCACGCCGGCGCCGGCAATCAACGGCGCGATGTCGAAGCCCAACTCTCGGAGCGCCATGAAGACGGCCAGCGCGTAGATCAGGATTGTCGTCGTGCGCTGCAGCACGCCGGCAATCGTGGTGGCCTGCTTTTCCAGTTCGGCGTCCGAGCGGTCGCCTTGCAGACGGTGTATGAAGGCGAGCCAGATCTGCCGGATACCGCGGCGCAGGAGAAAGTTGGTGGCGATGGCGCCGGCGATGATGAAGGCTACGCGGGTGAGCATTAGCGCAAGTTGCCGGGCGCTGGTTTCAGTAAACAGATCGCGGAGTTGCTCGGGCATTACAACCCGGCGGCCACCACCGGGTTTACCAGGAGGCCGATGCCTTCAATTTCCACGTCCACCGTGTCGCCGGGCGCCAGTTTCTTGGTGGTGCCGGGGGTGCCCGTGTAGATCAGATCGCCGGGCTGGAGCCGCACATTCTGGCTGATGTAGCTGACAATAGTGGCCGAATCGAACAGCAGATCCGCGGTGGTCTGCTGCTGAACCACTTCGCCGTTCACGCGCGTGGTGAGTCGCAGGTTGCCATAGTCAAGCCCGCGCACCAGCCGCGGACCGCATGGGCCAAACGTGTCGGCGCCCTTGGCGCGCCACCACTGGAGGTCTTTGCCTGCGCCTCCCTCGCCGCCGTTCTGCCAGAAGCGATCGCTCACGTCATTGCCGCAGGTCACGCCGAAAATTCCGGCGGCGGCCTCTTCCAGCGAGGCGTGGCTGAGCGCGCGCCCGATCACCAGCACCAGTTCGCCTTCGTAGTGAACGTTGGTGGAATTGGCGGGCAACACAATGGGCCCCCCGGGATCCTGCAGGCACGTGATGGGCTTGTAGAAAACTTCAGGCTGCGTGGGTTGCGGTCGTGTGCCGAGATGGCTCTTGTAGTTGCGTCCGATGGCGAAGATCTTCGGCGGCTCGGCGGGCGCCAGCAGCGTTGCTTGCGCCAGCGGCACCGTGTGGCCCGTGAGTTGATGCTCCAGGTACGGCGCGGCGCTCAACTGGCGGATGACTTCGCCGTCGACGAGTCCCCAAGCGGGCGCGCCTGCATGTGCCGTACGATACCGGGCGAAATGTGAAATCGACAAGTGTTCTCCTTATTCGCTTTCCGCCATCTTAGCGCAGGGCCGTGGCAGACTAGTGTCGATGCGCACTCGACTTGGCTTGATCCTGGCCTGCGTGGTGGCGATGTCCGTCGCCACTGCCGCCGAACCCGTACGCCTGATCTTTGACACCGACATGGGTAATGATATCGATGACGCGTTGGCGCTGGCCATTATCCATGCCCTGGAGTCGCGCGGCGAGGCCAAACTCCTGGCCGTGACGGTGACGAAAGACAACCGCTACGCTGCGCCCTACTGCGATCTGGTGAATCACTTCTACCGCCGCACGTCGATCCCCGTGGGCGAGGTGAAGAACGGCCGCACCCCCGAGGACGCCCCGATGATCCAAGTGCCCGCCGAGCGCCAGCCGGCGTACCCGCGCAAGCTCACCGACTTCCGTCAGGCGCCCGATGCGGTGGAGTTGATCCGCCGCACGCTCGAGGCGCAGCCCGATGGATCCGTGGTGATCGTTCAGGTGGGCTTCAGCACGAATCTCGCCCGGCTGTTGGCTTCGCCCGGCGGCGCGGCACTGGCGAAACGCAAGGTGCGGTTGCTGAGCATGATGGCCGGCGACTTTGCCACGCCCAAGCCCGAGTACAACGTGCGGATCGATCGCGAGGCGGCCGCGAAGGTGATTCTCGAATGGCCCGGACCAGTCGTGCTGAGCGGTTTTGAAATCGGCAACGCGCTGCTGTATCCAGCCGTCAGCATCGAGCGCGACTTTGCGTGGGTGGACCGCCATCCTGTGGCCGACGCTTACCGGGCCTATGGCAAGATGCCGTATGACCGGCCGACATGGGACCTCACCTCCGTGCTCTACGCCGTGCGGCCGGACCGCGGCTACTTTGACATCTCCGAACCTGGGCGCGTTGAGGTGCAAGCCGACGGCCGCACCATTCACCGCCCCGACCCCGCGGGTCGTCATCGTTACCTGAAGCTGTCAAGCGACGCGCAGCGCGCCCGCACGCTGGAAGCGCTCGTGCAACTGGCGAGCCAGCCGCGCTAATGTTCGCCACCGGAGTGCTTGCGGCGACGGCGCTGGTGTTGCTGGAAGCAGGCACTGGGCGGGTGCTGCGCCAGGAAGGCGATGTGAACACGCAGGCCGCTCCGGGGTCGGTGATCAAACCGTTTGTGCTCCGGGCCTGGTCCGCAGGGCAGGCTCCGGAGTTTCTCTGCAACCGCCGGTTGCTGCTCGCTGGACGCCGTATGGATTGTTCGCACCTTGTGACAGCGCGTCCTTTGAACGCCGCTGAAGCGCTCGCCTACTCCTGCAACGGCTACTTTGCTGAACTCGGACGCCGCGCCAATCCGCAACGGCTGGCCGAGACGCTCCGCTCATTCGGCTTCGCCGTGCGGCGCGATGCGTCCACCGCGGAAGAGGCGCAATTGATGGCGCTCGGCGAGTTTGGTGTGGCGATCTCACCGCTCGATCTCGCGCGCGCCTACGCCCGCATCGTTCCGGTGGATGGTCTGCGCGAAGCAGTTGAGGCCGGCACGGCGCAGCGCGCCGCCGTGGAAGGGCTGACCGTGGCAGGCAAGACCGGCACCACGCGCGAATCTTCGTGGTTTGCCGGCTACGCGGACAACGTGGTGGTGGTAGTACGCACGCGAGGCGGCACCGGGGGCAGCGCGGCCGCTCCCCTGGCGGCCGAAGCGCTCAAGCGCCTCCGTTTTGCGGGTGAGTCCGCAGGCGTGGCGCCGGCAGCCGCTTCCACCGCCGCACACCGCATACGCCTGCGCGGTGGCCGAACCATTGCCGTGGAAGACTACGTTGCTGCGGCGGTGGCAGGTGAAGTGGGAGCGTTCAGCAAGGAGCCGGAGTTCCTCAAGGCCATGGCGGTCGTGGCCCGGACGTTTGCCGCCGCCAACCCCGGACGCCATGCCCGGGACGGGTATGACTTGTGCGAGTACCCGCATTGCCAGCGTATGCTGCCGGCCGGTGTAACAGCGCGCATTCGGGAACTCGTTGAGGCCACCGAAGCGGAATTGTTGTGGTGGGAAGGCAGGCCTGCGCAGGTCTTCTACACGGGGCACTGCGGTGGACGAAGCGAAGCGGCTGTCACTTGGTGGCCGGGATTGAAGGTGCCCTACCTGCGCAGCCAACCCGATACGTTTTGCCTCGCGCAGGGCCGGCGCGGGTGGTCCGCCGAACTCAACGCGCGGGAACTGGAGATTGTGACGCGCGCACCGTCCGGTCGGGTGAAGCAGTTGCGGTTGCACGGCGTCCTGGCCAGCTTCGATGCAGTGCGCCAGTGGAGCCGCGATGCGTTGAAGAGTGCGTGGTTTGAGATTCGGCCGGCGGGCGCGGGGCGCTTTCATGTGGAGGGCTTCGGCACCGGGCACGGTGTGGGCCTCTGCCAAGTGGGCGCGGCGGAACGCGCGGCGCAGGGTCACACGTACCGGCAGATTCTGAGCGCCTATTTTCCAGGGACCAAGGCCGGGGTCTCCGCGCAAGGGATCGCCTGGCAGACGTTGTGCGGAGAGCGCGTTGAACTATGGTCCACCGCGCCGGATCGCGACCGCACCGTGCTTGAGTCGGCCGAGCGCGCGCTGGGCGAAGCTGAACGCTGCGTGGGACGCCGTCTCCGGTACTCCCCACAACTGCGCGTGTTCCCTTCCGTGGCGATGTTTCGCGACGCCACCGAGCAACCCGGCACGGTGGCCGCCGTCACTTCCGGGCGCATGGTGCGCACGCAGCCGAACCCCGCTCCTGCCGTGCTGTTGCATGAGATGCTGCATTTGGTGACCGAAGACGGCGCGGCGGGAGGCCCGGCACGGCTGCCGCACTGGTTTCTGGAAGGCCTTGTGCTGCATCTGGCGCGTGAGGCGCCGCCGGTGGGCTCTGACTATGCCCGGTTTCTTGCCCATTTGCGGAAGTTGATCGCCGCGCACGGCGAACCCGCGGTGCTGGCGTGGCTCGACTCGGGCATTCCCCAGGGTCTAGCGGAACTTCCGTGCTAGTGCTTAGTTGCATAAAGTAATAAGAGTATTTCGCAGCTGGCTTCCCTTGACCTCACGTTTGCGCCAGTGAAAAGGCTTGGGGTGTTCATTGGTCTTTGCGATGAAT
>VFZP01000385.1 GCA_016871115.1 Acidobacteriota bacterium
AAAAGCGCCGGCAACGCGAACTGGCTTCGCTGCAACGGAAAGCTGCCCAGCTTGGTTTCCGCATCCAGCCTGCCGCTTAATCGAATCAGTCGGTTACGGGGGAGTTTCTGGAGAGTCCCGCGCGGGCTAAAGCCCACCCTACACGGACGCCGAGTGCACGGGTTTCCAGGTTTCCATCACGGGCAGACGGGCCGGCGTTCCGCTAGAGCTTGCCCTACGACGACTTCGATCCGGTAGCTGCGCTACGCGATGATTTCGTGGATCGGTTCGCCGTAGTCGATCTCAAGGCGCTTCTGGCCGGGGACGTCGAGCTTGTGCGGGTTTAGGCCGAGTTGATGCAGGATCGTCGCGTGGATGTCGGTGACATAGTGGCGATTTTCGACGGCGTGGAAGCCGAGTTCATCGGTGGCGCCGTGGGCGATGCCGCCTTTGAGTCCGCCGCCGGCCATGACGACGGAGAAGCCAAACGGGTGATGGTCGCGTCCGTCGCGCGCGCCTTCCACGCCGGGCGTGCGGCCGAACTCGGTGCCGATGACGACGAGCGTGTCCTTCAGCAGACCGTGCTGATCGAGGTCACGGATGAGGCCGGCGATCGGCAGATCCACTTCGCCGCAGAGGCGCTTGTGGTTCCTCTTGAGTTCTGAGTGCGAATCCCAGCCGTTGCCGTCCACGCGGTAGCCGTGGAAGACCTGCACGAAACGCACGCCGCGCTCGACACAGCGGCGGGCGCTGAGCAGGTCGCGGCCGAAGGCCTGCGTGTTCTCCTGATCGAGCCCGTAAAGCTTCTGCACGGACGCGGATTCGTCCTGATGGCGGAACAGATCGGGCACCGTCGACTGCATGCGGAAGGCGAGTTCATACGACTTGATGCGCGCCCGGATGGTTTCATCCTGCGGGTACTCAACAGCGTCAAGCTGGTTCAGTTCGTCGATGAAGGCGAACTGCTCACGCTGCTCGTCGGCAGTCATCGGCGCTTCGGGCAAAGCGTACGTAAGCGGGTTCGCCGGGTCGCTGGAGAGCAAAACACCACCGTGCTGCGGGCCGAGATAGTTGCCGCCCCATGTTCCCGCGCCGCCGAGATGCGGAGGCACGGGCGGGCCGAGCACGATGAACGAGGGCAGGTTTTCGTTAAGCGAACCGAGGCCGTAGTGAACCCAGGAGCCGATCGACGGAAAGTAGCCCTGGAAGATGTGGCGGCCGGTGTGGAACTGAAGCTGCGCGGCGTGGTCGTTGTCGGTGGTCCACACCGAGCGCACAACGGCGAGCTTGTCGGCGATGCCCGATACATGCGGCCACCAGTCTGAGATTTCAAGGCCGCTGTGGCCGCGCTTTTGAAAGCCCACCTGCAGCGGCAGGATGGTGGTCATCAGCTTACGTTCCGTGGCGGTGAATTGCACCACGTTCTTCTTGGTGAACGGCGCATCGAGCACGCCTTTGTGCGGCGTTTCGGCGATGGTCTTGCCGGCGTATTTATTGAGTTCGGGCTTGGGGTCGAAGGACTCGAGATGACTCAATCCACCTTCGAGGAAGATCCAGATGACGTGTTTCGCGCGCGGGGCATGATGCGGCTGGCCCGTGGGTTTCTCCTGCGCGAGGAGGTTTCCCAAAGCAAGGCCGGTGAAGCCCATGCCAAGGTCGGCGAGAAAGGCGCGGCGGCGGCGGTGGCGTGGTGGAGGAGTCATCGCAGGGTTACAAACTCATTTCTATTAAACAACGCGTGGATGACATTCGCACGGCTGCGTTCGGGGCGGCGCGCGAGGAACGCTTCGCTCTTCGAGCGCTCGGCAGGCGTGGGCGGGCGGCTGAGGACAGCATAGAAAGCCTCCTCGATGAAATCGGGCGCGGCGGCGAGACGAGCGGCGAGGCGCGCGGCTTCGGTGAACGTAAGGCGGCTATTGGCGAGCGCGAGCGCCTGTTGGGGCACGACGCTTTCCGCGCGTACGAAACAGCTCGTGGGATCGACGCCGTCGAAGACTTTGAGGAACGTGAGCTGCGCATCGGGCGTAACGCGGAAGTACAGGCTCCGGCGCGTGGAGGCGGCTTGCGTCTCTTCGTTCAACTCCGGGCCGCCCGATGTGAGGTCAAGCGAGCCTGAAGCGGCGAGCACACTATCCCGGATAGCCTCGGCCTCGAGGCGCCGCGTGTTCATGCGCCAGTAGAGTTGGTTGTCTTTATCCGCCTCCGTGGCGAGGCCGGGACCACCGGAGCGCAAGCGGTACGTGGCGCTCGTAACCATGAGCCGGTGCAGATGCTTCATGCTCCAGCCGCTCTCCATGAACTCGACGGCGAGCCAGTCTAGCAGTTCGGGATGCGTGGGCGCGCGGCCGTTCTTGCCGAAGTCAATGACCGAGGCGACGAGCGGCTTGCCGAAATGGCGCAGCCACATGTGATTCACCGCCACGCGCGCGGCGAGCGGATTTGCGCGGCTGGTGATCCAGCGCGCGAGCGCAAGGCGCCGGCCGGAACTGGTTTTGGGAAACTGCAGGCCGAGCGGCGTGTACGTTTCCTTGGGCGCGGTGAGCGCTTCCACGGCTTGCTCCAGCGCGCGGCGCGCGGCGTTCACCTTAGCTTCTTCCACGGGCGTGGCGGCGAGCACTTCGGTGAGGCGCTGTTGTGCGCGCAGCACGTTCTCCTGCGCGAGCAGTGCGCCGGCGTGGCGTTCGGCGCGGCGCGCGGCCTCGGCAAGCTTGTCGGTTTCGGCGGGATTCGGTGCGCTCACATAGCGCGCGTTCTCGGCCGCGATGCGAGCTTCGAGCGCAGCGAGTTGCGCGCGCACCGCGTGCAACTCGTGCTCACCCACCGCGAGCCGCGCTTCGGTTTCGCGCGCCACCTGGGCAGGATCCGGTTGCGGCAGACTGTCGATCCAACTGGCGAGGAGCGCGATCTTGCCGGGCTCCATCGGCGGACCATTGAGAGGCATGCGCGGACCGAGGCGGCCTTCGAGAATCTTGATCAGCGCGCTTTCGCTGCTCTGGCCGGGCACCACCGCAGCGCCTTGCTTCGCGCCGCCGCTCTGCAGGGATTTGGCGGTCGCGATATTGAAACCGCTCCTGATGTTGCGGGCAAGGTGGCAGTTGCCGCAACGGACTTCCAGTAGCGGGCGGATTTCTTTTTCAAAGTCCACGGGCACGCCGGCAAAGGGCGGGGGCGGCTGCGCGATGTCGCGGCGGGCTTGATCCAAACGCGCACGGGCTTTGGCGAGATCCTCCTCCGTGCGCGTGATCTTGCGGCGCGCTTCGGCAAGCAGATCCTGCTGCACAAAGGGGCGCACGTCGGGGTAGTAGTCATGCAACGGGAGTTCCACCGTCTGCGGCGCTGCGGCGCTTGACCCGAGCGCGGGCGGCGTGGCGGGCGTGAGCGGCTTCGATTGTTCCGGCTGGCGCTCATCGCCGCGAATGAACAAAAATGTTTCGGCAAAGATCGCGGGGTTGATGAATGTACCAGCGGCGTTCTGAATGTCGCCGCGCGGCGTGGCTTCAAAGACGCGCGCGAGTCCGGCCAGTTTGCGGTCCGGCTCGCCCGGCGTGCGATCGATACGCACGTCGTGCGGTTCGAAGTAGGCGCGAAAGCGATAGTAGTCTTCCTGGGCGAACGGATCGTACTTGTGATCGTGGCAGCGCGCGCACTTGAGCGTGACGCCGAGGAAGCCGGCGGTGGTGGCCTCGATCGTGTCCTGCAACCACACATTGCGGTTGAACAAAAACCAGTTGCGCACGAGGAAGCCGGTGGCGCGCAGCGTCGCCGGGTCCGCGGGCGCGATCTCGTCGCCAGCGAGCATCTCGTGCACCATGCGGTCATATCCCCGGTCGGCGTTCAGCGATTCAATGATCCAATCGCGCCAGCGCCAGATGTGCGGCTGCGAGCTACGGATCTCGGCGCCCGAGCCATACCAATCGCTGTAGCGCCAGATGTCCATCCAGTGCCGGCCCCAGCGCTCGCCGTACTGCGGACTCGCGAGCAAATCGCCCACTACCTTTTCATACGCGCGCGGAGAAGAATCGGCCAGGAAGGCACGGACCTGCGCGGGCGTGGGAGGCAGGCCGGTGAGATCGAGATGCACGCGGCGAAGCAGCGTGTGGCGATCCGCTTCACCGGCGGGCAAGACGCCGGCGGCTTGCTGGCGAAACGCGATGAACGCATCGATGGGATTGCGCGGCCAAGCCGACTGCACACGCGGCACAGCGGGACGATTCGGCGACTCGAACGCCCAGTGCTTCACGGCCGGCGCAGCGGGCTTGGGCGCGGCCGCAGCCGCGGGCAGCACGTCAAACGGCGCGCCGTTCCGGATCCACTCCGCGATGCGGCCCAGATCCGCGTCCGCCAACTTCGGCTGCCCCATCGGCATGCCGGGCTTGCGCCGGTGCGTCAAATATTGATAGAGCAGGCTCTCGTCGAGACTCCCTGGCTCCAGCGCCGGGCCGCGATCGCCACCACGCAGCAGCGAAGCGCGGCTGGAAATATCCAGCCCGCCCTGCTTGGACACAGCGTTGTGGCAAGACTGGCACCGGGCGGCAAGCAACTGCGGCACAGTGTTGTCCTGCGCGCGCAGCAGCGCCGGTGCAAGGGCGATGAGTGCCAGAGCGTGCTTCGTGGTCATTTCTTGTAGTAGGTCCGCCAATCCTCAGCGGCGCGGGCGTTGAGGTCCCACACCACGAGGCCGTCGCGAATCGTCATCTCTGCGGTAATGCGCCTCGAGCCCACCTTGCGCGCGCCGCGGGAATCGGTGTAGCCGTACTCGCCGGTCTCCACCCGCAACACTGCTACGTCCGCGCCCACGCCTTCGGTGAGATGGCCGAGGTCCGCCTGGCGTTGAATGATCGTGGCTGGAGTCCAGGTGGACATGCGCACCACCTGCGGCAGCGGCACGCCTTCGCTGTGAATCTTGGACATAATGTTCGCCATGTCCTTCATGCCGGAGTTCATCGACCCCGTGTGCAGATCGGTGGAGATCGAATCGGGCGGGAAATTCTGCTGGAAGGCCGCCGTCGCGACGTTCCAGGTAAAACTGCCGCCGCCGTGACCGATGTCAAAGTAGATGCCTTTGCGGCGGCCCTCGATCAGCGCGGGGTTGATCTGGCCGCTGGGCAGCAGTTCGTCACGCAGGCCGGAGAACACGTGGGTATAGATATCGCCGCGGCGCAACTTGTCGCGGAAGAGCGCGCCGATGGGACGCTCAATGTGTTTGGCGCCAAAATCCACCATCACGGGAATATTTGCGCCGGCCGCGGCTTTCACGGCGTTCTCCACGGCGGTCCAATCTGAGTACGGATAGTGCGCGGTCTTCACGCCCACCACCACACTTTTGTACTGGCGAGCGATGCGCGTCACCGGCTCCGGGTTCATGTCCGCAATGTCGCTTTCGTTTTTGCCTTGCATGCCGAGACCGCAGATATTGACGAAAACCAGCACGCGCGTGATGGAACGATCGATGACGCGCTGCTTGAAGTCACCGAAGTTGCGCCAGCCCGCGGTGCCCGCGTCGGCCACGGTGGTGACGCCCGCGCGCAACACCACGGGGTCCGGATAGACGGACTGATCGCCCGTGAGCACGCCCGCCATACCAGTGCCCGCGTAGACGTGCGCGTGAATATCGATGAGGCCCGGCGTGACGTAAAGGCCGCTCACATTGACGGCGCGCTTGGCATCGGAGGCGGGGATGGCAGGCGCCACGCGCGCGATCTTGCGGCCTGCGATGGCCACGTCGCGTACGGCGTCGAGGTTGTTCTTCGGGTCGATCACGTGGCCGCCCTGTAACAGCAGATCGTACTGCTGCGCGGAGGCGGCGGCGAGCGAAAGTAGCAACAAGAATAGGTGTCGGCGCATTGCTTTCATCGACATTTTATCGCACTCGGTATCCTGGAATGAATGCCTCGCGCCCGATCGCCACTGATTCTCTTCTTCACCGCTATCCTCTCCGCGCAGCCCACCGCGCCGATTCGCAACAAGCTTTCGGCGGGCGACTCCCTCAGTGCCGAGTCGATCCTCGAGGTTCACGAGCGCGAGAAGGGCCAGGATGCGGCGTATCTGGACGGGCTAGCGTGGGTGTTGCGCGGCGCAGTGCTGCTGGGTGAATGGCCACGCGCCGAGGCGACGGATGCA
>VFZP01000386.1 GCA_016871115.1 Acidobacteriota bacterium
GGGCAGGGGCGACGATGCCGGAGATCTGGCGAGCCGCGTTGGCAGCGTGATCGGAGTCGGGTTCGATCGAGACCCGCGGACCGAAACGGTATCAAGCCAGTGTCAACCCAGATTTTGCACCAGAGCCGGCTGGTGGAGGCGGCGAAGGAGGCTGGTCCGGCAGAATAGAGGGCGAGAAGGGGGTGGTGGGCGTTCAGGGACTCGAACCCCGGACCCTCTCCTTGTAAGGGAGATGCTCTAACCAACTGAGCTAAACGCCCGCGCCAGCCCTTATTGTACCAAGCGAGGATTCGGCGGCATCTAGCGGCGCATGAACCGGATCATGCTGTTTTTCGCCGCCGCGCTGTTTTGCGCCGCCGCCGAAGATGCCACGGGCAGTTGGACGATGAAGATGCCAGGACCGTCGGGCGACACGGTGGAGGTGGCGATGACGCTGAAGATGGAGTCTGAAAAGCTCGCCGGCAGCATCGCGTTTCCGAATCGCACGCTGGAAATCTCCGAGGGAAAGGCAGATGGCGCGAACCTGGACTTTGTCATCAAGCGCGACCGCGGCAATGGCGGCGCGCCGGTGGTGTACAAGATGAAGGCCACCGTAGAGGGCGCGGCGATGAAGGGGACCGCGGAGACGGACATGATGGGCAGCCCGATGAAGATCAATTGGACCGCGGCGCACAAGTAGCCGGATTCAACCGGCGGTTCCTCGCGCGTAACCGTGCTTCAATGTCCATTTGACTTACCTGCTCTTCCACAAGCCCTACGGCGTGATCTCGCAGTTCAGCCACTCTGAAGGCGAGCGGCCCACGCTGGCGGACTACGTGAAGACGCCGGGCCTTAACCCCGTGGGCCGCCTCGATCACGATAGCGAGGGCCTGCTGCTGCTCACCGATAACGGCTGGCTACAGCATCGCCTCACGGACCCTCGCTATGAGCATCCCAAGACCTACTGGGCCCAGGTGGAAGGCGACGCGCAGCCCCCGGCGCTGGCCGCCCTGGCTGCTGGCGTGCAGATTTTCCCCGACTTCCGCACTCGCCCCGCGCAGATCCGCCGACTCGATGGCGCAGATGCAGCCGCGCTGCCGCCCCGCACGCCGCCCGTGCGTTTCCGGCTGAACGTGCCCACATCGTGGATTGAACTGGTAATTACCGAAGGGCGCAACCGGCAGGTGCGGCGCATGACTGCGGCGGTGGGGCATCCAACGCTGCGGTTGATCCGCATGGCGATCGGTCCGCTGCGCCTCCACGGGCTCGCGCAGGGCGTTGCGCGCGAGTTGCGCGAGGAAGAACTCCGGGCGATTGCGCCGCACCTGGAGCCTGAAAAACCCGGGCGGCGCCGAAGGCGTCTCTATTCCACGCGGTAGTTCGGCGCTTCCTTGGTAATGATGACGTCGTGCACGTGGCTTTCTTTCAAGCCCGCGATGCTGACGCGCAGGAACTTCGAGTGGGCCTGCATCTCCTGGATCGTCTGGCAGCCGCAGTAACCCATGCCCGCGCGCAGGCCGCCCACCAGTTGGAACACCAGATCCGAGAGCGGTCCTTTGTACGGTACGCGTCCCTCGATCCCTTCCGGAACCAGCTTCGCGGCGGCGGCGCCTTCCTGCCCGTAGCGGTCGGCTGAGGTGGACGACCCGGTGGACATCGCGCCGAGCGAGCCCATGCCCCGGTAGCTCTTGAACGTGCGGCCCTGGTAAAGAATCGTCTCGCCGGGGCTTTCTTCCGTGCCGGCGAGCAGGCTTCCGATCATCACGCTGTCTGCGCCCGCGGCAATTGCCTTCGTGACGTCGCCCGAGTACTTGATGCCGCCGTCGGCAATCAGCGGAATGCCGGCTTCGCGCGCGGCCTTCGACGCTTCGGCAATCGCGGTGATCTGCGGCACGCCCGCGCCCGAGACCACGCGTGTGGTGCAGATCGAGCCCGGCCCGATGCCCACTTTGATGCCGTCCACGCCGAGGTCAATCAGATCCCTCGCAGCCTCGTAGGTGGCGATGTTGCCCGCGACGAGTTGCACATCCATCGAGCGCTTCACGCCCATCACGGCCTGCATCACGCGTTCGCTGTGGCCGTGCGCGGTGTCAATCAGAATCACGTCCACTTTGCGGCGCACCAGTTCCTGCGCGCGTTCCAGGAAATCGCCCGTGGCGCCGATGGCGGCGGCCACCCGCAGCCGGCCCTGCTCGTCTTTTGCGGCGTTCGGGTATTTGATCTTCTTCTGAATGTCTTTGACGGTGATCAGGCCCTTGAGCTGAAAATCGTCATCCACCACCAGGAGCTTTTCCACGCGATGCTGATGAAGCATCGCCTGCGCGTGCTCAAGCGTGGTGCCCACCGGCACGGTGATGAGCTTTTCCTTGGTCATGCGCGCGGAAACGGGCAGCTCAAAGCGCGTTTCAAAACGCAGATCGCGATTGGTGAGAATGCCGACGAGTTTGCCGTCGCGCGTGGTCACGGGGACGCCGGAGATGCGGAAACGGCTCATCAGATCGAGCGCGTCAGAGATCGGCGCGTCGGGATGAATCGTCACCGGGTCGACAATCATGCCGCTTTCCGAGCGTTTCACGCGGTCGACCTCTTCGGCCTGCCGCTCAATCGGCATGTTCTTGTGGACCACGCCGATGCCGCCCTCGCGCGCCAGCGCAATCGCCAAGTGCGCCTCTGTAACGGTATCCATGGCCGAGCTGCTGATGGGAATATTCAGCGGCACCTTGCGCGTGAACAGCGTCCGCGTGTCGGTTTCCGCTGGTACTACCGAGCTGCGCGCCGGCACCAGCAGGACGTCATCGAATGTGAGGCCTTCTTGGATAGACTCCGGGATCATAGGTGGTTGCGGGGCAGCTGTCAGGATAGCACTCCGGCAGCCACCCCACACGCGCCCCTCGCGTTAGAACGAGTAAAGCAGCGCTACCTGCATCTGCCGGTTGTCGATCTTCGTTGCCGAGATCACGCCGAAGTTCGCCCTACCCACCGAGCCGTTCGGAATATCCCACAGCGGATGATTCGGCAGATTGAAGACTTCCCAGCGCAGTTCGAGGCCATGGCGGTCATTGATGCGGAAGTCCTTCAGCAGCGAGAAGTCCCAGTTGATCACGCCGGGCCCGATCATCGTGTTGCGGCCGGCGGTGCCGAAGCGGAAGCCGGAATTGGGCACGCGGTTCACAAACGCCGCCGGATCGAACCAGCGCCGCGGATCCTGCTGGCCCCGTGCGAGGTTGGGATTGGTGCCGAACGCGTCGGGGTAGCAGGCGCCGTCGCCGTTCTGCACCGCGCCCGACCCGCACATCGGCGACACGGGGAAGCCGCTCACCAGCGTCACAATCGAGCCCACCTGCCAGCCACCAGCCACCAGATCGGCGCCGCGGCCCGCGCCGCTGAGGAACTTCTTGCCCGTGCCGAACGGAAATTCATACATCAGCGAGTTGGTGAGGTTGCGGCGGAAGTCGAAGGCCGAAAGTCCGCGGGAGGCCCGCTTGTTGTAGGGGTTCGAGATTCCGCCATCTCCGAACTGGATGCGATAGGAACTGAGGTCGTCGATCGACTTGCCCCAGGTAAAGGCGGTCAACAGGTTGAAGCCGTACTTGGGCCGGTGCTGGAACTTGGCCTGCATCGCGTGATACGAGGAGTGATAAGCGCCTTCGATCCATATGCCGACGCCGCCGAAGATCGGGAACGGACGGCGCGGGTTGATCGCGCCAGCGCCCGGCGGAGCGACGTTCATCGTGCCCGCGCCTTCCAGGTATTGGCCGGACGAGCCAAGGTAGTTCGCGTCCACCGACATGTTGCTCTTGATCTGCTGCTGGATCCCGAGGGACCACTGGGCCATGTGCGGACGGCGCACGTCGTACTCGTGGCCAAAAGAC
Source organism: Acidobacteriota bacterium (assembly GCA_016871115.1). GTDB lineage: Bacteria > Acidobacteriota > Terriglobia > Bryobacterales > Bryobacteraceae > VFZP01. Next base: position 3,852 of record VFZP01000386.1, read on the forward strand.
AACGACGGGATGTTTTGTTGGATCGCTGAAAGGCGTTGCCAGGTGAGGTCCGGGATCAGATTGTTGGCCGTTTCGTTCCGGCGCACCGTAAACGGCGGATGGCGCGCTACTTCAAAGTTCTTATTCTGAATCTCCTGGGCGTAGTAGATGCCCGCCCCGGTCCGCAGCACCGTGGACGGCGTGAGTTGATACGTGATGCCCAGGCGCGCCGCCCAGCTATTCAGCCGGTTCTTCTGGATGCCGCGGCCGCGCCGCCCGTCGCGCACATACGGCACGGTGTTCGGCATGCGGCAGCAATACGGCCCGCCTTCGAACGGGTCGCTGTCGCCGGCGCGCACGAACGTGGGGAACTGCGAGTTGTCCCACTTCATGTCGACGTTGATGATGGCATCGAACTTGTCCACCCAAGGCGTGTAGTCTTCCCAGCGCAGCCCAAGGCTGACGTTCAGTTTGCGCGTCACCTTCCACTGATCCTGCACGTCGAAGGCGAAGTACCAGTTGCGGAAGTTGGCGAGCGGAATGCCGGATTGCGACTCTGAGACCGAAAAGTTGCCCATCATCCAGTCGGCAATGTTGTGAGCCGGCACGATCGGCGAACCCGGGCCGGCCGACGAATACTGGCCGTTCACGCTGAAGCGCCCGCGCGTGGTGACGCCGCCCAACTGGTTGAAACGGGTGCGCGTGATCTCGCCGCCGAACTTCAGGTTGTGTTTGCCCTTGGTGATGGCGAAGTTGTCGTTGGCTTGAATCATCGTGTCGACGTTGATGAACGGCGAGTCCGGTGAGTTGCCCGCGAGCGTCATGCCGCCGCCGAAGGTGACGTTCGGCACGCCCCAATAGAGCGGAATGCTCGTATCGAGCGGGATGCCAAGCTCCTGCACGACGTTTTGCTTGGCGGCTTGCAGCGGAACATTGGAGTTCTCCAGCCGGCTGACGCCCGCGCGGAATTCGTTCACCTTGTTCGCGCCGATCACCCAGGTGTGCGCCAGGAGGCCCTGGTGCGCCTACACGTCGACATTCGTGCCGTGCCGCGGAATCTGGATGGGGTTGTACTGTGTTTCACCGGCATGCGAGTAGCGGAAAAACATCGTGGAGTTGGAGTTCTGCACCCAATCGAAGCGCGCGTTCTGCTGGTTGTTGTCCGTGGGGCGGCCCTCGGTGTTCACGAAGTTGTTGGCTACGAGCGTGTTGGCGGTCACCTGCGGCATCCATTCGCGCACGTAGCGCTGCGAAATGGGCTGCAGGCGGCTGGCGGGGATGGTGGCGTTGGGGAACAGGACCGAACTCTGCACGGTGTTATTGGCGATGACCCGCGTGGCGACATCGCGGATGACCACGGGCTGGCCCGCATTGTCGCGCGCGCCCGTGAAGTCGCCCGCCACCCACGCGCTCGGCGGCACAGTGGCCGGCTGCACCAGCGCCTTGCGCTCGCGTAGTCCCTCGTAGTTCACCATGAAGAACAGTTTGTTGCGGCCGTTGATGACCTTCGGAATGTACATCGGGCCGCCGATCGTGAACCCGAACTGGTTGCGCTGGAACGGAGTCTGCCGCGCAGGCTTGGCGTTGTGGAAGTTGCGCGCGTCAAAGTAAGGGTTGCGGACAAACTCCCACGCCGTGCCGTGCAGGTCGTTCGTGCCGCTCTTAATGGTGACGTTGATTTGCGTGGCGTTCTTGCCATACTCGGCGGGCGTGGTACCGCTTTCCACCTTGAACTCGTGCAGCGCGTCGAGCGACGGCAGGAAGATGTAGGACTGCCAGTTGGGGCTCGTATTTTCCAGGCCATCGCGCAGATACCGGTCGAACAGAATGCGCTGGCCCGACACCGTGAGCGTGAACAGGCTCCGCGTGCCGCCCTGCCGCAGACCCATGACGAACGACGCAGGCGCGGCCGTGGTGGCGCCCGGCGTGAGCGCGGCGAGTTGCAGGTAGTTGCGACCGTTCAGCGGCAGATCGATGATGCGCTTGTTTTCGATCACCGTGCCGAGCGACGTGTTGTCGGTTTCAATCAACGGCGCGGCGCCCTGCACGTCCACCACTTCGGTGACGTTGCCCACTTGCAGGGTGACGTCAAAACGCGCGGTCTGTGCTACTTGCAGCTCGATGCCGGAGCGCTGCTGCGAGGTGAACTCACCATCCATGTGATCGCCGACAACTATGCAACCCACAAGCACCCGAAGGTGAAGGCTTGGCTGGCAAAGCATAAGCGCTTTCACATGCACTTC
>VFZP01000387.1 GCA_016871115.1 Acidobacteriota bacterium
CGCGCGCGCAAAGGCCTGCGAGCCGCGGATGTCGGCTTCAAGCAGCCGCTTGTCAAAATGCAGCGAGCCGGAGAAGCGTTCAAGTACTTCCGACGGACCGGTCTCAAATCTTCCGCCCCACAACTTCACTTGCGCTGGGCTCCTTGTCCGGCCAGCAGCATCAGTAGCAGCGCCTTCTGCGCGTGCAGCCGGTTTTCCGCTTCCTGAAACACGATGGACTGCTTTGACTCCATCACCGCATCCGTGGTCTCTTGCCCGCGCTTGGCCGGCAGGCAATGCATGAACACCGCCTTGGGCTTCGCCTTGGCCACCAGCGCTTCGTCTACGCGGTACGGTTCAAAATGTTTGATGCGTTCGAAGGCTTCGTGCTCCTGGCCCATGCTCGCCCACACGTCCGTGTAGACGGCGTCGGCGCCATGCACGGCTTCTTCGGGGTCTGTCGTAATCTTAATCTTCGCGCCGGGCGCGGCGAGCTTCTTCGCTTCGGCCACAACCGCGTCGTCCGGCTCGTAGCCCACCGGATGGCCCAGCGCGAAGTGCATCCCAAGGCGCGGGCCGGCCAGCATCAGCGAATGCGCGACGTTGTTGCCATCACCGATGAATGCCACCTTGATGCCCTTGATGCGGCCGAAGCGCTCTTCAACGGTTTGCAGGTCTGCGAGGATCTGGCAGGGGTGATACAGATCGCTGAGCGCGTTCACCACCGGCACGTCGGACCATTCGGCGAGTCCGTCGACGGTCTCCTGCAGGAACGTCCGCGCAATGATGCCGTTCACCCAGCGTTCGAGATTCCGCGCGATGTCCTTCACAGGCTCGCGTTCGCCGATCGGCCCCACCTGCGAGACGGACCCGCCGCCTAGTTGCTGGATGGCGAGTTCAAACGTGAGGCGCGTGCGCAGCGACGGCTTTTCAAACATCAGGGCAAGGTACTGGCCGGCGAGCGCGTGGCGATAATCCTGCGGCTTTGCCTTAACGGCGTGGGCGAGGTCCAGCACGGCACGCAACTCGGTCACTGTGAGATCCTGATCGCGGCGCAGATGCCCGGCGGCGATACGTGGAAATACAAGCAGCGGCGGCGCGGCAACGGCGGCCACGGGCGCCGGACGCACAGGACTGGCGGCCATGGGCTTTCTCCTCGGCGGTGAATTTTTATGCAACAGTATGAATAATAATACAGTCGCGCGAGCGGCTGCAATCCGGTCTGGACCTTATCTATGATGAAGGCGATGGATGTTCTTCTGGCGGGGCTGCTTTGGGCAGCGGGCACGGCGCAACCGATCCGGCAGGTGGACTTCCGCAACTTCACTTACGAAACCTGCTTTGACGATGGCCCGGGCTTGGTAAAAAATGGCGAGCGAAAGGTCAAGGACGAGATCCCTGGCGTCGGAGGCGACCCTTTCTTTCGAGTGCGAGAAGTGGTTTTCGGCGACCTCGATGGTGATGGGCAGGAGGAGGCAGTTGTCGACACCCTCTGCAGCGGAGGAGGGAGTGGTAGGTTCACCGAAGCGCTACTGTTTCGCTGGCAAGCCGGCAAGGCCGTCTTGATCGACAAGACTGGCCATGGAGACCGCGCGTGGGGCGGACTGCACCGCGTCCCCATTGCCGCCGGGCGGCTCCACGTAGCGCGGTATGGAGGAACCAGCGGCCGTTGCTGCGCAGACTATATCGAGACACGACGGTTTCAGCTCAAGGCAGGCAGGTTGGTGCCGGACGGCGACGTATGGCGCAGTGACTACGTCTCTCGCGACAGCACTCACTCCGTTCGCCAAATTCACTTTCCGGCCGGCAGTTCATCCACCACGGTTCACGGCGCCACAACCGAGCAAGAATCCTACCGCATCCCCTTGCAGGCAGGTCAGACGATTCATCTGTATGTCGGCGGTGAGAATGCGGCTTTGCAGTTCCGGGGCGGGGTAGACGAATCGAAAAGCCAACCAATGCTCAATGAACATTGGGCATCCAAAGTTCCGAGCACTGGCGACCACGTGCTCTCCGTTTCCGCCGCCATGCGCGGGAAACCGGCGACGTTCTCCATCACCATCGAAATCCGCTAGAAGGTTGCGGAAACGCCCCGGAGTCAAAACATCCGCGCCGTCACGGGCGGTTCCTTCGACTGCTCCTGCGGCACGGCGGGCAGTGGCGTCTCCGGCGTGGGCACCGAAGGCGGCGCCTTGCGCGGCTCCAGCACGGGTTTCATCGAAGGCACCAGGTGCATGAAAATCCCCACGGGCAGCGCGCTGGTAAACGAGAAGCTCTCGGCCTTCTGACCCGGCACGTAGGCGATGATCGTGCCGAAGTGCCGGTCGCCCACGAGGAATACAAATGCGGCCGTGCGGCTCATCACTTTCGACTTGATCATGCGGCCGCCCTCGGCAAACACTTCCAGGCGATTGTCGCCCGTACCGGTCTTCGCCGCCAGACGCAGAATCGCCCCGTCCGCCAGCATCACAGAGTTGAACGCCTTGCGCGCCGTGCCGAACTCCACCACGCCGCCCATCGCCTTTTTCAACTCCACGGCCACTTCACGCGCCATCGCGCGCTCGCCTTGCGACGGCCGCACGGACGCGCGCGTCTCCACCGGCGTGCCCGCTGCAAAATGCAGCTTCGTCACGCGCACCGACGGATACCGGATCCCGCCATTCTGAATAATCCCAGCCAGTTCCGCCAGCGCCGCCGGGTTGTCGCCCGAACTGCCGATCGACGTAGCCAGGGACGGCACCAGTTGCGGGAACGGGAACCCGTGCCGCTTCCAGATCTTGTGCACGCCCTGGAACGCCTCAGCCTCCAGCATGATGCGAATTCGCAGATCCTGCGCGTGCTTGTTGCGGTTGCGCATCAGCCAGCTATAGACGTCGCTCAACTCGGGCTCGACGAACTTTCCAATCTCTTCGAGCGTTGCTTTCGGATGCGCCTGCAGACACTGCACCGTCAGCAACTCGAGCGGATGCACGCGCGCCAGATACCCGCGGTCGCCCAAGTTGAACTTGTCAGCGCCGTACTTTTCATACAACTGCTCGTAGCCGCCCGTCACCGGCACATTCGGCGGAATCACGGCCTTCAACGCCTCGACGAACAGCTCAAACGAATCGTTTGGACGCGCCGAACGGTACGCTACCGCCAGCCGGTATGGCGCGGGGCGCATCCGCCGCAACAGCCGCAAGACGGCCTCGCGCGGCTCGACGCCCTTGTAGCGCCCGATGAACCTCACTAGGAACTGCCGCGACTCGTACTTCATAAAGCGATCGAGGTACTCGCGGCGTTTTTCATCCTGCGGATTCTCAAAAATCTCGGGCGTCACGCCAGGGATCTTCCACATATGATGCTGCACCACGTCGCGCATCACGCGAATGAACACCAGGTTCGTCGAGCGGTGGAACGCTTCCCGCAGCGGCAGGATCGAGCCGTTGTCACGCCCATCGAAGTTGCCGAAATACTGCAACCCGCCGCCGGTGAAGAAGCCTTCGCCCGGGTTGCCCGAGTAGCGCCGCTCCATCGCCGCCGCAAGCATCGCCGCCAGGCTCTTGTCAGTAGCCGTCGACAGCCAGTCGTTCGCCCACGCCGACAGCGCGTCCTGCCCGGTGATGCGCGTTGGGTCAGCCGCGCCCGCTTCGTGCAACTGCGCCATCACGTCCAGGTAGCTGGCAAGCGTGCGCAGCTTCGCCGTGGAGCCCAGTTCAAGCTGCGTGCCTTGATTGATATTCAACGGCCGGTCATAGTTGTCAGACTGCACGCGCAGATAGTTGGCGCCCTGCCCCAGTTCGTACAACGTGAAGCTATAGATCACCGAACTCAGCGCGTCGCCCGGCAGCATCTGGTGGCCCACCACGCCGGCCTTCGTCGCGTAGTCGAGATCGGCCAGTTGCTTCAGCGATTTCGTTGACGACTTCGAGGCTTCCTGATCGATCGTCGCATTCACCGTCAGATCCATGCGGTCAAGCTGGTACACCGTTTCGAGATCCAACAGATTCAGCAGCCCGCTGCGAATCGCGTCCATCGCCTTGCGCTCGGCAAACGACGCGAGCGGAGGATCGGGCATGCGCTCGCGATACACCGCCGTGAGCGGCAGCGCGTCGTCGCGCAGTTGCTCGGAGATCAGTCCGGCCTCGGAGAGGGCCCGCAGATACAGGCTCGCGCGATTGTGGAGTTCGGTGCGCGCGCGCTGTAGATAATACGAAGGCCGGTTCACCGCCAGCAGCAGACTCAGCACCTGCCGGTAGGCCATCGCCCGCGCCCGCCGCACTTCAGGCTGTCCTTCAATATCCGCGTCGGCCATGCCGAGCAGCCGGTTCACTTCATCGAAATCCGCGCCGAACCACACCCAAAGCCCGTCGCCCAAGCCCAACACTTCGCCATAGCCGGGGAAAGAAGACAGCGGAAGCGCATTGATATAGTCCGCCGTAATCTGCCGCCGCGCCACCGTGGTTTCTTCACCCTGTTGATAGGCGCGTAGCGAAGCCGACACCATCTGCTTCAGCTTGTCGCCGGCCGAGGACGTCCGGCCTTCGGGCGAGTGGCGGATCTTCTCAAGCTGGGTGGCCAGCGTCGAACCGCCGCTCATGCCACCGCCCACCGAGATCTGCTTGCGGCCCATGTCGAAGACGGCCTTGCCCAACCGGTCCCACTCGACAGCAGGATTGCGATATGGCGTCGTCGCGTCGAGAATCTCGCGGTTCTCCACATAGAGCAGGCTGTTGATCACCCGCGGAGGAATGTCCTCAAACGCCTCGTACACGCGCAACGGATAGCGCGCATCGAACAGCGGGCTGCCGTCGCGGTCCAGAATCCGCAGGCCCGCCGCGCTCTTTTCCTTATAAATAGGAAACACGCCGGCCCGCGTCAGATTGCGCATCCACTGCGACATCCGGGCCTGAGCATCGATCTGATAGGGACCGCTCGCGAGTTTCTGCGAAATCGCCGGGATTCGTGAATAGCCCAAGCGCCCGTCGTAGGGTCCGGCGGTAGGATACTCTACCTGAGCCGGCCCAGGCTGCATCGCAAAAGTCATTTTGCGCGCCATCGCCGTGAAGATCCAAGCCTGCAGGCGGCTGGTGCGCGACTCGTAGATCACTGCCCCGGCGATGACACCGAGGATGACAAGCTTGGCAGTGGATGGCCGGCGAAGTTTGGGCCACTTCCAGTTGATCCAGGGACTGTCGTCCGGTTCAGGACCGGGAGGAGCGGGGGAATCGGGCGCATCGAAAATGGACGTGAGTTCCGCGTCCCCGGCTGGAGCGAACCAACGCGCCAGCGGAGAACGGATGCGAATAACTACCTTGCCCCCCAACGGCGCGGAGCCACCGGCGGGCGAAGGCGTAGGTCCGGAATCGTTACCCATCACGGACGGCGCGAAGCCTCGTTTTCCTCCTCGGTTCTTATTGGAAACGACCGGTCTGCCTCGAGTATATCGCAGCGCGAACCCGGACGTTGTTTTCAGCCGGCGGCGCTCTGCGCCATTTCAAGCAGTTTCAACACCGTGTTCCAGTTTCGCGCCGTACAGGGTGCGCACAGCCCGCGCTCCAGCGCGGCCAGGGGCAGCTTGGTGCGACCCTGCCCATCCGGGAAATACGTGTAGCACTCCAGCCCGCGCACGGCCATCTGCTCGGGGAAAACGCTGCGATACTCGTCAACGCGCGCCAGATACGCAGGCGGCGCAGGCTCGCGCAGAAAAGTCACCACCAGTTTTTGCGGCTCTTGCGCGGCTTCGCGCGGGAATGGATTGTGCTCGACGATCGTCCGCATTTCCTCAACGGTTTGCAGCAACACGGCAGGCCGGAATCCGCACTCGGCTTCGATGGCCTGCTCCACGCGCGCCGCCAGTTTGTCGAGCGCCGTTCGCACGGGCACGGCAAACACCACATTGCCGCTTTGGATATATGTGGACACGGTTTGCAGCTTCAATCCCTCGCAGAGCTGCCGCAGAGGTATTTGTTTACTGGGTACTGAACAAATGGAGCACAAGCATGTAGCGTAGGGTAGGTGGCGCAGAGCAAAAAGCAACGTGAGGAGCTCGGACCAAGTCGCGGAGAGTTGGAGCGCGAGAACGCGCGGCTACGG
>VFZP01000388.1 GCA_016871115.1 Acidobacteriota bacterium
GAGGCCGCATGGATCGTCTCAATCTTCGCAAGGAGCCGGTCAAGGACATCTTTGTCTATCCGCTGGTCGGCGACGTTCAGCAGTTGCTACGCCGCTCAACCCGGTAAACAAATACCAGAAATCTAAGGCAGCGCCCTCGCCGTATGCTGTTCGCTTGAGCCGGATTCCCCGTTCAACCGCCGGTACGCTGAGAGTGGAACACGTACCGTAGGACGCAGTCGGCAAGTGCTTCATGATGATGGGTGGCTGGATGGCCACAGCGCCACGATCGCCAGCCGGAGACCGCTCAAGGTCTGCTCGTAGCGGAGTGTTCCAACACCTGCGAGGAAAACGTCCGCGCGGCTTTCCTCCGCGGTCCACCGCGCAAAGCCGCGCGGCGCCCTACCCGTTCAGCGTCCAGTTATCCCGATACTTACGCTTCAGCCACTCATTGGCTTCGGGCATGTTCGTCACGCGCCCGGTGGCCGGATCGTACTCCAGGCGCTGGCCGGCGCGGTGCGCCACCAGACCCAGCAGCATCTGCTCGATCATGCTGCCGGCGTAGTCAAAGTCGCAGTGGGTCTTGCGGCTGGTGCCATTCACGGCGTCGTTGCTGCGGCCTTTGCAGGCATTCAGCCAGTCCGTCTGGAACGGGTCGATGTTGCCGCGGTAGGTTTGCCCCGACTGTTGCACGGCCAGGATCTGCTCCACATTCGGGTTCGGCATGCCGATGGCGGGCGGGATGTTGCCGGTCATCATTTGCAATTCCGGGAAGCCGCCCGGTTTGGGAGTGGCATTCGGCATGGCCGTCATTCCCGCGGGCAGCGGCGGCGGCAGCCGGCGGACCTGACTGCCGCCGCCTTGTGGCGGGCGGGCCTGCACTTGCGTAGGTTGCCCCACGCCGGCCACCAGGGGAAGTAGTTCGTTCTTGCCCCGGCGCTTGTAGTAAGTGAAGTCGCCATCGTCGTTATTCGGAATGATCAGGCGCGTGGTGAAGTCCGCCAGGATACTTCCCTTGGTTCCTTCAAAGATCGCCCCGTTGCCGATGCGGCTGAGATCCATGAAACCGCGCGGGCTCTCCGGCTTCAGCCCGCCCTGGTACCAAACCACTTTGATCGGCCCGCGCCACGCGTTGGACGGATGTTCGAACGTGGCTTTGAGTTTGACGGGGCAGATATCGGGATGGAACTTATCGCTCAACTCGTGGTCAATCTCAATCGCTGTCGGGCCTCCGGCATCGATCGAGTTCCACACCAGGTCCATCGTATGCGCACCCATGTCTCCCATCTGGCCCACGCCGAAGTCGCGATACATATTCCAGAACAGGCAGTTGAGCCCGTTCGAACCGCCGAAATACTGGGGGCTGTAGGGATGATAGGGCGACGGACCGATCCACTGTTCATAGTGGAGCGAAGCGGGCGGCTGACCCTGCGCCTCCGGGTAACCGGGGCGCGGCAACTGGCGGCTGTCCCAACTGTGCACCGTTTTGAGTTCGCCGATCGCGCCATCGAGAATCAGCTCGCGAATGCGCTCAAAGTTGGGGTAGGCGTGGCGTTGCGTGCCGTGCTGCGTCGCCACCTTGGCGCGGCGCTTCAGATAATTCGCGCGCACCACGCGGGTCTCTTCCACGCTGATGCCGAGCGGCTTCTCGCAGAAAACGTGCATGTCGCGATTGAGCGCCCAGTTGGCGATAAACGCGTGGTGATGATCGGCCGTGCAGATCACCACGGCTTCGATGTCTTTCTGGTCGAACATGCGCCGCCAGTCGTAGTAGATCTTGGCCTTCGGGAAGATCTGCGCGGCTTCGCGGGTGCGGAGGTCGTTCACATCGCAAATGGCCACCACATTCTCGTTCAGGAGCGAATTGTAGTGGGCCGTTCCCCGCCCCCAGATGCCCACCAGCGCAACGTTAAGCCGGTTGCTGGGCGCGGTCTGGCCGCGGAGCACTCCACTTTTCAGGATCGTGAGGCCGGCGGCTGAGGCAGCGGCGGCGGATTGGATGAGGTCGCGACGTTTCATGGGGCGGCGATTCCTTTCCTCCTCATCCTACCTCCGAAGCGCGTTGCTGCTGCGGCTCGCGTTGTATACTGGCCGGGCTTGAGTCTTCTTACTGTCGTTCGCCATGGGCAAGCGTCCTTCATGGCGGCCAACTACGATCAACTGTCGGAAAACGGTGAGCGCCAGGCGCGCCTTCTGGGTGAACACTGGCTGCGCGCGGGCACGCGGTTTGAGCAGGTTCACACCGGCCCGGCGGAGCGCCAGATTCGTACGGCGGAGATTGCGGGCGCGGTGCTCCGCGCGGCCGGTGAGCCGTGGCCGGAGGTGACGGTGCATCCGGAGCTCGACGAGTTTCCCGCCGAGGCTGTGCTGCGCCGGTTCACGCCGCCGCTGGCCGCCTCGCACCCGGAGATCGCCGAAGGCGTAGCGGCGTTTCAGGCCGCGACGGATTTTGTGGTCAAGCAGCGCTCGTTTGACCGGCTGTTGCGCGAAGTCTCGCGGCGGTGGCTGGCGGGCGAGGTGTCTGCGCCCGACATTCCTTCGTGGCAGGACTTTTGCCATCGCGTGGAAGCCGCCGTGCGCCGCATCACCGAGGGCGCGCCGAAGTCGTCGAACGTGGCCGTGTTCACCTCCGGCGGACCCACCGCCGTCACCACGCGCGTTGCCTTGGGATTGACGTACGAGGCTACGCTCGACCTCACCTGGAGCCCGCGCAACGCTTCCTACTCAGAGTTCCTGTTCACGGCCGGGCGCTTTTCGCTCAGCACCTTCAACCTCACGCCACACTTGGCCGCTGAGCCGGCCCTGCTAACGTATCGTTGAGTTTTGCCCATGACGCCAGACGCCAACCCTACCGCCGCTCCGCGCCCCGGCGAAGAGCTCGACACCGCCAAACTCGCGGCGTGGTTCGGCCGCGGCGCGCTCGCGGTGGAGCAATTTCCCTCCGGCCACTCGAATCTGACGTATCGCGTGCGGCTCGCCGCCACGGGCGAAGAGTTCGTACTGCGCCGTCCGCCGTTCGGCACGCGTGTGAAAAGCGCGCACGACATGGGTCGCGAGTATCGCGTGTTGTCGAAGCTCCACGCCGCGTTCACCGCCGCGCCCCGGCCGGTGGCCAACTGTGACGATGACGCGGTGCTGGGCGCGCCGTTCTATTTGATGGAGCGGCTGCCAGGCATGGTGATTCGCCGGGAGCTGCCGCCGGCGCTCGCGGGGAACGCGCCAGGCTGCCGGCGTTTGTCCGCTGCGCTCGTCGACAACCTCGCCACGCTGCACAGCGTGGACCTTGCCGCCGCCGGACTCGATAGGTTCGGGAAACCCGAAGGCTACGTGCGCCGCCAGATCGAAGGCTGGACCAAGCGCTGGGCCGACGCGCAGACCGAAGACGTACCTGAAATGAACCGCGCGCTCGCGTGGCTGGCCGCGCATATGCCGGCAGACTCCGCGCACCCGGCGCTCATTCACAACGATTACAAGCTGGACAACATCCTCGTCGACCCAGCTGACCCCACGCGGATCACCGGGCTCTTCGATTGGGAGATGGCCACCGTCGGCGATCCGCTCATGGACCTCGGCACCGCCCTCAGCTACTGGGTGGAAGCCGCGGACCCGCCCGCGTTCCGCAACCTCCGCTTTTCGCCCACCGCCTCGCCCGGCTTTTTCACGCGCCGCGAGTTTGTGGAGCGCTACGCTGAGCGCACGGGCCGTGACGTGCCTCACCCGGTTTATTACTACGTCTACGGGCTGTGCAAGCTGGCCGTGATTCTCCAGCAGATCTACTATCGCTATGTGCACGGACACACGCGCGATGAACGCTTTGCGGTGCTGGGCGCGTCGGCCGTGGGCCTCGCGCAACAGGCTGAGGCCTCAATCGCCGCTGGTTCCGCGTTACGCTGAGAAAACGTGCGGATAGGCATTGACGCGGGCGGCACCTTTACGGACTTCATCGTGCTTCACGATGACGGGCGCCTGGACAGTCTCAAGATCCGCAGCAATCCGCGCGCGCCGTATGAAGTGATCCTCGCCGGCATCGCGCGCGCCACCACCGGCCTGCGCAAAGCGGCGGATGTAGTGCACGGCTCCACGGTGGCAACCAATGCGCTGCTGGAACGTAAGGGCGTGCGCACGGCGTTTGTCGCCACGGGCGGCTTTGAGGATCTGCTGCTGATTGGCCGGCAGAATCGCCGCGAGTTGTACAACCTGACGCCGGCGCCCGAGTTGCCCATTGTGCCGCGTGAGTTGAGTTTCGGTGTGGAAGAGCGCGTCCTTTACGACGGAACGGTGGAAATGCCGGCGCAACCTCCTTCGCTCGCCGCGCTGCGTGAAGCGCTCGCGGCGGCGCAGGTGGAAAGCGTTGCCATCTGCCTCCTGCACGGCTACCGGAACCCGGCGAACGAACGCGCCGTGGCCGAAGCCTTGGCGGGCCTGGGCTGCTACCTCTGCGCGTCTCACGAGATCTCGCCCGAGTTCCGCGAGTTTGAACGCGCCTCGACAACGGCGATCAACGCCTACGTGGGTCCGCTGATGGATCGCTACCTCGGCGCGCTTGAAGCCGGCTCCAGCCACCGCCTGTCCATCCTGCAATCGAACGGCGGCTACCTCACCGCGCGCGAAGCCCGCCGGCATGCCGTGCGCACGGTGCTGTCAGGGCCTGCCGGCGGACTCATCGCCGCCACGCACATGGCCCGGCTCTCAGGCTTTGCAAAGATCCTCGCCTTCGACATGGGCGGCACCTCCACCGACGTCAGCCTCGCCGAAGGCGCGCCGCACGAAACCACCGAAGCCGCGATTGACGGCATGCCCGTGCGCGTACCCATGCTTGACATCCACACCGTGGGCGCGGGCGGCGGCTCCATTGCGCGCGTGGACGCGGGCGGGCTGCTGCGGGTGGGTCCGGAAAGCGCGGGCTCGGAGCCCGGTCCGGCCTGCTACGGCGCCGGGCAGGAAGCCACGGTGACCGATGCGCACGTCGTGTTGGGCCGCATCGCCGCCGAGCAATTCCTGGGCGGCGCCATGCGCATTGAGCCCGCGCTGGCCGAAGCGGCCGTGGCCCGCGTGGCCGCCGCGCTGAACCTGCCGCTCCTTGCAGCCGCCGAAGGCATCGTGAAGGTGGCCAACGCGAATATGGATCGCGCCATACGCGCCGTCTCCGTGGAGCGGGGCTATGACCCGCGCGACTTTGCCCTGGTGGCCTTCGGCGGCGGTGGCGGCTTGCATGCGTGCGAACTCGCCGCGCAACTGGAAATCCGTACGGTGATCGTCCCAAGGTTTGCCGAAGGGCTCTCTGCGTTGGGGATGCTGCTGGCGGACTGCGTGCGCGATTACTCGGCCGCCGCGCTGGGCGAAACCAACCTGGAGCCGATCTTCCGGCGCCTGGAACGCGATGCCCGCCGCGATACGCCCGGCGCACAACTCCTTCGCACGGCCGATCTCCGGTACGCCGGCCAAAGCTACGAGATCAACGTCCCGTGGGACAACGCCGCCGCGCGCTTCCACCGCGAGCACCAGCGCCTCTACGGCTACGCGACGCCGGAGCGGGCCGTGGAAACCGTCACCCTGCGCGTGCGCGCCCGCCGCGCCACCCCGCAACCTGAATTCGGCAAACCCGCCCGTACGGCCTCAGCGCTCCAAACCCGCCGCATCTATATAGGAGGCCGTTGGCGCAACGTGCCCGTCGTGCCGCGCCACTCCAAGACCCTGGCCAAACCCCTCGCCGGCCCCCTGCTGATACCCGACTATGGGGCTACCACGCTGGTGCTCTCGGGCTGGTCCGCCCGGGTAGACCGCACCGGCAATCTAGTGTATTGTAAGTGAATCGCCTTTCAATAACGGCGGAGCTGTGCCGTACTTAGCCATGGCACGCCCCGTCTCGACCATCGAGCTCACTCCAGAAGAGCGATCCACGCTGCGCCGCCGTGCTCACTCTCCCACCAGCGCGCAGCGCGACGCACTGAGGGCAAGGATTGTCCTGATGCGAGCCGCAGGGCGCAAGGAAACCGACGGAGCTGCCGCTACCGGCGTGAGCATGGCGACGGTATCGCTTTGGTCCAAGCGTTTCGAGGAGAAGGGG
>VFZP01000389.1 GCA_016871115.1 Acidobacteriota bacterium
AGGGAACGCGCGGAACTCAAGGTCAGTGACAGTGCGCGGCAATCCCGGAAAGCGCCGCGGGCCGTAGTTGGGCGTCAACAGCGACGCAATCCAGGCCATGCCCGAGGCGAGTCAGGCGGTGAGGCCCGTCCAAAACGCGCCCCAGCCGTTGACATCGAACAGCCCTTGCAACATGCCGCGAAACGGCGAGGCGGGAAACGCGCCGAGCGGGGCGAGCGCCACCAACAGGAGCGTCGCCACGGCGGGCACGCGCAGAAAATAGAGAAACAGGAACCACTGCATGGCCCCACCGTGGCAGACCGCTCAAAACAAGCGGCACGACGCCGGAGACTAAGTGGCGTGCGGTGATGCGGATAAAAAATTTCGGGAAGCTGTGAACGCCGTTCGCAGTCCCTTACTAGCCAACTTGCGGCGCGAGCGCCTCGGCTTGTTCGGCCAGTTCCAGCAACGACTGTGCCAGGGCACGGGCCGCGGGCGCTTCCAGATCGAGCATAACGGGCACGCTGATGGCGTCCCGGCCCTCAGACTGCAGCGTGAATTGCAAGGCCACGCGCGCTCCTTCCTCGACACGCCGATTTGTTCGCAGAAGGACCATACTGCGAACTTAAAAGGCTTCCGACTCGGGCGGCGGTTCAGTGACGACAGTACAAAGCCCCGCGTTGTTCGCGGTCAAGCGCGCAAGGCGAACTTTCCGGGTCCGCACAGAGCTCCCGGCTTTTATCGCCCAGGCTCCGGCCCGCGTTCGGTTGCGCGGAGCCGGAAGGCGCTGTCCCTTGAGGGAGAGGTAAAGGGGGTGTTTTTCTTTGGACAGACCATGCCAAACCGATCAAATGGAAGAGGTGTAGGAGATCACAAAATGGCCGTTATCACACGGGACATAGCGCCGGAATTGCCGGCAGCACCGACAGCGAAGATCAGCGCTGCTGAGATGCAGCGCCGCCGCGAAGCTGTGTTTCAGGCGGATGCGGACAACCGCATTGAAGGCCAGTTTTCGAGCCCGGAGAGTAACGAGGTTTTTCAAGCCTTCATCCGCGGCGAGGTTGAGCAAGACCAAATCCTGTCCCGTTTGAACGCTCTTCACCGCCAGCTCTAAACCCTCCCTTGCCTGGCTACACCCTTCCGGACGGCCTGACACTCAGGAACAAGCTCGGAGCCATAGGCGACGAGAGACTCGAAGCAACCGAGACCGAGTACGTCAAGAACAGGCAAATGCAGATACGCAGACCGCAATCGTGATCGGCAAAACACGCGAACTCCCTAAACAACGGCCCGAGCAAGGACAGGAATTTTCCTTCGAGCCGACGTCGTGGGCAGATCGTTCTCGCAGCTACGACCGCGATGATCGTTGAAGACTAATTAGCGCGGATAAAAAATCTGCGGAAGCTGTGAACGCCGTTCGCCGTCCCTTACCAGCCAACTTGCGGCGCGAGCGCCTCGGCTTGTTCGGCCAGTTCCAGCAACGACTGTGCCAGGGCACGGGCCGCGGGCGCCTCCAGATCGAGCATAACGGGCACGCTGATGGCGTCCCGGCCCTCAGACTGCAGCGTGAATTGCAAGGCCACGCGCGCTCCGATGAACAAGGAGTTTCTCGCCGCCGCGGCCGTCGACGTCACGTTGAACATCCGCGCGTCCGTTCCGCCCGCCAGTGCGGAGGAAAGCACCGACGGAAAGGTCATCGTGGTGGCGCTCCAAGGAAAGTGGTATTTAACCGGAAGCGTCATGACGCTACCGGGTATCGCACGGAGGGCGACGGGCTGTTCCACCGCCAGCTTACACGCTGGCGGTGGCGGGCGCGGGCATGAGCGCGTCATTGAAGCTATATCCAAAGCCGCGCACCGAGCGGATGAAGTTCGGGTTCGCCGGGTCTGACTCAACCTTTTGCCGGAGGCGAAGGATGTAGACGTCCACGGTACGATCTGTCACGGCGCGGTCATGGCCCCACACCGAGTCAAGCAACTGGTCCCGGCTGAACACCACGCCCGGGCGGCTCATCAGAAAATCAAGCAGGCGAAACTCGGTGGCGGTCAGTTGCACTTCGTTGCCTGCCAGCCATACCCGGCAACTGCTGCGGTCGAGCTCCAGGCCACCGCTCTTGAGCCTTTTCGGCGCCGCGGGCTGGGAGCGGAACTGGATCTTGATGCGGGCAATCAGTTCGCGAATGAAGAAGGGCTTCACCACATAGTCATTGGCGCCGAGTTCCAGGCCCACAATGCGGTCTGCCTCCGAGGCGCGCGCGGTGAGGAAGATCACCGGGATGCCCGACAGTGCCGAGTGCGACCGGATGCCCTTGCAGATGTCGAGGCCATCTGAATCCGGCAGCATGATGTCGAGCAGGACCAGGTCCGGACGTTCGCGGCGGCACAGGTCGATCGCGCCCTTGCCGGTTTGGGTGCCCACGAAGGAAAAGCCCTCCTTCTCCAGGTTGTATTTGAGGAGAGCGAAGAGGTCGGCGTCATCTTCGACGAGCATGATTTTCTTCATGTTTCGTTACCCCTTCATGGTAGCCTGAAAACCATTACAAAACGATCACAATGCCGTTAATTCCGCTTGACGGCCGGGGCCGGAAGGTAGGCCCAAGTCCTGGACCGGGAGCGTAAAGTGGAACCGCGAGCCGCAGCCCGTTTCACTCGTCACGCCCACGTCGCCGCCATGGGCGCGCGCCAGATGCTTGACGATCGACAGCCCGAGGCCCGTACCGCCCAACTCGCGCGCCCGTGCTTTGTCCACGCGGTAGAAGCGCTCAAACAGCCGCGGCAACTCGTCAGCCGGGATCCCGATGCCCGTGTCCCGCACCCAGAATTCGACGAATTCACGGCCTTCGGCATCCGCCACCGGGCGGCCCGCGCCCACGTGGATCTCACGGCCTTCGGGCGTGTACTTGATGGCGTTATCGAGCAGGTTGCCCAGCGCCTGGTGCACGGCCTTGGAATCGCAGAAAACCTCCGTGCCGTCCGGGGCGAACTCCAGATGAAGGGCAATCTGCTTTTTGCCGGCGAGCGGGCGCACCGAGTCCAGGCAGTCGGTCAGCAGGTCGTTCACGCAATAGGAGGCAAACTGGAACTTCTGGGTCTTCAGTTCAATGCGCGACAGCGTGAGCAGGTCCGAGGCGAGCGTGGTAAGGCGCTCGGCGTTCTGGCGAATGATGTTGAGAAAGCGCACGTTGGTGCCGGGCTCGTGGAGCGCGCCGTCCAGCAGCGTTTCGGTGTAGCCCTGGATGGAGGCCAACGGCGTGCGCAACTCGTGCGAGACGTTGATGACGAAATCCTTGCGCACGCGCTCGACCCGTTCCAGTTCCTGATGCTCGTGCTGCAGCGTCTCCATCATGCGCTGGAGCTTCTCGCCGGTTTCGTTCAGCTTCTGGCCAAGTTGCCCGAGTTCATCCGAGCCCGGCCGCGGCAGCCGCGCGTTGAAGTTGCCCTCGGCAAGATTGCGGGCGTGTTCGATGATGGCGCCCAATTTGGAAGACACCGAGCGGGCAAACAACGCGGCAACCAGAAAAGCGGGCAGAAACGCGACAACCGTGGCCACGAGCATGCGGCGGCGGATGGCGTCCACGCGGGCGCGGACATCATGGAGGGGCATCGCCAGACGCACGGCCATGGGTCCGGCAGGCACGGCGACATAGAGATACTCGGTGCCGATGCTCTCGCTTTGCCGAACGTGCGAGCCCTGCTCTCCGTTGAGGGCCGCGAGAATCTCGGGGCGCTGCGGTGTTTTGTGGTTTTCCATTTCGCTGGGACGGCGCTCGGAGTCGGCGAGGACGGTGCCGTCGCGATCGACGAGCGTCAGGCGCGCGGCGCCGGCGGCGGCCAGTTCGGAGGCGCGGGCTTGCACGGCCGTCACCGGAACGCCGCTCAGGGCGAGTTGGCCGAGGAGCTTCGCCTTACCTGACAGTTCGCGCTCAAGCGATTCGCGGTAGTTGGCCTCGGCCACCTGCGAAACCAGAATGTCCACGGCCACCAGAGCCACGATCAATACGGCCAACGTACCGAAAATGAGCTTGGCAAAGAGTCGCGCGGTCACAGTGATCCTCTCGGGCAGTGTATCATCCAAGCGAAGGAGATCCTCCACATTGAAGACTTCGAGACGAACCATGATTCGGGGCGCCGCAGCGGCGTCGGCAGCGGCAGTTCCGGCGGCAGCGGCCGCGGCCGCACAGGCTGGACCGGCGCCGGTGAAGAAGGTGCACCGCAAAGGCCCGCCGCCCAAGACGGCTCCGTTGTTTAACGGCTGCGTATCGTACGGAAACCTGGTATTTGTCGCCGGCAAAGGCGCGCACTTTCAAGGCGACATCACGGCGCACACCAAACACGTTATCGACGAGATCCAGAAGGAGCTTGAAAACGCCGGGTCAAGCATGGAGAAAGTGCTGAAGTGCAACGTGTACCTGAACGACCTCAAGGACTATGCCGCCATGAACGAAGCGTTCCGTGGGCGTTTCGGAGCTGAGCCGCCCGTAAGGACCACCATCGCCGCGGCCGGAGGAATTCCGGGGAATTCGTTGGTGGAAATCGACGTCATCGCGCACCTGTAGCGCCGACATCACGACGGAAATGTGGCGGCGGCAACGGTTTGCCGCCGCTTTCTTTTGTATGTCCCGTAGGTGGTGCTTCAGATCGGCACGTACGGGCCCGCGAGCCGCTCGTTTCGGCACAAAATGGCCTCGATGACGGGCAAGATGAGGACTTTGGGCGGCTCAGAGATTGGCACGCTCCGTGCATTACGTTTCGGCGTATGCAAGTCCAGGCCGGCCAGCGAACCAAGGTTGCTCCTCCGGTAGTTTTCCCATTCACTGCTAAGTTTCTCCCGTTTACCCATTACCCATTTCCCTCTCCCCTTAAGCCCACCCAACCGAGAATGTTAGCGGGCCGGCCTGTCCTCGCAGTCGATTCCCATCGTGTGATCCCGGGCAACATTGTCTAAAGAACCAAGCCACGTGAGCCGATACCTCTCATCAGGAACTCCCCGATCATGAACAGCACGCCTCCCCCGAACAACTCCACGCCTTCAGCCAAGCAAGAGATGGAGTTTCGCCTCAGCCTGCTGCGGCTGATGACGGTGCCGCACGACGCCGACATCGGTCCCAGCGCTTCGCCGTCCGCCGGCACCACTCAGCAGATTGAAGCCTTGGCCGTGCTCGCCAACCGTCCCGCATAGCCCGCACCTGATAAGGTGTTTTCCACGCCCGCCTGAGGATAGCCTTAGGACTGTGCAGTATAAGCAGGGAGATGCCGATGTCTATGACAATGGGGGACACCACGCGTCAAGCCTTCCTACTGAAGGTCCAAAATCAAGACGGCGGCTTGGGTTACTTCCCCGGGCGGGCCTCTTGGCTTGAACCAACAGCCTGGGCCGCACTCGCGTTGCATGGATATCCGGCCGCCGAGCGGGCCTACCGCACCGCGCGCACCTGGCAAAACTCCGATGGCAGCGCGCGGCCACAAGGCGCCGTCAGTTCCCCGCACTAGACCGCCGCACTACTGGTGATTCTGGCGGCACTGCGGAATGACAGGCCGGTGGTTGAACGAGGAGTGGATTACCTCATGGAAACGGTCGGTGTCGAATCCGGCCCGCTCATACGTGTACTGCATTTTTTTTGCCCCGAGCGCAACGATCGCGACCCCAAATTCGAGGGCTGGCCCTGGCGCCCCGGCGCGGCCGCTTGGATTGAACCCACGGCCCACAGCATCACGGCACTGCGCGTTGCCAGGCGAATGATCTCGAACCGGGTCCGTATTGACGCCCGAATCGAGTCCGCGCAAAGACTCATCTGGCATCAACGCTGCCGGGGTGGGGGATGGAATTACGGCGCCCGCATCGCGCGCGAGGTCTCGCTGGCGCCTTTTCCTGAAACTACAGCGGTGGCATTGATTGGACTGGTGGGAACCTTGCCGGCGCGAATCCGCGAGGGTGTGCCTACTTTAGGACGACGGTCCAGCGGTTCGAAGGGTAGAGCCGCTGCTGTTCCTGAGTGATATGGAAGTCCCAGTAGGTATCAAAGTCTCCGCTGAGGTAGAT
>VFZP01000390.1 GCA_016871115.1 Acidobacteriota bacterium
AACGACAACTGACCCGAAAGCCTGGGATATGATCATATCCCGGTCCTTTGCTTCAGCCCGAAAGGCTGCCAGCGGATCTATGCCGCTGATTCAACGAGGCTTTCCCATCGTCACAAAGTAGGCACACCCTCCCGCGATCAATGCCGCGGTCCGCATCAATCCAGACAACCAGGACGCGATCGTCGTCTTGACATCCGGCGGGCGGCGCCTCGCCACGCGTCTCGCGTCCGAATGGACCTACTGGCAGACTGGCGGGCCGGACTTTCTTGTCATAGGCTCGGCCATCCGAGAAGCCGTCGCGCCACTCATCGGCGGATGGCTGGCGGTGATTGCCGCGGCGATGATCTATGCGCGCACGGCGGCATCGCCGCAATGACGCAGGCAGCCGGGCGAACTAGGCCAGCGCCTTAGCGTAGAGCGCCAGCAACCGCGTCCACGCCTTCTCGGCGAGCGCTTCGTTGTACACGCGCGAATCGGGCGGGCACCAGCCGTGCGCGGCGCCGTACACTTCGATCTCGGCCGGCAGTTTGGCGGTGGCGAACGTGTCCTTCAGCACCGTCTTGTCGTTGGGGGCGCGTTGGTCGTCATTCTCGGCAATGGCGATGAGAAACTGCGCCTTCGTCTTGGCAGCCTGCAAGTGTGGACTGGTGGGCGTATCGGCGCGCACGAGTCCACCGCCGTGGAACGACGCAACCGCTCCCACGCGAGCCGGCGCAGCCGCTGCCGTACGGAACGCGATCGGCCCGCCCATGCAGTAGCCCTGCGTGCCGAACTTGCGCTTCTTGTGCACCGGCGTCTGCTGGGCCAGCCAGCCGGTGAATGCCACGGCATCGCTCATGTGGGTCTTTTCGTTGAGCACCTGCGCAAGCAGCCGCATCTGATCGATGGTCGCAGCGGGGCGCGTTTCCCCCGGGGCCGGAGCTTTCTGCGACCGGTAGAACGGATTCACCACCAGCACCGCGTAGCCCGATTCGGCGAGCCGCTTGCCCATCTGCCGGAAGGCAGGGCGCAGGCCGAAGATATCGGGCCACACCAGGACGCCGGGCGCACGGCCCTTGGCGAGGTGTACGAAATAGCAATCAGCCGTGCCGTCCGGCGTGGTGATTGTTACTTCCGATTCCTTGACGGCGGCGGCGTTGGCTGCCTGCGGCAGCAGACCGCCCGCGCCGAGGAGCGCGCCGAACTCCTTGCGCGTGACGAGGCCGCGGCGCTCATACTCCAGCCGGTCTTGTTCAAAATGGTCTTGCTCGCACATAGGGGCCATTCTAGCCTGTGCGGCAAGGCCGATAGCGTCAGCGCTCTATCATGCGCCGTAGCGCGCCAGCATCGCCGCGGCTTCCGGCTCACCCAACTGGGCGGCCCGGCTCGCGTGGCGGCGCGCGGCGGCGAGGTCGCCGGAGACGGCGTACATCTGGCTCAGCGCGGTGTGCGCGGGAGCCAGTACATCATCCAGCGCCACAGCGTGCAGCAGCAGCGCCGTCGCTTCGTCGCGCCGCTGCTGCAAACGGTAGAGCTGCGCCAAGTGATAGTACGGCCGCGCCGCGCCGGGTTCGGCCGCAATCCACTTCTTCTGCTCGGCAATCAGACGTTCGGTGTCTTCATCGAGCGCAAAGTCCACGAGGTCGCGGCGCCAGTTCATTCCCGTTCCTTCTCTTTGGCCGGCGTCTTCCAGCGTCTCGCCTTGACGAGCGACTCGCGCAGCAGATACTCGATCTGTCCGTTCAGGCTGCGCAAGTCGTCGTCGGCCCACCGTTTCACCTGGTCGAGCACACGCTCGTCCACGCGCAACAGAAAGGGCTTGCGTTCAGGCATGGTCGCTTTTCTCCATTGTAGAGCGTGCCGGCGTTCACCACAGGCTGCGTGGAGCGTTCGCCACACAGCACCACCAAGAGGTAAGACACCATGGCGGCCTTGCGCTCCTCATCCAACTGCACCACATTCTTGTGGGCAAGCTGTTCCAGAGCCATCTCCACCATGCTCACCGCGCCCTCCACAATCTTGGTGCGCGCGGCGATGATGGCCGAGGCCTGCTGGCGCTGCAGCATCGCCATGGCGATTTCGGGCGCCTACGCCAGGTGCGTGATGCGCGCTTCCATCACGCGCACACCGGCCTTGGCCAGCCGGTCTTCGATCTAGCACTGGAGATGCTCAGCCACTTCGGCCGTGTTGGCGCGAAGCGACATCTGCCCTTCGCTATGCGCGTCGTAAGGATACGACGTGGCGAGGTTGCGCAGTGCCGACTCGCTTTGCACGTGCACGTAGTTCTCGTCGTCGCCCACTTCAAAGCACGCCTCGGCCGTATCTACCACCAGCCACACCACCACGGCGCCAATCTCAATCGGGCTGCCGTCATGGTCGTTCACCTTCAGCTTGAGCGTTTCGAAGTTACGCGCGCGGAGCGACACGTGCTTCTTCGCATAGAACGGGTTGGCCCAATGGAGCCCCGCATCGCGTTCGGTGCCCTTGTACTTACCGAAGAGCGTGAGGACGACGGCCTTATTCGGATCGACACTGAATAGCCCGCCAGTGAGTAGCAGCGTGATCACCAGGGAGACGAGGAGGCCCCCAATGGCGAGCGTGCTGGCCGCGTGGATCAGCGAGTAGACCAGTCCGAGGCCGATGAGAGTGAGAACGAACAGCGCGCCGAGTCCTCCCGGCGTTTAAACTTGGGTCTCGCGGATCATACTAGTTACTTATCTAAATGATATTACTTTGACCGCGCTGGTCAAGAGAAATCGGATCATTCCCCGGAGCCGGAGCCCACGCGCAACCAACGCTGCGCGCGCGCCTGCGGGAACTGCACCGCCTCCGCCGTGAACGCAATAGGCGGAGTAGCGGCGGCATGCCATTCGGCGAAGGCGCGCACGGCGACACCGGCCGCCACGCGAATCAGCGCGCCGCCCACGCACGCATGAGGACCGGCGCCGAAAGCGAGATGCCCCGAGGCATCGCGGTCGAGCCGCAGCAGGTCCGGTTCGGGGAACGCCTCCGCGTCGCGATTGGCGTCCGCCAGCCGCAGCCTTACCGTTGCCCCATCGGTCACACGCCAACGCCATTGCACGGTGGATGGCCCGGCATAGCGCAGCAGTTCTTCCATCGCGCCCGGCAACAGCGCGGGCAACCGGCGCAGCTCGTCTTGGTGCTCGAGCAGAGCGCGCCACGCGTTGCCGAGGAAGGCGGGCAGGGTGTGACACATCGCGGTGAACGCTTGCAGCCGCAGCGCATCACCGCCGCAGTGGGGCAGCAGCGCGCTGGTTGCTTCGGCGGCCGCAGGCGAGCCGGGTTGCTCAAACAAGGCGCGCGCCAACCCGGCGCTGGAGGGCGCTACTCCCGTGACGCGGTGCGCCACGCCGCGCGCCCACGGCTCGGCCACCTCGCCAATCAGTTCACGGGGCCCGGCGTCGAACAGTGCCCGCGCCTCGCGCTCCCACTCCCCACGCCACGCCGCAAACCGCTCCGGGGCGTACGCCGCGCGGGCTTGCGCGCGAAACGCCAGGTGCGCAGCCACGTCCACCGGCCCACCCGCTTCGCCCGGCTCATGGGCCGCATCGCGCAACGCGGCGGCAACGTCCGCGTAGCGGCATAACTCGATGCGGTTGGACTCAGCAGCCATTTGATGTATGATCGCAGCCATGAAAAACCAATGGGCCCTGCCTGCCTATTCGCTCTGTCTTGTTGGCGCCGCCACGTTGCTCTACGCCCAGGGTGAACGCGGCACCATCACCGGCACCGTTTCCGATTCAACAGGCGCGGTGATTGCGGAGGCGAATGCAGCGGTTCGCAACGTCGCTACCAACGTCACCCAACGCACCCAATCGAACTCCTCCGGCCTCTAAGTATTCCCCGCGCTGAATCCCGGCACCTACGAAATCAGCATAGAGAAAGCCGGCTTCAAAGTCCGCCGTGTCACCAGCATCAATCTCTCCGTGAACCTCACCGCGACGATCGATGCACAACTCGAAGTCGGCTCGATCGCCGAGACTCTCAATGTCGAAGCCGCGGCGGTGTTGCTCGAAGCCCAGACATCCGGCATGGGCAAAACGGTGGAGTCGCGCCGCGTGGTGGAACTGCCGCTGCTCGGCCGCAATCCGCTGCAGTTGGCCGCGCTCGCGCCCGGCGTGATTCCCACGCGCGGCCAGGTGAGCGCGGGCGGCGATGCCATCAGGCAGGCCGGAAACTCGCGCATCTCGGGTGGTCTCGCCAATCAGAACGCGATCCTGATGGACGGCGGCGACGCGCGCGGCTTCACGTCGGGCGGCCAGGCATACACGTTCCCGATCGAGTCCGTCGCTGAGTTCAAAGTGGAAACCGCCACCTACTCCGCCGAGTTCGGACGCGCTGGCGGTGGCGTGGTGAACGTCGCATCGCGCTCGGGTACGAATGCCTTTCGCGGCATCGGCTACTGGTTTCTGCGTAACGACCACTTGAACGCCAACTCCTGGTCGAACAACCGCAATCGCGTGGCTCGTGCACTGTTCCAGCGCAACGAAGGCGGCGGTGCGTTGGGCGGGCCGATCAAGAAAGACCGCACGTTCTTCTTCGCCAACTACGAGTTCGTGCGCCAAGGCAGCCCGCGCAACTTCCTGGCGACGGTGCCGCAGGCGGGTTTGAAGACGGGCAACTTCTCGCAACTACGCGACCGCACAGGGATGCCGGTTGAAATCTTCGACCTGCTCACCACGCGCGCGGCCGGCGGCGGCAACGTCATCCGCGACATGTTCCCCGGCAACATCGTTCCGGCCAGCCGCATCCATCCGATTTCGGCGAACATGGCCAAGTTCTGGCCGGACGTCAATCGCGCCGGCGAAGGCCTTGCGCAAGTGAGCAACCATTTCATCGCCGGCAAGAATGTCACCAACGTCAACCTGTGGTTCACCCGTATCGATCATCAGATCAATGACAAACACCGCATCTTTGGCCGCTTCGGCGGCGCGCAGAACGAGGGCTTCTCCAAGGGTCTGGTGGAGGCGGCGTTTCCCGCGACCACTGTTAACTCCAACCCAAACCGTAACGCTGGCATCAGCCTCACGTCCACCTTCTCGCCCAACCTGCTGGGCGAACTTCGCTTCAGCTACACGCGCCTGCAGAACAACGGCGCCCCGGTGAGCGAGGGTTTCGACCTCGCTTCGCTCGGCTTCCCCACTTCCCTGGCCAACGCGGTTACCTTCAAACAATTTCCGCAGGTTCTGGTGCAGCAGTTTGCCACGGGCACGGGGCTGGCGGTGGCGACGTTCGGCGCGGACGAAGTCTCGGGCCTGGGTGGCGCGGGCAAGAACCTATTGCCGCAAGACACCTGGCACGGCCAGTATCACGTCACCTGGATTAGCGGCCGCCACCGCATCAAGGCCGGCGCGGACTTCCAGCGCATGAAGATGGCCGCCTTCAACTCGCGCAACTCCGCCGGCCAGTTTGTATTTGACCGCACCTACACGCTGGGGCCGAATACGGCGGAAGTGCAGTCCAACCGGGGCAACGCGTTTGCCAGCTTCCTGCTGGGCATCCCCGTCAGCGGCAGTATCGAAACCACGCCGTACATGATGCTGTTCCAGCGCTACAACGCCGGCTACATTCAAGACGACTGGCGCGTCAACAGCAAGCTGACGCTGAACCTCGGCTTCCGTTATGAGTACACGTCGCCTTACGGCGAGAAGTTCGGACAGATCGGCTTCTTCGACGTGAACGCCACCGAGCCGGTGACGGGGCGCAAGGGCCTGTTCAAGTGGGTGCCGCCGGGCGGGTATCATCACAACCCCAACTACAAGACGTTCGGTCCGCGCCTTGGCATCGCCTATGCGCTCAACAATCAGACCGTCATTCGCACCGGCGGTGGCATTTTCACGGCCATTGCGCCGGTATCGATGTGCCTGGAGTATCAACCGGGATTTCCGTTTTGGGTTTCCCGGAATCCAACAGTCTACACCCGACGCCTCACTCCCGTGCCGGAGTTGATCAGAATCCCCATTCCGAGGGCGGGCCAGTGCCTTGCCGATGGCTTCTTCGGACCATCGCACAAAA
>VFZP01000391.1 GCA_016871115.1 Acidobacteriota bacterium
GAATGCGGTGGGTGAACTCACCGCGGCGTCAAAGCCCGCCATCGCGGTGCCGTTTCCCTTCGCCGCGGACGGCCATCAAAAAAAGAACGCCGAGGCCCTGGTGCGCGCTGGCGGGGCCGTGATGGTGGAAGACCGCGACCTCACCGGGCAGCGATTTTTTGACGAAGTGATGGCCCTCGCCAGCGACCCCGCGCGCCGCATGCGGATGGGCGCCGCCGCGCACACGCTGGCGCGTCCGGACGCCGCCGAACGCGCCGCCGCGGTGCTGGAGGAGGTGGCTGGGCGGCCCGCCTGATTTGACTTGCCGCTTCTCCACCGGAAACAATAAAGGGTCGACATGTTTTTTAGGCCTCAGCATCTCCATTTCGCGGGCATCGGCGGCATCGGTATGAGCGGCATCGCCGAAGTGCTGCTGACTCTCGGTTACACCGTGTCGGGGTCTGACCTCAAGCGCAGTCCCATTACCGACCGGCTGGAGCAGTTGGGCGCGCGCATCTGCGAGGGCCACGCGGCGGAAAATCTCGGCGGCGCCAAGGCGCTGGTGGTGAGCTCGGCGGTGAAGGCCGACAACCCGGAAATGGTGGAGGCGCGGCGGCGGCAGATTCCCATCATCCCGCGCGGCGAACTGCTGGCCGAGTTGATGCGGCTGAAGTACGGCATCGCCATCGCGGGCAGCCACGGCAAGACCACCACGACATCGATGACCGCGGCGATCTTGAGCCACGCGGGCCTCGATCCCACGGTGGTGGTGGGCGGCCGCGTGAAGACCATGGGCGGCAGCAACGCACGCGTGGGCAACAGCGATTTCCTGGTGGTGGAATCGGATGAAAGCGACGGATCGTTTTTGAAACTGATGCCGATCCTCGCCGCGGTGACCAATATCGACCGCGAACACCTCGATCACTACGGCACGTTCGACAAGGTGATGGACGCGTTTGTGCAGTTCGTCAATCAGGTGCCGTTCTACGGCGCCGCGCTGGTGTGCCTGGATGACGAGCATGTGCAGCAGATGCTGCCGCGCGTGCGGCGGCGCACGGTGACCTACGGCGTCAGCGCACAGGCCGAGCTGCGCATCACCTCGATTCAGGCGGGTCAACTGGCCAGCGAGTTTACGCTGTCCGATGGCGGCCAGGATCTGGGCTCGTTCACTTTGCCGGTGCCAGGCCATCACAACGTGTTGAATTCGACGGCGGCCATCGGCGTAGCGCTCGAACTGAACGTCCCCGTGGAGAGAATCCGCGCGGGGCTGGCTACCTACGGCGGCGTGGACCGGCGCATGCAGATTCGCGGCCAGGCGGGCGAGGTGACGGTGATGGATGATTACGGGCACCACCCCACCGAAGTGCGCGCCACGCTGGCGGCGGCACGGCTAGGTCCTCATAAGAGGATGCTCGTGCTGTTTCAGCCGCACCGCTACACGCGAACGCAAGTGCTGATGGACGATTTTGCGCGGTCGTTCCACTTGGCCGATCGCGTGTTCGTGATGGACATCTACGCGGCGTCCGAAGCGCCGATCGAAGGGGTCACCGGCGCCGCTCTTTCGGCCCGGCTGCGTGACTTCGGGCACCGCGGCACGAAGTTCGTGGGCGGCCTCGAAGAGGGCGCCGCGACGGCGGCGGCTGAGGCGATGCCCGGCGATCTGGTGATCACTCTGGGCGCGGGCAGTGTGTCGCAGGCCGGGGAAAAGATTCTGCGCGCGATCGGCTCGCGCACGGCGAAAGCATGAATTGAGAATGGCGAAAAACAAGCAGACGATAGATCTTCGCGATACGCCGGTGCTGGAGATGCTGGCGCTGTTGCGGCCCTATGTGCTGCCTGTGCTGGGTATCACCTTCGCACTGCTGGTGGCGCTGCTCACCTGGCAACGCGTGGAACGTTTTCTCTATGAAGATGAGCGCTTCACGCTGCGGGCGCCCGCCTATGGCGCTAAGCTCTCGCCCGACTTGCGGCTGAGCGGCATGCAGCGCGCGCAGTCGGCGGCGGTGCGCGGCGTGTTTCGCGACGACGAAGGGCAGAGCGTGTTTCGCATTCCACTGGCCGAACGCCAGCGCCGCATCCGCGAGATCAAATGGGTGCGCGCGGCCACGGTGAGCCGTGTGTGGCCCAACCGCATTGATTTGCGCGTGGAAGAGCGCACGCCCGTGGCGTTCGTGCAGGTGGCTTCGTACCGGAAGGATCAGCCGGCGCGTGTGAACCTCATTGACGACGAGGGTGAACTGCTGCCGGTTACGCCGGGTGTGGACTATGCGCTGCCTGTGTTGACCGGCGTGCGCGAGGATCAGCAGGTGGCGGCCCGCGGCGCGCGCGTGAAGCTGATGCGGCGCGTGCTGGACGATCTGGGTCCGTATGCCAAGTCGGTGTCGGAAGTGAACGTGTGCCAGGAAAACAATGTCCGTCTCATCTATCCGATGGAGGGCCGCGCCGTGCATCTGGTGATGGGCGGCGAGATGTACCGGGCGCGCCTTGAACGCTTCCTCCGCTACTATCCGGAGATTCGGAAGAAGATGCCGGAAGTCATCCGGCTCGACCTGCGCCTGGAAGACCGCATCACGGCGGACCAATCCGAGCGCGTGGAGTGCGATGGCGAATAGCCGCAATCTTCCGAAGTACGCCGTGGGACTCGACGCGGGCAGCTCGCGCACGCGTTGTGTGTTGTGCGTGCTGGAAGATCAGCGCCTGCGTTTTCTCGCCGCTGCTTCGGTGCCCACTCAGGGCTTCCAGAAGGGCCGCGTGGCCGACGTCAATGCCGTTTCGCAGTCGATGCTGGCGGCGGTGAAGGAAGCCGAAACACGGTCGCGCGTGCTGGTGGATTCGGTGGTGATCGGCCTGGGCGGCCCGTCGCTTGAATCGTCACAAGGCCGCGGCGTGTACGAGTTTGGCCGTCCGCGTGAGATCGCGCCGAACGACCTGGCCTACGCGGTGGAACTCGCTTCGCGCGTGCAGATCCAGCCCGGGCGCATGCTGGTGCACGTGTTCCCGCAGGATTTCACCGTGGATGGGCGCGCCGGCTACCGGTATCCGGTGGGCCTGATGTGCACCAAGCTCGAGGCCAACGTGCTGCTGGTGACCACATCGGAGCAGGAGCACGAGGCGCTTGTCTCGGCGGCGCATCGCGCGCATCTATCGGTGGAAGATACGGTGTTTGAACCCGTCGCCGCGGCCTATGCGGCGGTTTTGCCGGAGGAGCGTCAGCGCGGCGCGGCGGTTATTGACTTCGGGCTTCATTCCACGGGCATGGCGGTCTATGACGGCGACGCGTGCGTGGGCGCGGCCAGCCTCCAGGTCTCGAGCGACCACCTCACGCGCGATATCGCCGTCAGTCTGCAACATTTCTACGGCATCTCCGTCGCCTATGACGATGCCGAGACACTGAAGCGCGGGTACGGCTGCGCGATGCTGGGGCTGACCGCCGACAACACCCTGATTGAAGTGCCGCTCAGCGACAGCCGCGGGTCGCGCGAAATCACGCGGCGGCAGTTGAACGAAATTCTCGAAGCGCGCGCCGATGAGTTGTTCGATCACATCCGCGCCGAGATAGACCGCTGCGGCATGTCGCAGGCATTGATGGAAGGCGTGTTTCTCACCGGCGCCGGTGCGCGGCTCCCGGGTTTACTCGACATGGCCGAGCGCAAACTAAACTGCCATGCGAAATTCGGATTAGGTGTGGGCATCCTGGACTGGCCGCAAAATTTCCAGGACCCCGCCTGGACCACGCCGGCGGGCCTGGCGATGTATGCCGCCCGCCTGCGCCAACAAAAGTCGAACCGCCGCTGTCCCCCTGGCTTCTTCGGCCTGCTGGGCTGGTAGGGTTATCAACAGAGGAGAACTCACTGCGATGCTGAACCTGGATGACTCGATGAAGTTTGAAATGGCCGAGGACTCAATGCCGGTCACCCGCATCAAGGTGATCGGCATCGGCGGCGCGGGCGGCAATGCCGTGGCGCGCATGATGATGGAGAACAGCCCGCCGGGTGTTGAGTACTACGTGCTGAATACCGACCGTCAAGCGCTGCTCGCCTCGCCCGTGCCGAACAAGATCGCCATCGGGCCGAAGGTGACCAACGGGCTCGGTGCTGGCTCCGATCCGGCGATCGGCCGTCAGGCGGCGCTCGAAGACACCGAGCGTATCATTGAGATCCTCGAAGGCGCCGACATGGTGTTCGTGGCCGCGGGGTTGGGCGGCGGCACGGGTACGGGCGCCGCGCCGGTGGTGGCCTCGCTGGCCAAGGAATTGAACGCGCTGACGGTAGCAGTGGTCACCAAGCCGTTCCGCTTTGAAGGGCCGCGCCGCATGCAGATTGCCGAGCGTGGGCTCGCCGAACTGGCGGGTACCGTGGACACGGTGATTTCGATCCCCAATCACCGGCTGCTCGAAATCGTCCCCAAGGGCACCAGCGTCACCGATGCGTTCCGCAAGGCCGACGACGAATTGCGCCAGGCCGTACACGGCATCAGCGACATCATCACCACGCCGGGATTAATTAATCGCGACTTTGCCGACATTCGCGCCATCATGCTAGGAATGGGCTACGCTATGATGAGCACGGGTACCGCGCGCGGCGACAACGCCGCGGTAGTGGCCGCGCAGCAGGCGATTTCCAATCCGCTGCTCGAAGATGGTGGCGTCCGCGGGGCGCGCGGGGTGTTGATCAATATCACGGCGTCGAGCGATATTTCGATCGGCGAAGTGGACGAAGCCTGCAACCTGATTTGGGAAGCGGCGGAGAATCCGGAAGTCCACATCAACTACGGCATGGTGGTGAACGAAGAACTGGGCGATGAAGTGCGAGTGTCGATTATCGCGACAGGGTTCGACCGTCCGGGCACCGAGCCGCCACGCCGGGTGGAGGTGCCACGCGTGGCTGCTCCTGCGGCGTCGATTCGCCAGCCGCTGGTGATGAAGGCGCCTGCCGCCGTCGCGCCGGATCCTGTGATCGCGGCCCCGGTCGAGGAGCTGCCGCCGCCGCTGCCCGCTTCGGTCATTACGGAAGTGTCCGTGGAGGCCTCGGCGCCGGTGCTGCCACTGCCGCCGCCCACTCCGGCTCCGGTGATGTATGAGCCCGAATCGCCGCGCACTCTCGATCCGCCTGCGCCGCGGGAGACGGCAGCGGCCGGCAACGACCTCGACACGCCGGCGTTCATGCGGCGTGAGCGGCGCTTGTTCCAATAGGAGAAGATAGGATCCCCATCATGCGTTTCCGCTACCTCGACCTGCTGATCAATTTGTTTGTGGTGGCCCTGATGGTCTCAAATCTCGTCGCGCCGAAGATGGTGGCCATCGGTGACCGGCGCATCAGCGCCGCGCTGATCCTGTTCCCGGTCACCTATATCTTCGGCGACATCTTCACGGAGGTCTACGGCTATGCGGCCTCGCGGCGCGCGATCTGGACCGGCTTCATCGCCTCGGCCGTGCTCGCCGTGATGGGGTTCATCGTTGTGTTGTTGCCGCCCGCGCCCGAATGGCGCGATCAGCAGGCGTTTGAAACGGTCTTCTACAGCGTGCCCCGCGTGATCGCCGGCAGCCTGCTGGCTTACTGGTGCGGCGAGTTTGCCAACGCCTACGTGATGGCCAAGGTCAAACTCATCACCAACGGCAAGCGTCTGTGGATGCGCACCATCGCCTCCACGGCCGTGGGGCAACTGGTGGATACGACGATCGTGATCTTCTTCGTCTTCTACGGCCGCGTGGGCATGGCGGAGATCTGGAATTTGATCTGGTCCGGCTACTGGTTCAAGGTGGTGTACGAGGCCGCCGCCACGCCGATCACTTACTTTGTCGTGAACGGGCTCAAGCGCCTCGAAAATGTGGACGTGTTTGACCGCGCCACCAACTTCAACCCCTTTGCGACGGGCTCTGATGCAAAATCTTAGTTGACACTGGTTTGATATCGTTTCAGCCCGCCGGTCGCGTATCGATCCCGACCCCGATCACGCGGCCAACGCGGCTCGCCAGATCTCCGGCATCGTCGCCGCTGCCCCACCAAGTTT
>VFZP01000392.1 GCA_016871115.1 Acidobacteriota bacterium
GTAACACGATCGGCAAGACACCGGTGGAACCCGTGCCGCGCGGCGTGAACTACGATATGTGGACCGGCCCTGCGCCGCTGCGGCCTTTCACCAAGAACCGCTTCCACTACAACTGGCACTGGTTCTGGGACACGGGCAACGGCGATCTCGGCAATCAGGGCATTCACGAAGTGGACATCGCGCGCTGGGGCCTCGGCGTGACGCATCCCACCAAGGTCTCGGCGATCGGGGGCAAATTCATGTTTGACGACGATCAGGAGACACCGAACACGATGACAGCGTCGTATGAGTTCAACGTGGGCGGCAAGTCGAAGATGATGACGTTCGAAGTCCGCCACTGGTACAGCAACCACGAGGCGGGCATCGGCGGCGAGAAGCCGGGCAACACGATCGGCAACACGTTCTACGGCGCCAACGGGTACCTGGTGATCGACGGCTACAACAAGTACTACAGCTATGTGGGCAAGTACCATCAACCCGGTCCGGCGCGGACTGAACGCGAGACGCACTTTGAGAACTTCGTGAATGCAGTGCGCACACGCCAGCGGTGCGACTTGACTGCGGAAATCGAAGAAGGCGCGCTGTCTTGCGTGCTGGTGCACTTGGCGAACATTTCTTATCGCTTGGGCCGTACGCTGCACTGGGACGAGAAAACGTGGACGGTCAAGGGCGATCCCGAAGCGACGCGGATGTTGACGCGTCCGTACCGCGCACCGTACATCGTGCCAACGAAGGTGTAGCGCACACACCACGCGAAACGAAAAGGAAACCGGCCATCCCGTTGCAGCGGGATGGCCGGTTTGTTTTGGGCGCCGGGTTGGTTTTAGAACAACAGCTTCAGCGCGAGCTGCGTCTGGCGCGGCGCGGTGGCCGTGCCGGCCACACGGCCGAACTGGGCGTTGCCCACGGTGGTGTTGGGCGAGGCGAACACCGGGTGATTCAGCGCGTTGAAGAACTCGCCGCGGAGTTCGAGGTTCACGCGTTCGCCGGAAATCCGGAACCGCTTGAACACCGACAGATCGAGCAACTCGACGAAATCGCTGCGCAGGCTGGGATGCATGCGGCCCATGTTGCCGAAGGTGTACTGCGCGGGAAGACGGAAGGCGTCAGTGTTAAACCAGCGCGCCAGCGTCGGGTTGTCGAGCGCCGCATTCACGCCCGTCGAATCGGGACGCTGGCCGCCGCCGAACGAAAAGCTCGTGTTGCCAGTGGTGAGCATCTGGAGCGGCGAGCCGGAGCTCAGCGTCATGATGCCGTTTACCTGCCACTGGCCGAGCGCGGCATTCAGGAAGCCGTTCCAGCCGCCGCCAAACTGCTTGCCCTTGCCGAACGGCAGTTCGTATGTGTAGCTGGTGACGATCCGCTGTCGGTAATCGTACGGCGAGATCGACCGTTCGCAGGCGCGGCAGTTGAAATTGCGGAAGCCGGCGCTGTCCCAGGCGTTATCGCCGCCGTCGGCGATGAGCTTGGACCACGTATACGCGACCACCAGGTTGCCTGCGCGCGAGAACTGCTTCTTGAACGTAGCCTGGAGGCTGTGGAAGTTCGAGTTGCCCCACATGGTGCCGGCGTAGGAGACGCCCGGGTATTGCGGGAACCGCGTCAGCAGTTCGCCCCGTTGCACGTTGCGGGTGGACATCGGGCCCACGGGGATGATGCCGAAGAACGGATTCGGAACGACGTCGAGGAGACCGGCGTCGGGGCGAATCAGGCCGTCGGCGAGTTGATCCATCTGCCAGCTCAGCGGCAGGTGCGTGCCCTTGTTGCCGGCGTAGGCCACTTCGAGCACAGTGGATTGGCCGAAGTTCTGACCGATCGAGAAATTCCACTGCGCGTTGTACGGCGTGGTCATGGTGGAGGGTACCGGCGATCCGACGCCTTGTCCAGGGGCGGCTTTGAGCCCATTGCGTGAGCCTTCCGGCTGCAGCACGCCGTTCGGGAACGGATTACGCAGCAGGTCATTGGGCGTCACGCCGTCGATGGTGGTGACCCACGGTGTGGCCGCGCGGAATGGCGCGGTGCCGTAGTTGTTGGCGCCGTAGGTGGCCATGGTGTAGAAGATGCCAGCGCCGGTACGGATCACGGTGCCAGGCCGCAACTGATAGGCGATTCCGACGCGAGGTGCGATCTTGCCCCACTCGATCGACTTGAGGTTGCGCGAAAGCCCGTTCTGGTTGGGGAACGTCCAGCCGCCGCGGAGATTCGAGATGCCAGACTGTTGCGCCAGCGGGCTGGCCACGGCGGGATCGAATATGCCATAGCGGTCGTAGCGTTCGGTGAGACCCGTTTCAAAGTCCCAGCGCAGGCCGAGGTTGAGCGTCAGCTTGCGGTTCACCTTCCAGTCGTCCTGCAGGTAGAAGCCGAAGCTCTTGCTTTGCAGCGCTGGGCGAATGCCGTGTACTTCGTTGCCGCCTGATCCCGTGCCCAGCAGGAACGAAGCGAAACCAAAGCCGCCGTTGGCCGACACCACGCGAGGATCCGGTCCCTGCGTCATCGCGCGGTTAAAGGAGAAGTTCAGACTCCAGGGCGCCTGCATGTGGTTAATGAGGTTCACCCGGATTTCCGTGCCGGTCTTCAAGCTGTGGCTGCCGACGACCTTCGAGAGCGTGGCCACGGTGGTGTGCGACTGGTTGCCAGAACGGAAATTCCAGTGATGCAACAAACCGGGCATCGTCATCTCTTCCACGGAGAACTCGGGAAACACGAGCAGGTCCGCGCCCGTCTCCACCGCGGTCGGCAGGCCGAGCGAAGACGGGCGGAATCCTTTGTGCCAACTCCCGCGGTCCAGAATCGAGCGCGCAAAACCGTAGCGCAAGCTGAGCAGAGTGGTGGGCGTCACCGTCCAGCTATAGTCGAGCGCGGCGTTTTGCTGGCGCTCGTAGTTGGAGTAGCAACCACCATCCGGGCAACCGGGTCCGGCCCACAGTTCGGGCTGCGAGTTTTCGTTGTGGAAGATCGTGTAGCGGAAAAAGATGCGCTGCTTGTCGGTGATGTTGTGGTCGATCTTGGTGGTGCCGCGGTCCACGTTGGTGGGCGCTTTGCCCTGGAAGAAGAAGTTATTCTGGCCCGTGTTGGGCTGGCCGGCCTGGTTCGGCGAGGGTCCGTAGAACTTCAGCACATTGGCGGACACCGGGTCGAAACGCGCCGTGGGAACGCGGTTGCCGGCAAACGGCGTGCGGAGGAACTGGCCGGGCCGCCCTGGATCCGCCGCGGTGCTGAAGGGATCGTACACCACGCGCAGTTGGCCGGCTGCCGTTAACGTCCGCGAGAAGTCGCCGCCCATTTGCTCGGCCGTAGGCAGCGTGAAGAAACGCGTGGAGGCCGAACGCTGGCGGCGGCCTTCCCACACCGCAAAGAAGAAGCTCTTGTTCTTGCCGTCGTACACCTTGGGAATCGAAATGGGGCCGCCCACGCTGGCGCCGAATTCGTTGCGCTGGAACGTTGCCAGCTTATTGCCCGTCGAATTGGCAAACCAGTTGTTGGCGTCCATTTTGCTGTTGCGCAGGAACTCGAACAAACTGCCATGCAAGGTATTCGTGCCGCTCTTGGTGGCGATGGTGAGCACGCCGCCGCCCGAGCGTCCGTACTCGGCGCTGTAGGAGTTGGTCTGGATGCGGAACTCTTCAACGCCTTCCACCGAGGGCACGGCGCTATTGGCGTTCATGTTGGCGGTGTTGGAGTTCATTGTCACCGGCACGCCGTCCATCAGAATCGCGTTGGACGAGTCTCGCCCGCCGTTCACCGTGAAGATGCCGATCGAGTGAAAGCCTTCGTTGGCGGTGCTGTTGCCCGGCCGCTGGCTGAACACGCCCGGCGTCAGCCAGGCGAGCGAGTAGACGTTGCGGCCGTTGAGCGGCAGGTCGATGATGCGCTTGTTTTCCACGACGCCACTCAGCGTGGCCGTGGTGGTGTCTACCAGCGCGGCGCCGTCGGTGACAGTGACGGACTCCGATACTGCGCCCACTTGCATGGTGATGTTGATACCGGCTTTTTGCTGGGTCGCAATCGGAATCCCGTTGGCGACATAGGCGCTGAATCCGGTCTTCTCGACGCGCAGGTTGTAGCGGCCCGGCGGCAAGGGCGAGAGCAGATAGAACCCGCTGTCATTGGAAGACGAACGGATCGCGACGTTGCGATCGACGTCGGTGACGGAAACGCTCGCTCCGGCAATGGCTGCACCGGAGGGATCGGAGATTAGTCCGGAGATTTGTCCGGCGACGGTTTGCGTGAAGGCGGACTGAGTGCCAGCGGCGACCAACAGCAAAGCAGGCAACAGCAAACGGCTGATGCCGGGTACGTGGATCATGTGGAGCTCCCTGAGACCAAAACGAACGATCACGAGGATACATGAAATCCTTACAGAATGCAACCCGGCTCACCCGGCGCACAGGAGCTTCGCATGGTCGAGGGAGGAACCCCTGCGGGGCCAAAGAAATGCGCGAGAACGGCGGCAAGTGTGGGAGACGCAGGAGATTCGCGGGGCGATTTTCGGGGTGGCGGTGTTTTTTTTGAGGGGCAGCGGGGAGAGCAGCGCGAATGAGAGTGTGCAATGGACGCGAGAGGGCTTCGGCTGATTCAGCCGAGCGAGTTTGGGATCAGATGGATGACTCAGCCGGAGAGTCCGGGTCGCGAATATGAAGGGGAAGTTTGGAAACCGAACGGCGAAGTTGCTGAGCTACTTCGATCACGCTTGAGGGGCGGAGACGGAACAGCTTGGAATGACAATGCACGGAGGCTGCCGCCAAAGTAAATCTGACTGCAAGTGTAACCTGAAAAACATGTTCAAGGCAAGATGCGAATCTCGTGGGATGCGAATCTCCCTCTACGCGACTGATTAGATTGGGCATCTATTTGTCATGCGAAGCTTCTGCCAAGCGGCCACTCAGAGCGCAACGCAGCCAACGGACCGACGCGCGAGGCCTTCCAGGCCGGAATCGCCGTGGCCGCCGCGGCTACGACGCCGAGTAAAGCGAGCAGGGCCCGGCCGCGATGAGCTTGAGACCCCAAGTATCGTCAGCCAACAAGCCCAGCCCGGCCAGGACGCGAAGTACTGCGCGCCGAGCCGAGTGGGCCAGCGCGACATCTCGAGGATCGGGTCTACGGAGTTGCGTTTGAGAGCGCCTGGCGCGACAGTTCGCCGAAGCGCGCGGCAGGCTCCGCTTCGCTGGCCGGGCGAAAGTGCTCAGCGGCAGCGGCGCGTTCACCGCATGCCAGCAGGGCGGGGCCAGCGTAATAATGGCCCTCAGCGGCCGCGGCCTTGGAGCCCCGCGGGGGACGCCAGCGTTTGACTTCGCGCAGGGACGGCGCCGCGTGACCATTCACGGCGAGCGCCCAGGCCAGCACGACGGCGCCTCACCAGTTGTCACCTTTCACCGCTTAGCGCGCCGCAGCCAAAGCTTGGGCAGGTTCGATGCCCTGGCGTAGACACCACAATGCGCGCGTCTCGGCCATGGGCGCGCGTTCTTCGTCAATCTCCACGGCGGCCGACAGCGACCGAAGGGCCGCGGAGAACTGATCCTGCTCAATTTCCGCGCGGGCCAGCAGCAGGCATTGGTAAGAGACCATCCACTCCCGGTTTGTTTCGTCGAGCATGCTCTCGCGGATGACAGTTGCGGCCTCATCCGGCTTTCCCATCCGCACTAGCGCTTCGGCCCGGATGCTGAACGAGGCCTCCGGCGCCGAGGCGAGGGCAGCCTCGTATTGGCCCGAATCGAGGAATTCCCCCGGATGGACGGAGACGGCCGACGCGCCTTTTATGGTGCGAATCGACCATTGGACCGAGCCGATGAGAAGCGCCCATGCGGCACTAGCAAGTGTACTGTAACGGAATTAGCCTGCAATAGCGGCAGCCAGGGATTCCCGCGCCCTGGTGATCTTTCGGAGGATGTCTTGGCCGTTGGCTTTCCATTTATATGGCGTCGGGGCCTCGGCGCGAACAGCCAGAAATTCCTCGATGGCGTCA
>VFZP01000393.1 GCA_016871115.1 Acidobacteriota bacterium
TCCTCCGCAGGGGTCTTCACTGCCTTCAAACCCTCATGGATATTGATGCAGACGAGCATCCGAGAGACTCGCACGCGCGGCTCAAAACGGAAATGTGGGATTATATAGCCCCCGGCTGTCGAATGTGTGATTACTAGAACTTGCGCGCCACCGGCTTGAAGCCAGCCGCTTCGAGACCCGCCTTGGTCTTGCCCATCGAGGCCGCGTCAATCGGGCCCACCAACACGCGTACCAGAGTTGAATCAGGCACGGGCTGCGTGGAGGCCGGGAAACCCTTGGCCGACAACTTGGCGATCACTGCAGCGGCATCAGCCGGCTTGGTGGCGACTACCTGGAAGTACGACCCAGCCAGCCTGCCACCCGGCGTAGCCTTGACGGGCTCGGGCTTCGGTGGCTTCACGGGCTCAGGCTTGACGGCGGCGGCCGTCTTCGGCGGTTCCGGCTTGACGGGCTTGGCGGGCTCCGGCTTCACAGGCTCCGGCTTGGCCGCCGCTGTCTTCACAGGCTCAGGTTTCACAGGCTCAGGTTTTGCGGGTTTCACAGGCGCAGCCTTCGCCGGTTCAGGCTTGGGATCGAGAGCCGATGGCTTTTCAATCGGAGGCTTCGGGACGGCGGCCGTGGTGATTGGCGCCGACGGTGGCGGAGCCGGGGTAGACCCGGAAGAATCCACCACCAGCGGGGGCCTGGACGCTGCCACCGTCGTCGCGGCGGGTGTCGTATTTCTTCCAACGATGTATCCCATGGCAAAGAACACACCAAGGAGTAGAACAACCAGGAAGAACACGCTCAGCAACTGCTTGTTGCCGAGTACTAGTTCAAACTCGCCTTCTTCATTGTGAGGCATGGTATTAGTTGCGGCCCGGACAGCGGACACAGGAGCTTCCAGTGGCTCTGCCCGCAAAACGGCCGAACCCACCAAGGCTATCGGTGGAAGATCGCAAGTCCTTTCGAAGTATACCCTCGTAAGAGTCGGTGGTACAAGCAGATTCTTTTCCGGCGCCTGCGCTACCCTGAATGCCGAGCCGTGCCGCGTCCGCCTGCATGGCCCGGAGGCAGAATCCGATATGCTCGTCGAGTGCAACTCCCAACTCCGCCGCGCCGTTCACGATGTCATCGCGATTCACCGCGCGGGCAAATGCCTTGTCCTTCATTTTCTTTCGTACGCCCAACACGTCCACTTCGTGAATGCTACGGCTGGGCTTCACATAACTTACGGCCGTGAGAAACCCGGTCAGTTCATCGCAGGCAAACAGGGCGTGCTCAAGCCTGGTCAGGCGCGGGACATCTTCAAAGCCGGCGTGCGACAGAATCGCGCGGCGCACCACCTCGTCCACGCCACGTTCGGCAAGGATCGCCTGGCCTTTGCGCGGGTGATCCGGCAGTTGGGGGTGAATCTCCCAATCGAAATCGTGCAGCAGGCCGGTGAGCGCCCACGGCGCCTCCTCTTCGCCGAAATGTCGCGCGTAGGCGATCAGGCAGGTTTCCACGGCCATGCCATGGCGCCGCAGACTCTCCGATTGGGTGAACTCACAAAGCAGGGTGAAGGCGGCGGCGCGATCCATCATCTGGGACATTATCCCCGATTGCCGAGCCGCAGAAAGAGTCGATGGGCAACTCTTCCAGTGAGGGCGCCCAGCAGGTAGGCGACGGGTAGAAGCCAAAGGCACCCAATCCACGTTGGTAGACCGCCCTCAACGAGGATGCCGTAAGTGGTGACGGACATGACTCGTCTGGGCCAGAAGTGGTGATCCACCGCCGCAAAGGGGCTGAGAATTAGTTGGGCGATCAAAGAGAAATCGTCCAAAGCTGAGGCTTCGATCGTACATACCCAGGAACGCCCCAACATCCGACATCGTCCCGGGGACCAGGGTCCAAGCTGACGGTCGTAAACGCATCTCAGTTGGCAGACGAGGGGGGGGATCTGGCGGAGAGAGAGGGATTCGAACCCTCGGTAGCGCTTTAAGGCACTACGACGGTTTAGCAAACCGCTGCTTTCGACCACTCAGCCATCTCTCCGCGTTATTGTGTGGTCAATCTGCAGCATAACACGAGACGCCTGGAAACTGCTCTTCCAGGAGTACCTCGCTGCCCGCAACCTTAACGATCCCTCCGGCCTTCGCCAGAGGCGAGCACTACTTAGATTTTTGAATGGAGACGATTGGTGGCGAGAAGTGCTGAGTATCTTCATCAATGGGCACCCTTCTCCGTCGGACCTGGAACAGTGGGTGAATGCGGGCCTTGATCACTGCGAAAAGAGGTTTGAAGCAAGCAGGAAGGCGGACTTGGCAACGGGGGCGCAGTCGATTAGACTCATGCTCATGGAGTCGCATCTGGGCTTTGTACCTCGTTTCTGACTCGGTCTTCGGGGCGCGACTTCTTTGGATGGAGACACGATCGCTCTTGGGCTGTAATTTCGATCTTCTTATTTAGGAGGGCCGCGACTTTTCCACCTAAACCCGGCGCTGGGACTCTGGCAATTGGGCCTGAGGGGCGGTGCTCTCGATTTAGGGCTTGAGGCGCTCCAGTAGCCGCCCCAGCGTCTGCCGGGCCAGCCGCAGCAGCCGCTGGCAGGTCCGCGCCGAACAGAGTGCACAATCCGTCGAGCAAGAACTGCCTGATCGCCACGCGCCCGGCAAACGCGCCGGCGCGCTTAAGCAGCAGCATCAGATCCATCGTGTCGAGCGTCGGGTTGAGCAGTTGAGCCGCGTGCCGGAGCGCCGTTCATATCCCGCGTTCGACGTCTCCACGTCGTGCGCGATGTGATCATCTCAGTGGCCTCCGTCAGCACGATCTCACGGCACGGAAACAGGCGGGTGGCCCACTCAATCCGCTCACGCATGGAAGCTCCAGGACGGAACGCGTCGCCACCGCGCGCGCCCGCAGCCGGAGCATGGGCCTGGAGCTGGGTCAAAGCGAACAGAGCATATAGTAGTCGACATTGCCGCCCGACACAACGATGCCCACACGGCCCAGCCCCTTGGGCACCTTGCCGTGAAGAACAGCGGCGGTGGCGACGGCTCCCGACGGCTCGGCCACCATCTTCATGCGCAGCAACACAAACTTCATTGCCGCGCGGATCTCGTCTTCGGTGACCAGCACGATGTCCTCGGCCAACGCGTGGATCACTGGAAACGTCAACTCCCCGGGCGTCTCCGCGCGCAACCCGTCGGCAATCGTCTGGGGCGGAGCGATCTTCACGCGTTGCCCGGCGCGGAACGAAAGATAGATATCGTTGCCGGACTCGGGCTCGACGCCAAAAATCCGGATAGACGGACGCAGCGCCTTGGCCACCACCGCGCAGCCGGCCATCAGCCCACCGCCGCTCATGCACACCACCAGCGCGTCGAGGTCCGGCACCTCGTCCAGCAACTCCAACGCCACCGTGCCCTGGCCGGCCATCACGTGCGGATGATCGAACGGCGGCACCAGCGTCGCGCCGGTCTCTTCGGCAATCCGCCGCCCGATGGCCGCGCGGTCTTCCTTCATGCGGTCGTAGATCACCACGCGCGCGCCGTAGCCCTTGGTGGCTTCCACCTTCGCCGCCGGCGCGTCGTCCGGCATCACAATGGTGGCGGCAATGTCGCAGTGGCGCGCGGCAATCGCCACTGCCTGCGCATGGTTGCCGCTGGAGAACGCCACCACGCCCCGCGCGCGGTCCGCCTCCGGAATGGCCAGCACCGCGTTCAGCCCGCCGCGCGCCTTGAACGCGCCGCCCAACTGAAAGTTCTCACACTTGAAAAACGCCTCGACGCCCGTGCGTGCGTTGAATGTGCGCGAAGTGAACACCGGCGTGCGATGCGCAATGCCTTGAATCCGCGCCGCGGCGGCGCGCACGTCGTCAATAGTAATCGCCAGGGCCACGCGCGTTAGTACCCCTCCTTCTTGTTCACCAGATTTTCCAGCGGCTCGCCGGCGGCATAATGCAGGAAGTTGCGGACGAAGATGCGCATGGAATGGTCCGTCCAGCCGGGCGTGTGGTCGGCGCTGTGCGGCGAAAGCAGCACGTTGTCCAGCGTCCACAACGGATGGCCGACCGGGAGCGGTTCGGTATCAAACACGTCGAGCACCGCGCCGCGAATGCGCTGTTCGCGCAGCGCCTCCACCAGGGCCGGCTCGACAATCACCGTCCCGCGGCCTATGTTCATGATCACCGCCGATGGCTTCATCACGGCCAGTTCGGCGGCGCCAATCAGTCCGCGTGTTTTCGGCGTGATGGGCGAGCAGGCCACGACAAAGTCGCTCGCCGCCATCATCTCCTTCAATCCGTCCTGGCCGTACACTCTGTCCACGCACGGATCGTTGGCCGAGAGCTCCGGACGCCGTCGCATCGCCAGCACCTTCATGCCGAACGCCTTGGCCAGCGCCGCGCATTGCGCGCCGATGCTGCCATAGCTGACGATGCCCATGGTCTTGCCATGCAGCTCGTCCACGTCCATGTTCACCCAGCGGTGCTCGGTCTGCTGGCGGCGCATGGCGGCGATCTTCTTGTCAAAGAACAGTGCGCCGCAAATCACAAACTCCGCCAGCGACCGGCTGAAAGCGCCGCGCGCGTTGGTGAGCGGCACTGCGCTGGCAATCAATTCGGGGAACAGCGAGTTCTCCACGCCCGCGCTGAGCGAATGCGTCCACTTCAGGTTCGGACACATCATGAACAGCTCGCGATAGAGCGCCAGCGGCTGCATGCAGTTCACCAGCACTTCGGCCGTGGCCGCGCGCTTATGGAGCATCTCCATCTGGTTGCCCACCACCACGTTGGTTTCCGGCGGCAGTTCTTCAAGCAGACGCAGGAAATGGGCGGTGGGATTGGCCAACACCAGCAGGTTGATGGGCGAGGACATCCGAATCAGTGTATCGCTGTCCGGTCCATCCCCGCGCCGGCCTCACGCCTGCGGCGCGGCTTCTTCGATTTTCATCGCCGTGGTCCGCTGATTCGGCGCAACCTTGAACAGGTCGAGCCCCACCTTGTTTCCGCGCAGGTCCTCAATTACCAACTGATCGAGAAAGAAGCCGGGCTTGAGCGACACGGCTTTGATGTCGGTGTACGGTACCGAGTGGGCGATTGGCTTGAACCAACGCCGCGCCACAAACGTGACCTTCTTCTCGCGCAGGCACACGAACCCGAGCGACCGGTTCAGCCCGATGACCGACTTGGTGGCCGCGCCGCGTACGCCCGCCACCACGCTCATCTTGGTGGCGATCTCTTCGGGCAATTCGTCAATGTAGGGATACAGCAGGTTCCACAGCGCCCGCGCCTTGGGATGATGCGCCGCCGCCGCGTGCAAGCTCACCTTAGCGCCAGGCCCCACGCCGAACCAACTGGCCACCAGCAACCGTAGAGCCGTCAGTTCCAGCCGGAGTTGCCGCGCCAGCCGCGGCAGAACCACGGCCATCGCAATCAGAAACACCGTCAGCAGCGCCAAAAAAATCCCGGGGTGCGCGCTGATGAACCACAACGCAGCCGGCGCGGCCAGATCCTCAGCCACGCTAAGCATCCAGTTGGAGAACGGCTCCGGACTGTGGTTGACCGCAAACCGCGTGGCCGCTTTGGCCGAGTGCGTGGTGAGCGCCACGCCGCCGCACAACAAGGAAATGATGGCCTTGCCCACCGGATCGATCCCGCCCAGGGCTGTTGACGCCATCGCTACCGCCGCCAGTGGACGGATGAAGGTGTGCAAGTTGTCCCAGGCGCTGTCCACCCAGGGAATCTTGCGGCCAGAAACTCCACCACCGTCAGCAGGCCGGCCACGCCCAGCACTTTCCAGTCGCCCAGCACCTGCAGCGCCGTCATGCTTTCGTTTGGGGTGAACCAGTGAAAGCGGATCGCCAGGCCGCGGGCGCGGCTATGGGGAAGCCGCCAGCCTGATCGGGGCCGACTATGCGGGCTTCCTGGTGCGGGACGGGTGGGCGCCGTATCGGAAGTTTGCCGGCGCGCCGAGT
>VFZP01000394.1 GCA_016871115.1 Acidobacteriota bacterium
AACCCTACAGCGTCCGCGTCACCTTCGACAACCCGCGCGGCTGATCCGGGTTCAGCCCCTTTTCCCTGGCC
Organism: Acidobacteriota bacterium; assembly: GCA_016871115.1. Taxonomy (GTDB): domain Bacteria; phylum Acidobacteriota; class Terriglobia; order Bryobacterales; family Bryobacteraceae; genus VFZP01. Next base: position 72 of record VFZP01000394.1, read on the forward strand.
AGCGACGCGGCGAACATCTGCGCCGGGATGATGTAGGGAATCGGCGTGTAGACGTCTACCGGCAGCGGCCCCTTGTGCGCCAGCGCGGCCGGAACCGTGACGCCGCGCGCGCCGGCAATCTTCGCCGCCGCCGGGTTCGACCTGTCGGTGACGAAGAACATCTCGGCATGCGCCGCCGTCAGGCGCGCCAGCAACTCTTGCATCGCGCCCCACGTCACACCCGGCGGGGCGAACAAAAACACGGGGAACGATGCGCCGACGATGGCAATGGGGCCGTGCAGAAAGTCCGCCGAGGAAAACCGCTCGGCTACAACATAGCAGGTCTCCATCATCTTCAGTGCGAACTCAAACGCATTCGCGTAGTTGAAGCCGCGCCCCACCACCACCGCATTTTCCATGAAGCGGTAGCGCTGCGCCAGCCCCGCAATCTCGGGCTCGAGCGACAGGGCTTTCTCGGCATAACCCGGCAAACGGCGCAGATCGTCCAGGCGAATCGGCGCGCCCAGCGCGTAGGCCAGCAGATAGATCGCAAGCAACTGGCCCGAGTAGGTCTTCGTCGCCGCGACGCTCTTTTCCTTGCCCGCGCGCACCAGAATCGTATGTTCGGCAAGGCGCGCCAAGGCGCTGTCCTCTTCGTTGGTGATACCCACCGTCATCGCGCCCTGGGCCTTGGCCGCTTCGAGTACCACGTTGATGTCCGTCGACTCGCCGGACTGCGAGATCGCCACCACCAGCGCATCGCGAAAATCGAAGCTGTCCCGCACGCCGTACAGCGTAAACACTGACGGCGCCGCGAGCGAAACCGGAATGCCCGTGCCGATCTCCAACAGATACCGGGCAAACGTGGCGGCGTTATCCGACGTGCCGCGCGCGGCCAGCATAATGTCGCGCGGGCGCCGCGCCGTGAGCGCCTTGCGGAGACGTTCCACGCCGGATAGGTCCCGGCGCAGCGTACGGTCCAGAATCCCCGGCTGCTGCCGGATCTCGTCGAGCATCATCGACATCGGTTTTTAGCGTGCTCCTTCTGCTGCTTTGGCCGCCAGGCGGGCAATAAAACGCTCGATATTGACGATATAGCGTTCATGGGTGCCTTCGGCGATTCTTTCGCGGTCATCGAACGCCTCGACGCGAAACCGGACGCGATTGCCGTCCTGGTGGGTCACTTCGGCCCGAAACAGGGCCGACATCCCGATGGGCGTGGCGGCGAGGTGCTTGACGTTCACTTCCGTCCCCACCGAGTCGAATTCCTCACCCAGGATGGGTTTGATCGCGTCGCGCGCGGCAAACTCCAGATTCCAGATCAGGTGCGGCGTGGCCAACACCCGCGCGCCCGGGCGGTTCATGAAATCGATGGCAATCTCGCTGGAAACCGTTAAACGATGTTCCCCGCGAGTGCCGGAGGGAATCTGACGCATAGGCCTGTATCGTAGCGCACTAGTAGTGGGAACGCGGAGTGCAAGGAATACGGCAAATGGTTTGGTACATTCAAGGTAGAGTCTCGGTTCAAAGACCCCGCTCAAGGTTGTTGTCCGGTTTGCCTCTTCCTCAGCTTCAGTTTCGCTTATTTGCTCTCTCGTGTCTGATGTTGGCCGCGTTTTCGCCGGCCACTGCGGACTATGGTCCGGACCCGGCCAATAAGCGGGACCTCGAAGGCCAACCTGTTTTGGAGCAGTACCTTGCCGCCACCAGGGGCCAGGACGAAAAGCTCCGCGACGTGAAGATGGACTGCGAGATCGAGGCGACGCTCCCTAGCCTGAACCGCAAGGGCAAGTTCAACGCGCTGCGCCAGATCTCCAAGCTGGGCCAGATCACCTACAAGGCCATCACCTTCCAGGGCGACAACACGATCAAGAACGACGTGATTGCCCGCTACCTCCAGGCCGAAAAAGAAGCGGCGGAAAAGGGGGGCAATCTCGGCCGGACGCCGGAGAACTACAAGTTCAAGTATTACGGCGTGTATGGGCACGGCGAATGGAAACTGCATCTGTTTGAACTGATTCCCAAACAAAAGGAGGCCGGGCTGTTCCACGGTTGGCTGTGGATTGAAGCCAAGACCGGGCTGCCGGTGCGCGAGCAGGGCGAGTTCGTCAAGAACCCTTCGATCTTCCTCAAGCGGGTGGAGTTTGTGCGCGACTACGAAATTCGGGACGGCGCGGCGATTCCGGTGAAGGTGGACAGCCAGATCCAGACGCGCGTGGTGGGCAAGGCGGAAATGTCCATCCGCTACTCGAACGTGGCGAAAGACTCGTCCGCCCCCGCCGCTGCCAATCCGTAATAATGAAGGAGAGGCGTGAGCGTCTCACCGTATGCGAACACTGTTCCTGAATCCACCATCGTTTGAAGGATTCGACGGCGGCGCCAGTTCCCGTTGGCCCGCCACGCGCGAGATTGAGTCGTATTGGTACCCCGTTTGGCTGTGCTACCCCGCCGGCATGATTCCGGACAGCCGCGTGGTGGACGCCCCGCCGCACAAGATCTCCATCGAGCAGACCGTGGCCATGGCCAAGGGCTACGAACTGCTGGTGCTGTTCACCTCCACGCCCGGCTTTTCCGTGGACGTCAAAATGGCCGAGATGATGAAGGACGTGAACTCGAAGCTCCAGGTGTGCTTCGTGGGTCCGCCGGTGACGGTGGAACCGGAGAAGTGCCTGAAGTCGAAGGCCATCGACTTTCTGGTGCGGCGGGAGTTTGACCATCAGATCCGCGATGTCGCACAGGGCAAGCCGCTGAGCGAGCTCCCCGGCGTCAGCTTCCGCAAGAATGGCGGCTTGGTGCACAACCCTGAGGGCGCCTATATCGAAAACCTCGATGAGTTGCCGTGGGTGACCAAGATCTACCAGCGTGATCTCGATTTCAAGCGCTACAACGTGCCGTTTCTGCGCTACCCGTTCATCAGCCTCTACACCTCGCGCGGGTGCCCGGCGATGTGCACTTTCTGCCTGTGGCCGCAAACGCATTCAGGCCACCGGTGGCGGCTGCGGTCGTCAGACGACGTGGTGAACGAAGTACGCTGGGCGATCGAGAACTTCCCCGGCCTCAAAGAGATTTTCTTTGACGACGACACGTTCAACTACAAGCGCGAACGCACGATTGAGATCTGCGAGAAGTTGAAGGCGATGCGCGCCGGCATGGGCCACCCCGACGTGACCTTCTCCTGCACGTCGCGCGTGACCACGGACTACGAGACGCTGAAGGCGATGAAGGAAGCCGGCTTCCGGCTGATGATCGTGGGCTACGAGTCCGGCGATCCGCAGATTCTGAAAAACATCAAAAAGGGCGCCACGGTGGAGATGGCCGAGCGTTTCACCACCAACGCGCACAAGCTGGGGCTCACCGTGCACGGCGACTTCATCGTGGGTCTGCCGGGCGATACGCGCGATTCCATCCGCCGCACCATCGATTTTGCCAAGAAGCTGAACACTGAAACCATCCAGATTTCGATTGCGCATCCGTATCCGGGCACCGAGTTCTTCGACTATGTGAAGAGGAACGATCTGATCACGATCGACTCGATGACGGACGACCAGGGCCACCAACTACCGAACATCATCTACCCCGGCCTCGATCGCGGCGAGTTGGTGGATTGGGTGGAGCGCTTCTACGGCGAATACTACTTCCGCCCGAAAGCGGCGTGGCGCGTGGTGCGCAAAGCGCTGTTCGATTCCGGCGAACGCAAGCGGCTCTACAAAGAGGCGCGCGAGTATCTGGCGTTGCGCAGTAAGCGCAAGAAGTTCGTCGCTGAGCAGCAGCGCGCCAAAGCCGCCGGCGCCACGGGCGACTAGGCGTGGAGACGGACCATCGGCGCATTGCGCGCAAGACCTGGCTGTTTGTCGCACTCGTCGTGATCTCCAACACCGTGGGCAACTATTTCCTTGAACTGGGCATGAGTCCGCAAGGCGAAAAGCCGTTGTGGATCGCGGCCGGCGTGGCGCTGCTGATCTTCTGGACGCTCACCCGGATGACGCTGCTGAGTTGGGCGGACCTTTCCTTCGTGCTGCCGGTGACCTCCATTGGCTATGTGCTGAACGCTCTGCTGGCCCGTGCCGCGCTGGGCGAAACGCTATCGTGGGAGCGCTGGGCGGGCACACTGCTGATCACCGCCGGCACGGTGCTCACCGGATGGGGGCGGCCGCGATGATCAACCGCTGGGTGCTGGTGGGCGCCGTAGTGGGCTCCACGGTGGCGTGCGATCTGCTCCAGTCCTGGCAGATGAAGCGCGAGGGCGAGGTCACCGATTTCCGGCCCGCCCGCGTGCTGGGGCTGTTCCGCCATGCGCCGCTGGCAATCTCGGTGCTCTTCATGGCGATTTCGTTTTTCTCGTTTTTGCTGCTCCTGCGCCAGGAAGACTTGAGCTTTGCCGTGCCGGCGACGGCCGCGAGCCCGGTGATTGAAACGCTGCTGGCGCGGGTGGTGCTGCGGGAGAAGGTGGACGCGCGCCGGTGGGCCGGCTCGGTGCTGGTGGCGGCGGGAGTGGCGCTGTTGGCGCGGTCATGACCGGAACGCTGTTTTGGGTGTTGCTGTACGCGGCGTGCGCGGCGGCGTTCGGCTATCAACTCGTGGCACTGCTCGCTACGCTCCGGCAGATGCTGCGGCGCGACCCGTTGGCCACCGTGTTTCCCGCGATCTCGATCCTGAAGCCCGTGCGCGGGCGCGACCCGGAGTTCTACGCAGCGATCCGCTCACATGCCCTGGCCGCGGCGAACTACCCGGGCGAAGTGGAGTTGCTGTTCGGCGTGGCCGACGCGCAGGACGCGGCACTCGAAGACGTAGAACGGCTGCGCACTCAGTATCCCGCACTGGCGCTGCGCGTGGTGCATTCCACAACGTATGCGCCCAACGGCAAAGTGGGCGTGCTGGCGGGCCTCGCGCGCCGCGCCCGCCATGACGTCTGGCTGATGAACGACAGCGATATCCGTGTGCCGGAGACGTATCTGCGCGACGTGGTGGCGCCGCTCGAAGACCCGGCGGTGGGCGTGGTGACGTGCCTGTATCGCGCCACGGCACATGCGTTTCCCGGCCGGTTCGAAGCGCTGGGAATCGCCACCGACTTTGCGCCGAGCACGCTGGTGGCGCCGATGGTGGGCGTGCGCGAGTTCGGGTTGGGATCGACGCTGGTGTTTCGCCGCGCGGACATTGATGCCATCGGCGGCTTTGCGGCGCTGGCGGACTACATTGCCGACGACTATCAACTGGCCAAACGCATCACGGCGCTGGGACGGCGCGTGCACCTGTCAAAGACGGTGGTGGAGACGCGCCTCGGCGAAGAAACCTGGAGCGGCATCTGGCATCACCAGTTGCGCTGGTGCCGGGCCATCCGCGTCTCGCGCGGGGCGTACGTGGGCTTGCCGGTGACGTTTGCCAGCCTGTGGGCGCTGGTGGCGCTCGCCTCGGGATTGTGGTGGCTGGCCGCGCCGTTGCTCGCCGCGCGCATGTCGATGGCGCTCACCGCCGGATGGCGGGCATTGCGGTCGCCGCTCGTGTTACGGATGGCTCCGTTGATTCCGGTACGCGACCTGTGGGGCGCGGCGGTGTGGGCGGTTGGGCTGTTCGGCGCTTCTGTGCGGTGGCGCGGCCGCATGCTGCGCCTGCTACCGGACGGGCGGATTCAGCGGCAGGTAGGGTGAGCTAGCTAGAGTTATGGGTGCGACACGGATCGCTCCAGCGGAAGAAAAAGAGGAGACCGGGATTTCCGTTTTGGGTTTCCCGGAATCCAACAGTCTACACCCGACGCCTCACTCCCGTGCCGGAGTTGATCAGAATCCCCATTCCGAGGGCGGGCCAGTGCCTTGCCGATGGCTTCTTCGGACCATCGCACAAAAACGAAAACCGAGAACGTG
>VFZP01000395.1 GCA_016871115.1 Acidobacteriota bacterium
CTGCATTCGTTTCGCCCGACAATCCGCTGCGCGCCAATGCGCAGGAAATTCTCACCGCTGGTGACCGGCTCAACACGTTTACGCGCCAGTTGAGCAGCTTCGTGAAGCACCCCAGTCCGGAGCCGTCGGCGATCAAGGTGGACGATCTGGTCAACGGCTACCGTGAAGAGCTCCGGCACTTGCTGCCATCTTCGGTGCGGCTGATCGTCAACACAGGAGCGCCGCAGGCGGTTGCCACGGGCGATCCGGCGTTGCTGGTGCACGCTCTGCGCACCTGTCAAGGGCGGTTCAATGAGAATAAAAAAATGTTCTTGAATTGCGCAGGCGTTCCCACCAGCCCGATTGTTCGTCCTGGCCGTCTGGAAGCGTCGTGACCTGCCCGGCTGGCGCGGCGGCGGGCGGCTGCCAGGGCGAGCTGCCGAGCAGCGCCAACTTGCGCCCGCGCAGTTCAAAGCGGTGGCGCCCGATCGCGTTGCTGCCCGATTGCGGCGCGGCGTAGGCGAGTTCCGCTTGCGAGCCTTCGACGATGACCGGGGGATAGCCGCGCAGGTTCTTCTCATGGTGCGCGCTTTCATAGCGCTCGCGCGCCGGGTTCCAGGCAAACGCCCGAAACGCGTCGAAGTTCTCTGAAAGCACGGCCGAAGTCGTCCAAAGATACGCCGGATGTTCCCGGCCGCGCTCATCGCGCGTGACGCCCAGCGTGAAGAAGGACAGAATACGGTGGCCTTCAGCGAGTTGGATAATCTCATCGGGCAGGTCGATCATCAGCAGCGCGGCGAGCACCCAGCCGCAGCGATTGTCGGCCATGCAGACCATGCACCACTCATCGCGCGCTTCGCCGGGCTGAACCGCGGGCGGCGCGGTGGCGGCATCGGGTGGTGCGTACGGACCACGGCCGCGCACCACGCGCGTGGCGATGCGCACCGGGTCGCCTTCGGCTAGGCGATGAAAACTGGGCGAGGCGCGATTGGGGGAGATGTGAACGTTGACCGGCTCGGCGGCCGTGGCCGTTCCCTGCGGCGGGAGTTGCGCGGCGCGCTCGCCTTCGGCGCGAAACACCGCCATGCCCTTGGCGGTGAGAAGTTGGCGGCCGTCAGTCCAGCCGGAAGCGCCGCCATAGGGCACGCGCACCTTGGCGAAGCGATGCTGGCGCGCGAGAATCTCCACGCGTGCGCCATGAGCTAACCGCGCGGCCACCTTGGCGCGCGGCGCGATCTCTTCGCGCACTTCGAGCGTGGCCGGCGCGACGAAGGCTTCACCGATGGCCGGCTCGGCCGTCTGAATGCGTAGGCAACCCGTGGCGATAATCGAAAGATGAGCGACGAGCAGCAGAGACAAAACCGGCCGAGTGCGTTTTATTGTCCGGAGTGCCGCGCCGCCGCCGCGCGTCCGCTGGTGTGCAAGGATTGCCTCGCCGTGTTGTGCCGCGAGTGCGGCTCGGTGCTGGAGCGGGCCGACGAGTTGGGGATCGGCTGACGCCTTACGCCGGCTCATACGTGCGCAGCAGGGAGAGCGAGCCTTCCACCGCGGCGCCGGCGGGCAACTGCCACACTTCGCCGAGCCGGCACGGCTGGCCGCCGATGCTGCCCGTGCCGTCAATGAGAATCACGGTGCTGGCGCGGTCCCACGAGCGCGGGTGGTCCGGGGTCACTCCCCACTGTTCGGTCACGAAGTAGGCGCAGGCCGCCACGCGCACGCCGCCATTGCCGATATCGATGCGCGCTTCCGGGCCGGGATGACGGTCATAGTCCAGCACGGCAAGGGAGTGATCGAGATGTAACTCGCGCGGGCGGCCATAGTCAAACAGCCGGTAGGTTACGTCGGAATTCTGCTGAATCTCCAGCACGCGCAGGCCTGGCCCGAGCGCATGGACGGTGCCGGCATGGGCCAAATACGTCTGCGCGCGAGACACCGTGTGCCACTGCAGGTAGTCCGCAATGGAGCCATCCTGTGCCGCGGCGCGCGCATCGGGCGGGCGCTTTTCAAAGCCGACGGCGAGCTTGGCGCCGGGCTCGGCGTCGAGCACGTACCACATCTCTGTTTTTCCACGCGAGCCCTGATGCTGTTGCGCGGCGTAGGCGTCATCCGGGTGCACCTGCACCGAGAGCCATTCCGCCGTGAACAAAAACTTGATCAGCAGCGGACCTGCGTCGAACCATACTTCACCGATCGCCGGCGCCCATTCACGATTGGGGAACCAGGGCTCGGTTAGCAGCGAGCCCCAGACGCGTTCTACGAACCGGGGTTCGAGACGGGTGGGTTGCATAGATCCTATTTCTGAATGAAGTCGTCAATCCGCTGGAGGCCGCGTTCGAGTTCCTTCATCGACGTGGCATAGGAGATGCGCACATGATCCTGCGTGCCAAATGCCTCGCCGGGAACCACGGCCACATGTGCTTCCCTCAGCAGTCTTTCGGCAAACTCCAGCGACGAGGCGATGCCCTTGTTCTTCCACGCCGTGCTCATGTTGGGGTACGCGTAGAACGCCCCCATCGGGTCCTGGCACGTCACACCGGAAATCTGGCGCAGGCGGTTCACCACAAATTCACGGCGCGTGCGGTACTCGCCCAGCATTTGCTGGACCGAGTCCTGCGGGCCGCGCAGCGCTTCAATGGCGGCTTTCTGCGCGATGGACGTGGGATTCGACGTCATATGGCTCTGCAACTTTATCACTGCGTCGATGACGGGCTTGGGTCCGAGGCCGAAGCCGATGCGCCAGCCGGTCATCGCGTAGGTCTTCGATAGTGAGCCCGCCACCAACACCGTGTCTTTGGCCCCCGGCACGCTGGCGATCGAGAACGGCTTGGCGCCGTAGAGGAAGTGGCAATAGCACTCGTCGGTAATCAGCCAGATGCCGCGCTGGCTGGTGATCTCGAAAATTTTGATGAACTCGGCGTCGCTCAGCACCGCGCCGCTCGGGTTCGACGGCGAGTTGATGAAAATCGCCTTGGTCTTCGGCGTGATTTGCCGGGCGATCATCTCCGCGTTGACATTGAAGCCCGTGGCTTCGCCCGGATCAACAAACACGCACTTGCCGTAGGCGAAGTTCACCACGTCGGCGTAAGTCACCCAATACGGCACCGGGATGATCACCTCGTCGCCCGGGTTGATCAGCACCTGCATCAGTTCGAAGATGATGTGCTTGCCGCCCACCGTGGTGACGCACTCGTTGACGGCGTAGCCCGTGCCGAAGTCCGCCACGTGACGGTCCACAATGGCCTTCTTCAATTCCAAGGTGCCGTCGACGGGCGTGTACTTGGTGAAGTTGTCGGCGAGCCCCTGAATCGCGGCCTGCTTGATGTTGGAGGGCGTGGGGAAGTCCGGCTCGCCGGCGCCGAAGTCGACCACGTCAACACCCTCGCGTTTGAGGCGGCCCGCTTCGGCGGAAACCTTCACAGTGGAAGACACGCTGATGAGGCCAACGCGCTCGGCGAGGGCCGGGATGGTGGAGGTCATGACTTGGGCAGCTCCTGGGTGATTTTCGATTTGAGCTCGGCTTCGACGGTGGGTGGAACCAGTCCGGATATATCGCCGCCGAGCCGGAAGACGTCTTTCACCAGCCGGGAACTGATAAACGAATACTGCTCACTGGCCATCAAGAACACGGTTTCGATGTCTGGCTGCAGATGGCGGTTCATGCTGGTCATCTGCAATTCATACTCGTAGTCGGAGACGGCGCGGATGCCGCGGATCAACACGCGCGCGCCGCGGCGGGCGGCATACTCAACCAGCAGACCCTGGAAGTAGCCGATCTCCACGTTGGCGATGTCGCGAGTGCACTCTTCGAGCATCACGCGGCGCTCGTCCATCGAAAACAGCGGCTGTTTGGCGTCGTTGCGCAGAATCGCCACCACCAGCTTGTCGAACAGACGCGACGAGCGGCGGATCAGATCGAGATGTCCGTGGGTGGGCGGGTCGAAAGAGCCCGGGTAGATGGCAGTGACGCTCAAATCCCCAGTTTACACTGGTACTTCACGTTATGAATATCTTCGACTCCGACGACCCTTCGCTACTCAACATCCGCAGCCGCGGCGCAGGCCCCACCGGCGCGCTGCCCATCACTCCGGAGATGCTGCTGCAGCGCCCATCCGGCGATCTTTTCGGCTGGACACAGAATGCGGGGATGGGCTGGGATCCGTCGCGCATGTCGGGCGACGACATCCTGATCTTGTCCACCCACGGCGGCCTGCGCGAGCCGGATGGTAAGCCGATCGCGCTGGGTTACCACACGGGCCACTTTGAAGTGCATCTGCTGGTGGAGGCCGCCGCGCGCGAACTCGCCGCGCAGCGCGCCGTGCCGTTTGCCGCGTATTGCACGGACCCGTGCGACGGGCGCACGCAAGGCACGCCGGGCATGTTCGACAGCTTGCCGTACCGCAACGACGCAGCGATGGTGCTGCGCCGCCTGGCCCGCTCGCTACCCACGCGCAAGGGGATTATCGGCGTGGCAACGTGCGACAAGGGCCTGCCGGCGATGATGATGGCGCTCGCGTCGATGCACGATTTCCCCACCGTGCTGGCGCCGGGCGGCGTCACGCTGGCGGCCGAAGGCGGCGAGGACGCGGGCAAGGTGCAGACGCTGGGCGCGCGCTTTGCGCATGGAGACGTGACGCTGGAGTACGCCTCTGAGGCGGCGTGCAAGGCGTGCGGGTCGCCGGGCGGCGGGTGCCAGTTTCTCGGCACCGCGGCAACGTCGCAAGTGGTGGCCGAAGGTTTGGGAATGACGCTGCCGCATGCGGCGCTGGCGCCTTCGGGCCATCCGATTTGGCTTGACATGGGGCGGCGCTCGGCGCGCGCGGTGCTGGCGATGGGGAAGGCAGGCAGGACGACGCGCGATGTGTTGACGCCCAAGGCGCTGCACAACGCGATGGTGATTCACGCGGCGTTCGGCGGGTCCACGAATTTGATTCTGCATCTTACGGCGGTGGCGCATCAGGCGGGCCTGGCGCGACCCACGGTGGAAGACTGGAACCGTGTGAACCGGCAAGTCCCGCGGCTGGTGGATGTGCTGCCCAACGGACCGCGGAGCTTCATGACGGCGCAGGTGTACATGGCGGGCGGCGTGACTGAGGTGATGCTGCACTTGCGGCGCATGGGGCTACTGGAGCTTGACGCGCTGACGGTGTCGGGCGAAAAGCTGGGCGCGGTGCTCGATTGTTGGGAGCAGTCAGAACGGCGCGTGAAAGTGCGCGAGTCGCTGCGCGCGGCCGACGGGGTGGACCCGGATGTCGTGATCATGGATCCGGATTCGGCGCGGCGCGCGGGGTTGACGCCCACGGTGTGTTTCCCGGTGGGGAACCTGTCGCCGGAAGGTTCGGTGGTGAAGAGCACGGCGATCGATCCTTCCGTGGTGGACTCCGACGGCATCTACCGCAAGACCGGGCCGGCGCGCGTGTTTCTTGCTGAGCGCGATGCGATTGCGGCGATCAAGGGACAGAAGATCCAGGCGGGCGACATCATGGTTTTGATGTGCCGCGGGCCGCTCGGGTCAGGCATGGAGGAGACGTATCAGATCACGTCGGCGCTCAAGCACTTGAGCTTCGGCAAGCAGGTGGCGCTGATCACCGATGCGCGCTTCTCCGGCGTGTCCACGGGCGCGTGTATCGGTCACGTCTCGCCGGAGGCGCTCGCGGGCGGGCCCATCGGCAAGATCCAGGATGGCGACACGGTGCAGATCACGGTGGACCGAAATCGCCTCGAAGGCACGGTGAATGTGTTGGGGCCGGACGGTACCGTCGAGTCCGGCACGGCGATGCTGGCCGCGCGGCCGGTGCGACGGGATCTGGCGGCGGACGTGGGTTTGCCGGACGACACGCGGCTTTGGGCGGCGCTGCAGGATGTGTCGGGCGGCGCGTGGGGCGGCGCGGTGTATGACGTGGAGGAGATTTTGCGT